>CAMDPX010000289.1 GCA_945905295.1 Planctomyces sp. SH-PL62 | reverse complement strand
GCCGGTACGGCCAAATGACCGGCGGCTAGCGCCTTGCCGCTCACAACCCGTGCTCGATGTCTTGACCAGGAGAGACTCCGTGAACTTGTCCCGCAGAAAGTTTATGAAAGCCAACGGGGCGATGCTGGCGTTGCCGTTTTTGCATTCGCTGGCGGTCGGGGACGACAAAGCCACGATCGCGGCCAAGCCGAGCAAAAAGCTCGTCATCATGTATATCCCCAACGGGATCGTTCGCCGTTGCTTCTTCCCCGGTGAGGAGAACGCGGAACTGCCGGGCTTCATCGGCGGGTTCGACGCGGACAAAACCAAGGAGCAGCGGCGCATCGCCAACCTGCCGGGCATCGCTCCGCTGGAACTGACTTCGACCATGCAGCCGCTGGCTGAGCACACCAACGACGTCACGCTGATTACCGGGTTGGAGCGAACTTACAAAAATGGCCAGGACGTGCATGCTCAAGGCGCGTCGTGCTATCTGACGAGTCTTTCGCCCGAACAGGCCACGCGGAAAGGGATCCGGCATCCCAATGGGCGAACTCTGGACCAGGTCATCGGCGATGCGGTCGGCCGTTCGACGATCTTCAATACGCTGGAGATCAGTTGCAACGGCTTCACGGCCGGCAAAGAGCCGATCGAGTTCGACAACATTTCCTGGTACGGCCCGGACAAGATTGCTCCGTCGATCCGCGATCCGCAAAAGCTCTACGACCGGCTCTTCTTGCGCGACAGTTACCGGAATCATGTCGCTGATGTCACGGACCTCGTGCTGGCGGATGCTAAGACGCTGTCGAAGAAGCTGGCCCGCGATGACCGCGAAACGATGGGCCGCTTCATGGAGATGATTCGCGACATCGAAGTTCGCATCGAGAAGATGAGCAAGCTACTGGCCAGCGTGGATGTGAAGATTCCCAAGAACGAAGTCCTGCCGCGCGGCGACTACATCCGCTTGCAGATCGACCTCATGCTGCTGGCGTTCCAGATGGGGATCACGAACGTCAGCACGTTCATGATCGGCCCCGAGCGCTGGGATGCGACGCTCATGTACGAAGGGGTCTTCGACAGGCCGGTGCAGCACCACAACATGACGCACAACCAAAAAGGCGACGGTTACAAGGACGTGCAGAAAATTGACATCTTCCACATGCAGCAATACGCCTACCTGCTGCGGCGGATGAAGGAACTCAAAGAGTCCGACGGCAGCACGATGCTGGACAACTCGCTGATCACCTACGGCGCGGGTCTGGGAGACGGGGCGACGCACCAGTTCTACGATCTGCCAATGATCGTCGCCGGCAAGGCTCAGGGCAGGATCAAGCAAGGTCGCCACATCAAGATGAAGAGCGGCACGTTGAACTCAAACCTGTGGCTGACGGTCGCGCAGTTGATGGACTTGGAGATGGAGTCGTATGCGGACAGCACGGGCATCGTGTCCGATCTGTGGACGTAGCCAGATCAACGAAATGTTTTGACCAACTCCGTGTTCTCTGTGCCTCTGTGTTTTAAGAGTTCAACACAGAGACACAGAGGAAACGGAGAGAGCGGGCCCCGCGTTGAGGAAATCATTGTCGATGCGAATCAAAACAGCTTTCGCTCTGTCATTCCTGATGCTCTCGTTCTCATTCGTCACGACGGAATCTCACGCCGATGAGTTTGCCGACTTCGTGAATCCGCTGGTTGCAAAACACTGCCTCAAATGCCACGGCGGCGAAAAGGTCAGCGGCGAAGTCAGTTTCAAGTCGATCACGACGGCGGCTCAGTTTCTGGCGCGGCCGGCGCTCATCAACAAGATGATCGACGCCGTTGATTCCAATGACATGCCGCCGGAAGGTGAGCCACCATTGGATGAGAAGACTCGCACCCGTCTGTTAGCCACACTCAAGACGATGCTGCGGGATGCGACCACCGGCAAAGAGCGAGCGCCGTCACAGATCCGGCGGCTGAATCGGTTCCAATACAACAACTCGGTGAGAGACCTCTTCCAGTTGAAGCTCGACGTCTTCGAGCTGCCCGAAAAGTTGATGACGCGGCACGACAGCTACCTGCATCCCGCCGCCAAGAAGATGCCGGACAAGGTTCGTGTCGCGTCGCTCTCGCTGAATCCCAAAGCCGGTTTGCGCGATGTGAAAGCTTTTCCGAAAGACCTGCGCGCCGAGCACGGATTCGACAATCAAGCGAATCAGTTGACGCTCTCGCCGCTGCTGTTGGATGCCTTCCTGCGGCTCAGCGTGTCGATCGTCGAAAGCCCGGATTTCAACGAGCAGACCGTCGGCATCTGGAACGACTTCTTTCGGCAACCTGCCGACGGGACAGACCCGCCAGCCGAAGTGAAACGCAGACTGAAGCCGTTTCTGACGATCGCCTTTCGCGGTCGCGTCGAGCCGGAGACGCTCGATCGCTACGCGGACTATGCGACGGCGAAGATGAAGCAAGGGCTATCGTTCACGGACAGCATGAAGAAGGTCGCGTCGGCCGTGTTGTCCTCGCCAATGTTCCTGTATCGAACCAGAGCTGAGGACGGCCAAGAGGCTCCTTTCGAAGTCGCCTCGAACCTGTCGTATTTCCTCTGGGCCAGTTGTCCCGACCAGGAGTTGCTGCGGCTGGCCGAGAGCGGCGAACTCGCCAAGCCCGACGTGTTGAACCGGACGATCGAGCGGATGCTTGCCGATCCCAAGATCGAACGCTTCTTGGATACGTTTCCGTCGCAGTGGCTGCAACTCGAGAATGTGCTCGCCGCGACGCCCGATCCGCAGATCAACAAGTACTTCAAGCTCGACCAAGACAACCCGGCCGGTTTGCAGATGCTGCTGGAGCCGCTGTTGCTGTTCGACGCCGTGTTCGTCGAAGACCGGCCGATCGTGGACCTCATCGCGCCGCAGTTCAGCTATCAAAGCGACTTCTTGAAAACGTGGTACACGTCTGAGTTGAAGCCGCCGCCGGTGGACCTCAAGAAAATCGCGGATGACAACCGACGGAACGACGAGCAACGCCAGCAACTGGAAGCTGCGATCAAGGCTGCTCAATCGGACCTCGACGCGCTGATCGAACCCGTGAAGACCAAGCTGTTGGCCGATCGCAAGAACGACGCCAGCGAAAAGAAACCGGTCGACCTGAAGCCGTTCGCCGCTTGGGAATTCAACGGCGATTTGAAAGAGTCGATCCACTCTCTCGATCTGACGGCTCACGGCAAGATTGAATTCAAGGACGGCATGGCGGTCCTCGATCGGGCGTACTTGCAAAGCCCCGGCTTGCCGATCGAGTTGAAGGCCAAGAGCTTGGAGGTCTGGTGCCAGGTTCACAATTTGGATCAATCCGGCGGCGGCGCGATGGGCATTCAAGGCCCCGGTGATTTCTTCGACACGATCGTGATCGGCGAACGCCAACCGCGACATTGGATCTCCGGCAGCAACGGCTTTGCTCGCACCGAGGACTTTCCCGAATCGACTCCCGAGACGAAGGTCGGCGAGCTACTACATCTCGCGATGACGTACGCGGACGACGGCACGACGACGCTGTACCGCGACGGCAAGCCCTACGGCAAACCGTTTCGCAAGGGAGCCGCGACGTTTCCCAAGGACCAAAGCTCGGTGCTCTTCGGTCTGCGACACTTGCCGCCCGGTGGCAACCGGCATCTGAAGGTGAGTATCGACAAGGCTCGCTTGTACGACCGCGCGTTGACCGCCGAAGAAGTGGCCGCGTCGGCTGGTGACAACAGCAGATACGTTTCGGACGCGGACCTGTTGCTGGCCATGACGCCCGAGCAGAAAGAAAAACGAGCCGCGTTGGTCAAGACGCTCGATCAATCCAGAGTTGCCCTGAAACAGGTTCCACCGAATCAAGATCCGAATAAGGTGCAACAGGACGCACAACAGCGGTTCGAGGACGACCTGCGAGCCAAGATGCGTTCGCCAGTCTTCGAGCGCGCGGCGGCAGCCGACCCGCGTTACGGCGGTGTCATCACGAACGCCGCGATGTTGAGCATGAATTCCGGCCCGAAGCGAACTCACCCGATTGCTCGCGGCGCTTGGATCATCGAAGTGATCTTCAACGATCCGCCTCCGCCGCCTCCCAACGACATCCCGCCGCTGAACGAGGACGACTCGGCGAAGGACCTGACGATCCGCGAGAAGTTCGCCGCGCATCGCAAGAACCCATCGTGCGCCGGCTGCCATTCGCGGATCGACCCACTGGGCTTCGCGATGGAAAACTTCGACATCACCGGCCGCTGGCGCGACAAGTACGAAAACGGTAAGTCGGTCGATGCCAGCGGAACACTGCTGCGAACGCATCCGTTCGACGGCGTCGTCGCGTTCAAAGCATCGCTGGTGAAAGAGAACCAACGCTTCGCCCGAGCCTTCACTGCTCACTTGCTGCGGTTCGCATTGGCCCGAGAACTCGGCCCCGCCGACTCGCTCACGATCGACAGGATGTTGAGTAAGACGGCAAACGAAGACTTCAAACTGAAATCACTGATCCGCGAGGTGGCGCTCAGCGCGAGTGCTTCGCTCAAATTGGAATAACGCACCTCATCGACACGAAGAATTCGGATTGTGAGCCGCAAAGCGCTAGCTGCGGGTTCTGGATTCGTTCAGCACCCGTGGCTAGCGCCTTGCGGCTCACTCGAATCCGTGCTCAGTGCTGCAACGAACGGAACACCATGAAACACAGCATCGCACTTGTCGTCACTTGCCTTTTTGCGGTGTCGGTTCAGGCTGCCGAGCCCCTCAATATCGGTTCGCGTCGCGAACTGTTTGTTGACCGAACGCTCGTGGGCGATCTCCAGAACGCAACGCTCAAGCTGCATGAGCCACGGCTTGCGGAGCCGCTGGAGAAGGAGGCTCGACCGCACGGACATTATGCGACAGTCCTCAAAGCCAACGACAAGTACCAGTTCTATTACCGAGGCGACAAAGATCCGCAGGTCACTTGGAAAACTCATGGCATCGAGGCGTATCACGACGGCGAAGTCACGCTCTATGCCGAGAGCAAAGATGGCATTCATTGGTCGCTACCGAAGCTCGGTTTGTTTGAGCATCCGTCGTTTCCCGCTGGGAACATCGTGCTCATGAACGAGTTCCTCGTGAATCACAACTTCACGCCGTTCATCGACACGAAGCCGAGCGTGCCAGCGGATCAGAAATACAAAGCGCTCGGCGGCATCGCGTTTCAGCCGCATCAATCGGCGACTCGCGACAAACGCGGCCCCGGCGGACTGAAGGCGTTCGTCTCGCCCGACGGCATTCATTGGAAGAAGTTGCGTGACGAACCGGTCGTCCCCGAGGACTGGGGCAAGTACTTCGATTCGCAGAACTATGCCTTCTGGAGCGACAGCGAGCAGTGCTACGTCTGCTACTTTCGTCGTTTCATCAAAGGGATGCGCGGAATCGCCCGGACGACGTCGCAGGACTTCATCACTTGGACGCCGCTGGTGGAGATGCAGGCGAATCTCCCCAACGAGCACCTCTACACCCCTTGCACGCAGCCGTATTTCCGCGCGCCGCAGATCTACATCGCGATGCCGACGCGGTTCATGGACAAGCGCGGTGCGGCGACCGACGTGCTGCTGATGACGACGCGCGGCGGCAACAGCTACGACCGCGAGTTCACCCAAAGCTTCATCCGCCCCGGCCTGAGCAAGGACGGTTGGGCCAACCGTGCGAACTACGCCGCGATCGGCATCCATCAAACCAGCGACACCGAGATGTCGATGTTCCTCACCGGCGGCCGCCGCTACACACTGCGGCTGGATGGCTTCGCATCGGTGAATGCTCCGCTGACAGGCGGCGAGTTCCTCACCAAGCCACTGACATTTTCAGGCAAGCAATTGGAGATCAACTACGCCACCAGCGCCGCCGGTCAGGTGCGCGTCGAACTGCAAGACGCCGCCGGCAAGCCGTTCCCAGGCTTCTCCCTCTCTGACTGCGAACCGATCTGGGGCGACCACATCGCACGCATCGTCAAATGGAAGAGCGGCGATGATCTCAGTACGCTCGCTGGAAAGCCGGTGCGTCTGCGATTTGAAATGAGCGACGCGGACTTGTTCGCAATTCAATTTCACTAACCCAACCGAGCTATAACTCAAGGATCGTTACACATCTCATGAAAACTGCATCGTCCCTTTCTTGTCGCTTGATCTTCAGCAACATGCTTGCGGTGGTTGTCGTCAGCAACCTGTGTGTCGCCGCGGAGCCGAGCAAGACTCCGCCGGACCTCACGCAAGATCGCTCGATCAATCGCGAGCTGACTTACAACCTCGGAGCGACCGGGTTGCGCGGTTGGATTCACACCAAACCGGCGACTCACTTCGATGGACTGCAAGGTCGGACGACGGCGGCCAGTCGGCAGATTCTGGTGACTCACGTCGGGGCGAAGTCTCCGGCGGATGGTGTCCTGCAAGTCGATGACGTGATCCTGGGCGTCGGCGGCAAGCCATTCAGTGACGACGCTCGTAAGAGCATTGCGGTGGCGATTCAGGAAGCGGAGAAGGAATCCAATGGCGGCATTCTCAAACTGACTCGTTGGCGCGCGGGAAAGACGGAGGAAGTGCAACTCAAGCTGCGAGTGATGGGGACGTACTCGGCGACCGCTCCGTATGACTGCCCGAAGTCGAAGAGGATTTTTGAGGAAGCGTGTCTCGCCTTGGGGAAGGAGCCGCTCCCCGCGAACTGGCATGGGGCGATCAATGGGCTCGCACTGCTGGCGACGGGCAATGACGAGTATCGGCCTCGCTTGCAGAAGCTGGCTCAAGAGATCGCGGCGAATGCTCTCAAGTCGGAACGCATCGGCATGGGGTCTTGGGAGAACGGCTACCGCGGTCTCTTCTTGTCTGAGTATTTCCTCGCGACGGGCGACAAGCAGGTGGTCCCTGGCTTGAAGGCCATCACCGTCTCGCTGGCCAAGGGGCAGAGCATGTATGGCACGTTCGGGCACGGATATTCCAATCGTACTCCCGACGGCAAGTTGCATGGTTCGATCCCGCCGTATGGTCCGGTCAATCAAGCGGGGCTGCCGGCCAATCTGGCGATCGTGTTCGGCAAGAGGTGTGGCGTGCAGGATGAAGAGATTGATCCCGCTGTCGAACGCGCGGCGAAGTTCTTCGGCTACTTCGTGGACAAAGGGACGATCCCCTACGGCGAGCACGAGCCGTGGCCCTTTCACGACAACAACGGCAAGAGCGCGATGAGCGCCGTGCTGTTCGGTCTGCAAGACAACAAGGTCAGCGAGGCGCAGTTCTTCGCGAAGATGACCGTGGCGAGCTACCGCAGTCGCGAGTGCGGCCACACCGGGCAGGGCTTCAGTTATCTCTGGAGTGCGCTCGGGGCGAACGTCGGGGGACCGGACGCGGCAGCGGCGTTCTTCAAGGAAGCCTCGTGGCACTTCGATCTCGTGCGTCGCAGCGATGGCTCATTCACTTACGACGGCGGCGAGCAATACGGACCGGGCAAGACCGACGACAACACTTACTACGGCAAGAGCAGCTACTTCGGCCTGAGCCCCAATGCGACGTATGTGCTGACCTACTCGCTGCCGTTGAAGAAGATCGTTCTCACCGGCAAGCAGGCGAATCCGGCGTGTCGGCTCAGCAAGGTGGAAGTCGCGGCGGCCGTGACCTCCGCTCGATTCGATACGGATCGCAAGTCGAAAACCGTTCCGGAATTGATGGCCGCGTTTGGCGACTGGTCGCCAATCGTGCGAGGCTGGGCGGCGGAAGAAATCGTCACTCGTCCCGACGCGGAGACCTTGATCCCCGAGTTGATCAAGATGGCGGAAGGACCGGACAAGCATCTGCGCCAGGGTGCCTGCGAAACGCTCGGCTTGATGAGAACGACCGACGCACTCCCCGTTCTAATTCGGCTGCTCTCACACGATGACCGATGGCTGCGATTCAAGGCGGCACAGGGGATTCGCAAAATTGGAGTCAAAGGGAAATCCGCTCTTCCAGAGATCCTCAAGGCCGTTGCGAAGACGGCAGAGCCGCTCCAGCCGATCCACTGGGACGACCCCATTCAATTGACTCACGGCCAGTTGGCCGCCGGGCTTTTCGCTGGCCCGATGGCGGATGCTCTCAAAGAAGTCGATCCCAAGCTCCTCTATCCAGCAATTCGAGCCATCGCCTCGAATGCGGACGGTATGGCGCGGGCCACGCTGCGCGGCTATTTCGAAAACAAGCTGTCGCTGGAAGACGTTCAAGCCTTGGCCCCCGATATCTACGCCGCCGTCAAAACGCCCAGCCCCGCCGACACGATGTTCGGCAACGAGATCCGTATGGGAGGCTTCAAAGCTCTCACCAAATACAACTTCAAGGAAGGGATCGAGGTCGGAATCCTGTTGGCGAAGACGCAAGGGGGGCACGGCAGTGAGAGTCGCACCGGCGAGATCATGAAAGAGATCGCGAAGTACGGCACCGCCGCCAAGCACGCGATCCCCGAACTGAAGGCACTGATCGCCGAGCTCAACGCCCAATGCGATCGCGGCGAGTTCCCGAAAGGTGAACTCAACGACCGCCGAGTCAACGCCGTCGAAGCCACGATCAAGACGATCGAAGCAGCGACCGATCATCCAGAACTTCGCAGCATTGGATCCTGACCGGGATAGGCAGACGTTGCCGAGCGATCACGGTTGACCCCCTCTGTCTCCGCGGCCTTTGTGTCTCCGTGGTTCAAATGAAACCGTCCTAGGAAACCACAGAGTCACAGAGGCCGCGGAGAAGACGAACTCGAACGATCCGGTATCATTCACCGTGGTGGCGATCCCGTTTCACAAACATGAGGTGCCCTGCCGATGCTCGCTGTGATGGTTTGTCTGTGTGTGTTGAATGCCGGTGATTTGAATGCTGGAGACTGGCCGCAGTTTCGTGGCCCGAACTCGGACGGGCACGTCGTCGGCCCGGAGACTCCGATGGAGTGGTCGGACACGAAGAACGTGGCCTGGAAAGTTCCGGTTCCCGGTTTGGGCTGGTCTTCTCCGGTGATTGTCGATGGCAAAGTGTTCATAACGACGGCGGTGCCGCGCGGCGAAGGGTTGTCGTTGCGGGCGATGGCGTTGGATACCAAGACGGGGCAGACCATTTGGGATCGCGAAGTGCGAGCGATCGAGAAGGCTCCGGCGATCCACACGAAGAACAGCCACGCCAGTCCGACGCCGATGGTTCGCGACGGTTCGGTGTTTGTCCACTTCGGAGCACAGGGGATGGCTCGACTGGCCGCGGCGGATGGTGAGCTGCAATGGACCTGCTTCGAGTTGGATTATCCCCCCATGCATGGCAACGGTGGCTCGCCGGTGTTGCACGACGGGAAGTTGGTCGTGGTCTGTGACGGCAGCAAGGACCCGTTCGTCGCGGCGATTGATGCCAAAACGGGAAAAGTCGCTTGGAAAACTCCTCGAGGCGTAAAAGCTCGGATCAACCACTCGTTCGTGACGCCAACGATCGCGATCGTGGAGGGCCAGGCGCAAGTGCTGGCTCCGGGGCCTGACCACTTCGCCGCCTATGACTTGTCGAGCGGCAAGGAAGTGTGGCGCGTGCTGGCTCCGGGTTGGTCCGTGGTGCCGCAGCCAGCGATCGGCCACGGTCTGGTCATCTACAACCACGACTACGACCACCCGGAACTGATGGCCGTCAAGCTCGGCGGCAAAGGGGACGTCACCGAATCGCACGTTGCTTGGCGGATCAAGCGTGGGGCGCCGAGCACGCCGTCGCCGTTGCTGGTGGGGGACGAGTTGTACTTTGTTTCCGACAGCGGGATCGCCTCCTGCGTCAACGCCAAGACCGGCGAGCAGTACTGGACCGAACGGCTCGGCGGCAACTATTCGGCGTCACCGCTTTTTGCCAATAACTCCGTGTTGTTCCTGAGCGAAACTGGATTGGCGACGTGGGTGCAGGCCGGGCGCAAATTCGTGGTGCTCGGAAAGAACGAAGTTTCTGGTCGCACCCTGGCAACCCCCGCGTTCTCAGCGGGTACCATGTATCTACGGACCGACGAGCACCTCTACAAGATTGCGCGATAGAGGCCGAAGTCGGCAAGACTTATTCAGGTCGAACAATGAATCCCACATGCTTCCGAAACACCGTGCTCAGCCTGTGCCTAACCCTGGTGGCCATCCATGGCGAGACCAACGTGCTTGGTCAGCAGATGCTGGGCTCCCTCAAGGCCGACCGTATTCTGTTTCTGGGGAACAGCCTGACACTGCACGGCCCGAAGGCGGAGATTGGCTGGGCTGGCAACTGGGGCATGGCGGCTAGCGCCCAGGACAAGGACTACGTCCACCTCCTCACGGCGGCGATTGTTGCCCGGACCGGTGGTCGGCTGGTTCTTGAGCCAACACCCGTCGACGGGACCAAATCTGCCGAAAACGTTCTCAACATCGCGAAGATCCTCGAGCGGGGGTACGCCACCTATGAGGCGGCCAAGATTCGTAAGCAACTCGATTGGAAAGCGAACATCGTCGTCTTGCAGTGTGGCGAAAATGTTCCTCCGAAAGACTTTGATGCCAAGGCATTTCATAAGAGCTTGCAGACTCTGCTGAACGACCTCAAGGAATCGAGCAATC
>CAMDPX010000288.1 GCA_945905295.1 Planctomyces sp. SH-PL62 | reverse complement strand
TGGGAGCGATGCTGGGAACCTGGACCGCATCGCGTCTCCAGGAGGCGTTAACACAGACACCGGTCAAACAGGTGAAGTCCTGGTGCCGAACGCACCTTCCGCCGAGCGTCCAATCACAACGCCGTCTCGCATTTGATCTCCCTTCGCTGTAAACAAATCCCGCCCGATCGCCCAACGACGTCAATCCCGACTTTGCATCTCCCTAGGCTCAGCCAACGCTGCTCAATCTCTTGAAGCTGGCGGGAATCGCCAAAGATGTGCCTGAAGACTTTGCGGCGCAACATGACCACTACATTCACGGGACTGCGGGAGTTCCTCGAACCAGAAGACACCGACATCCCCACGGAGTTTCTTGGCCACTCTGTGCGTGAGGTTCTGGAAACACCGTTCGTGCGAGTGGCCCGGCGCTGGGTTGGTCGCGGGCGCGTTCGATGTTTGTTGAATTTGGTGGACCGAGCGATGGCGACGATTCGATCTCTGACCGGCTGCCCCGATGAGGATCCGACGATTGCCGACGTTCCGTTGCGAGGGAAATCTGCGATGACGGAAAGTCGTGGTGGAATTGGTGCGAGATCATCAATGAGCAGAGTCTTGAATGGCTGAAGCTCGGCACCAAACAAACGAGTCAGGTCACTTTGATTCCAAAGAGACCTGACCCGGTCGTATCTGCTTTTCCTTTGTCTGACTTATTCGCGCGGCGGCGCGGGAGCGACGGCGGCAGTCGGAGCCACCTGCAACCCGCCGGTTTGAGCGGGTAATTGCGGGCCGACTTT
This sequence comes from Planctomyces sp. SH-PL62, assembly GCA_945905295.1. GTDB lineage: Bacteria > Planctomycetota > Planctomycetia > Planctomycetales > Planctomycetaceae > SXKJ01. Next base: position 9,788 of record CAMDPX010000288.1, on the reverse strand, counting down.
GCGAGCGGCGCGGGGGATGACCTCCACGGACTCGAAGACTTCCACGTCCTTGGTAGGAGTCAGTGTGACCTTCGTTGACCGGGCAACTTGACCCTCGGACTTGACGACGTCGATGGTGGCTTCGGTCGGTTCCAAGAGGCCCAGGTCAGGCAGAGCGAACACGGCGTAGCTGGGGTTCCACTCCAGCACCTTGCACTCCATCACCAGCTTGCCGATGTTTAAGAAGACGTGGCCGGACTGAGCGCCAAGGAAGTTCACTTTGATTCGCATGTTCGAGCCAGCGGGCACTTCCGGCAGCGATGGTTTCGCGGTGGTCACGACCACGGCTGTGATCGAGGTCTGGGACACCACCGGCGGCGCGGGGGTGTAGTACGTCTGTTGGTAATAGTAGTAGCCCTTCTTGCTACAGGCTTGAGCTTCATCACTCAGCCCAGCCACGGAACCGGCCAACACGGCCACGGACAACGCTCGCACGACGAAACTCTTCATCGGACTGTCTCCTGAAACAGAATGCCTTCTCGAAACGACTGGCCGAGCACCATGCTGAGCCAAGTTGTTTGCGTTCTGTCTGAGGAAACGAAGCTGGGACGGCGATCTTCCCGGAATCTGAAAAGTTTCGTGTTTGCCTGAGGGGTCGGGTGTCCGGTTTTTCGAAATTGGCGGGAGGAAAGCGTGATTCATAAATCCAACTCGATCCCCGCCAATTCCGAAAAACCGAACACCCGACCCCGGAGCGTTTCACAGCGTCGGAGCAGGTCATCGGAATCCTTCTGTCGAGCTTCGGCCTGAGTGATCGTGCTGCTGGCTGTGCTTTTGGAAATGCCGAATGCTGCGGCCAGTTCGGTCAGCGGCGTGCGGACGGTTTCTCGCGCCAGCCATAGGGCGACTTCGCGAGCCACGTTGCTGTGTCGGCCTCGGCGAGTGATCTCAGCCACGGTTGTTTGAAAGTCCTCGGCGACGATCGCGAGGACGTCATCGAGTGTGGCGGAACGACGGAAGCGATCGGCGTCGGACTCGGCATCTTCAATCAGGTGACGATGTGCTTCGACGAACTGAGGGCTGCCGAGTAGCACTCCTTCGTAAGCTTTCTCAAACGGGTTCTCGATGGGCTGTCCAAGTCCTTGGAGGACATAGCGACGATAGGCCACGCGAGCGGCGGCTTCGGTTCCGGCGAACTCGGATAAGACCGTTCGCCAATCGAGCCACTGCGGGGCACCGGTGGGATCGAGAAAGTAACGGTAGGTCGACCACGCATACGTTTCCGGCTGCGCAGCCAAGTTCGCGCGGCACGGGTTGAGATGCAGATAACGGCTCAGGGACCAGGCGTGGCTTTCCGATTCGACCAACATCGCTTGATATCGGCCTTGGAACAGAACCCCGTCGCGCTGATGACGTTTGTTGAACAGCGTCGCGAAACCGCTTTGCAGATCGTGCATGCCGGTGGCGAGATTGGCGCTCGTCAGTCTCAGGAAGATGTGGAAGTGGTTGGTCATCAGAACGTGTGCGAAGACTCGCCAGCCGCAGCGGATGGCGATGCGATTAAAGAGCCGAAACCATTCGTGCCGGTCTTCGTCGTCAATGACGATATCACTTTTCAAGACGCCGCGATTCAGGACGTGATAGACGCCGTCCGGCATCTCGATTCGCAAGCGGCGAGGCATCGCGGGGACTCCAGGATGGGAGGGGAGAGAGGACAGGGGTCGGGTGTTCGGTTTTTCGAAATTGGCGGGGATCGAGCTGGTTCATGGATCACGCTTTCGCCCCGCCAATTCCGAAAAATCGAACACCCGACCCCGGACCCCGCGTCAACGGTCGATCGCCGCTGTTGGTACAAAGCCGATACCAGTGGCACTTGGCTTTTCAGGAAGCTACTTCGCGGCTGTCTCACAAACCACACGAAATCCAATAACATCAAGAGTATCGCCGGGCGCGGACCCGCCCGATTGAGCGTGCTGATGAAGAGGGCAAACAGGGCCAATCGAATGACGGTGCTGCGCATGATGGGCAACCTCCACAAGTGACGGACTGATGACGGTGTGAGATGGTGAAGAAATGAGTCGGCAATCTCAACGGGAGCACGATGGAATCGTGCTCCACGTCATTGGAAACGACCGGCCGCTGGGTTTCTTCCCACGATCTTCAGAAATCCGGGAAGAAAAATGAACGGCGTTCGTTTTCCTTCCGTCGCGGTTGGGGGTCAGGCACCGCAGAATTCAAAATTGGTGGAATTACCGTTCAACCGCAATCAAAGCGTCCTCCCGCCAATTTTGAATTCTGCGGTGCCTGACCCCTGGCTTGAGACAGCGATTGCACGGCAGTAGCTTGGCGACATGAGCAGTGTCACCAATTCGTTCGACGTTTCGAACGACGATCCCGTGCGAGAGCGAAAACTGGCGGTTCTCTATCAAGAGCATGCCCGATCGGTGCTGGCGTTTCTAAAGGCTCGGCTGGGATGCCGGGAGGATGCCGAAGATGTGTCGCAAACGGTGTGGTGTGAAGTCCAGCGGCGGTTCGAGCAGTTCGATGGAGGTCACTTTCGGGGTTGGGTCTTCTCGATTGCTCGCAGCCGGTTGATTGACCATCGGCGGAAGCAGAAACGCCAGCCACAACGCCTTGAGATCGAACACGACCCCGCTGATCCAACGGGCGAGGAACTCGACATGACCGCTCAATTTGATGATCGCAAGCAGGCGTTTCGAGACTGCTTGGGAAAACTCAGTTCGGAGTTCCGCCAAGCGGTCGAGGTTCGAATGCAAGCCGAGGACTATGCCACGATCAGTCAACGGATTGGCGTGCCGGCGGCGACATTGATGACGCGCTTTCATCGATCGAAAGCTCAGTTGCAGGACTGTGTCGGAAGGACGTTGTCATGAAACTGTCGGTCCTCGACATGCCTGACGATTCGCAGCTCCTGGCCGGCTGGCTCGGGAAGCATCTCGTCGGTCTGGAGTTGGGAGAACTGGTCGCCGACCTGGAGGTGATTCACGGTTCGTCGTCGGCTCGGACCACTCTGGACGAAGTCTGCGGGGAAGATCTCGCAACGATTCTGGAGAACGGGCTGTCGGCATTACCTCGTGAGCGATTGCAACGGCTGCTCAAGCAACCGGGCTTGCTCTTGGAGTTGCAGGAACGAGTGCTGATCGACGGCGGGACGTATTGGGAGTCGCTCACCGTTGAACCTGAACTCGTCGCCGCCGTGCAACAAGGCTGGCAACTTCTTCGTTCGGAACTCGGACTCTCTGCCAATGTGGAGCACGTTTCCAACGTGCTCAAGGCATCGAACCATTCGAGCACGTTGGAAACGTGCTCCACGAAAGCCTCGTCGCGTCGCGCCCGGCGAATTGTGTTCGCGGCTGCGGCGATGGTGCTCGCAGCGTTCGGACTCTGGTTATTACCGAAATCAAATCACCAACCGCTGGCCTGGGGTTGGAACCGTCTGGGGACGTTCGCGGCTGATGTTACGGCCGATCAATATCTCGACCGCCTTGCCAACCGTGCCGACGAGTGGCGTCAACGTCCGCACGACACCCCCGATCAATTGCGAAACGACCTGACAGATTTCCGCCAGGCTTGCCTGACACTGCTCAACGCAACTCACGATCCGCTGGCACCAGAGCAACGTGATGAGTTGAAGAAGCGCTGTCGCAAGTGGCTCGGCAAGATCAACGACCACCTTGCCGCACTCGACGCGGGAGACAATGTGATCGAGGTCCGCCAACAAGCCGACGAAACGATTGGCAAACTCGCCACCGCAATCCGCAAACGTTTCCCGGCATGAAGGGCCAATGAGGCGTTGAGTTCTTGAACCGGGCGTTCCAATTCACTGGGAACGCCCCGCGACAGGCCAACGCGCTGCGATACCAGACGATGGCGTTTCATGAGATGACCGCCATCGAGGCTCTGGCGGACGAACAGTTCCTGTCACGCTACGGCTTTCCCATTGGTCTACTGCGACTGTGCGTGCTGGCGGTCACCGAACCCGACAAGCCCGACGCGAAGCCCTATGTCCGCGAGGAAGACCAGTACCGGCTGGAGCGTCCGGGACTTCTGGCGATGCGCGAGTACGTTCCCGGCGCGAGCTTCTTCGTTGGAAACAAAGTCGTCACGTCGCACGGACTGCTGAAGCACTGGACGGGAGCAAACCTCAACACCGCCATCGGCTTTCGCGGTCAGATGGCCGAGTGCGTCAACGGTCATCGGTTCCGGATCAGGCGAGCGAGGCTTCGCGGTCTGTCACCGCTTCGGCCGCAGCCTTCCGGTCAGCTCCAATTCCTTTTTGGCCTTCGCCTCGTCAGCGAGCAGGCGATCTCTCTCCGTCTTGGCCTTGTTCAACGGCTTCGCGGAACTCATCGCGATGTGCGAAATCGTTGGCACGGTGGATCGTCGGCATCCCGATTTCCCAGCCGAGCTTCTTCAACTCCGGCTGGATGCCCGCCTCGACCAGAGCAACCCACGGCGATTGATTTCTCCAAGGTGGGTTGGTCTTGGTTAAAGTTCGGCCGTTTGTGGCAATGAAACGACATCGTCGGTAGGGTGTTTCATTCGCGGTGAATGTTGTGGCTCAGACGGAGTCGTGGATTTTCATTGAGAGACGCGGAGATCAATTGATGAACAATGCTCAGGACGAAACGTTGCGGCAACCCAACCCGGCTGGTTCGGCCACGGCCGTTGCACCACCGTGGCTGAATGCGATTGGGTCACGTTACTTCTTGGATTGGTTGCAGCAGCAGCGGTGCAGTCTGGCGTTTACGACGTATCAGACCGGCAAGTTGTTTTTGGTCGGCCGCAAGTCCGCCAGCGGAGCGGCGGTGCCGACCAGTGAAGCGGACCAGGCGCTGTCGATCTTCGAGCGAACTTACAACCACTGCATGGGGATGTGCGCGTCGCCGGACGGGCGGACGATTTGGTTGAGTTCGCGGTATCAGATTTGGCGCATGGAACAGGCACCGGCGAACGCGGTTCCGTATCGAGCCGTCGAAGGGACCGCGACTGACGGCGACGAAGCACAGCCACCACCGCAGTGGGTGGGACGGGGTTACGATTTTGCTTACATCCCGCGCGTTGGCTACACGACCGGGCACATTGATGTGCATGACATGGGAGTCGACGCGGATGGTCGAGTGATCTTCGTCAACACGATGTTCGGCTGCCTGGCGACGTTCAGCGAACGAGCCAACTTCAAGCCGTTGTGGCGACCGCCGTTTTTGAGTGCTCTGGTTCCGGAGGATCGCTGTCACTTGAACGGCCTGGCGATGCGCGACGGCCAGCCGGCGTTTGTGACGGTCGTCAGTCGCTCGGACGTCGCGGACGGTTGGCGCGACAAGCGACACGACGGCGGTTGCGTGCTGGACGTCGCGTCGGGGGAAGCGGTCTGCACGGGCCTGTCGATGCCGCACGCGCCGCGTTGGTATCGCGACCGGCTGTGGGTACTCAATTCCGGCACCGGCGAGTTCGGCACCGTCGATCTCGCGAGCGGTCGCTTCGAGCCGATCGCTTTTTGTCCCGGCTATCTGCGCGGGCTGACATTTCATGGCGACTACGCGATCGCCACTCTTTCAAAGCCACGGCATCTGACCTTTCAAGGACTGGCCTTGAACGATCGTCTGAGTCAAAAAGGTGCCGAGCCGCAATGCGGTTTACAGATCATCGACCTGCGCAGCGGTTCGATCTCCGAGTGGCTGCGAATCGACGGCACGCTCGTCACCGAGTTGTATGACTCGGTCGTCTTGCCTGGCGTCCGTCAGCCGATGGCCGTGGGCTTCAAAACCACGGAGATCGAACGCCTGATGCTGATTGAAGAGGAATGAATCCGGATTCCGGTTCCGTTCGTCGTCCTCGGCCTCGTGGCGATGACCTGCAGCGTGTGATTCACGCTGCCGGCCTTTGGCAGGGCCGGCGAATACGCAGCCGCCGAGCGTCGGTATCGTCGGTATCGTCAGAACCGCCGAGACGTGATTGATCGCTTGGCAGAACTGCGGAGGCCGAGTTCTCCGCCCGATTGGATGTCGAAATCAACTGCCGATCGCACCGAGCGGCCCGCTACGTTGAAGCGGTCGTGACCAGAATCTGTGAGCACAACCGCGGATAAGCTCGTCTGCGGAAGCGTTGAGAATCGCTCGAACCGGGCTTAGACTCCCGCCCCTTTCCGCTTACGGGAGGGTGTTTGATCCTCCGACCCAAACGGAATGGGCTGTTCCTGAAAGTGATTGATTCCATGAAGCATGTTCTCTCGGCGCTGGTGATGAACCAACCCGGAGTGTTGGCACACATCTCCGGGATGCTGGCGTCGCGCGCGTTCAACATCGAAAGCCTCGCCGTCGGTGAGACCGAGAACCCGGAATACTCCCGCGTTACGTTCGTCGTCGAAGGTGACGAACGAGTGCTGGATCAAGTCCGTAAGCAACTCGAAAAGATCATCAACGTCGTTCGAGTCATCGACTTCTCCGACCAGAAATACGTCGAACGCGACCTGATGCTGATGAAGGTCAACACCGGTAACGACCACCGTGCCGAGATCAAAGAACTGGTCGAAATTTTTCGCGGCCGAATCGTGGACGTCAGCCGGACGCATGTGATGGTCGAAATCTCCGGCCAGGAAGGCAAACTGGAAGCCTTCATCGAACTGATGCGCCCGTTCGGAATTCTCGAAATGGTCCGCACCGGCCGCATCGCTCTGCAACGCGATCATGAAGTGACTCCGAATGAATAGGGGTTAGGGGGTTGGGGGCTAGGGATTAGGCTCTTTTAACCTTTGCCCTTATTCACTTTTCTAACCCCTAGTCCCCAACCCCTAACCCCTAGAACATACCATGCCAGTCACCATCTACTACGACGCCGACGCCGATCTCTCGCTCCTCAAGAACAAGACCATCGCCATCCTGGGCTATGGCAGCCAAGGACACGCTCAGGCTCAGAACCTGCGCGACAGCGGCTGCAACGTGATCATCGGCCAACGCCCCGGCAGCGCGAACTATGACCTCGCCGTCAGCCACGGCTTCAAGCCGATGTCGGTCGTTGATGCCGTCAAGCAAGCGGACCTCGTCAACATCCTGCTGCCCGACGAAGTGCAGGGAGACCTCTACAAGTCGGAGATTCGCCCGAACCTCAAGAAGGGCGCGCTGCTGATGTGCTCGCACGGCTTCAACATTCACTTCGGCCAAGTCATCCCGCCTCCGGGCCACGACGCCGCGCTGGTCGCCCCGAAAGGCCCCGGCCATCTCGTCCGTAGCGAGTACGAAAAAGGGGGCGGCGTCCCCAGCTTGATCGCGCTGTTGCCAGGAGCTTCGGAAGAATCCCGCAAGCTCGCGCTCGCGTACGCCAAAGGCATTGGCGGCACACGCGGTGGAGTCATCGAGACAACCTTCGCCGAAGAAACCGAAACCGATCTCTTTGGCGAGCAAGTCGTCCTCTGCGGCGGCGTCAGCGCTCTGGTGAAAGCCGCATTCGAGACGCTCGTCGAAGCCGGCTATCAGCCGGAGATGGCGTACTTCGAGTGCATGCACGAGTTGAAGCTGATCGTGGACCTGTTCTATCAAGGCGGCCTGAACTACATGCGCTACAGCGTGTCGAACACCGCCGAGTTCGGCGACTACACGCGCGGCCCGCGCATCGTCACCGACCAGACCAAGGCTGAGATGAAGAAAATCCTGACCGAAATCCAAACCGGCCAGTTCGCCAAAGAATGGATCTTGGAGAACAAAGCCAACCAAGCCAGCTTCCAAGCCATCCGCAAACGCGAACGCAACCATCCCCTCGAAGTGGTCGGCAAACAACTCCGCCGCATGATGACCTGGATCAAAGCGAAAGAGCATTAAGCCGAGGCCCGTCCTCGCCCCCGTAGCTCAATTGGATAGAGCGTCGGCCTCCGGAGCCGAAGGTTGGAGGTTCGAATCCTCCCGGGGGTACTCTGTGAAACCACGAGAAACAGGCTGTTTTCTCGTGGTTTCTTGCGTTTTGCGAGAATCGTCGGTTGTGTTCATTGCAACAGGTGAAATCGGTTGAAAACGGTTGATTTCGGCAGGGCGTGTGCAACCATTTGTGCAACCAAAATCGGAAGCGTCATCCATCGTGCCGGTGGCTCGCATCGTTTGCGATTCGGGAGCCGTGATTGTCGGGAGTGCCGACAGCCCGGCGGTCATGTCGATCAGCCCCAAGTGAGCGTAACGGTCCATCGTCAACGTGATGCTCGAATGCCGCGCGAGTTGTTGAGCAACTTTCGGATGCACTCCCCCGGTGACGAGGTTGCTGATGAATGAGTGCCGCAACGAATGGAAGTCGGCAACTCCCGCATCGGTGGCATAAGGAATCTCGGCCGCGTCCAGGTCAAGCTGGATCATCTTGAATGCGCGCTTCGCCCACGTTCCCGGAAACAGACGCTCTCGCTTCGCGTCTGCCGCACGATCGAACGACAGGACGGTTCGTTGGTCGTCTGGCTGTCGCTCGCGTTCTGAGAGCCACTGCCGCAATCGTGTGGCGAGGTCCAGGTGAATCGGCAGAACATCTTCCCGGCGATGTTTCGAGCAAGCGGCTTGGACCGTCAGCATTGGCGGGTCGGATGTCAGGTCGAATGATGCCAGCGTGAGACTCGCCAGTTCAGACGCTCGCAACCCGGTCATGGCCGCGAGGCGATACAGCATCGCTCGCGTTGCCCCGTCCAATCCTCGGAACTTCTTTTGGCTCGTCTCTGCGGCAGAAATGAGCAACCCCAAGTCGATCGACGACGATGCCCGGCGTTCGTGGCGGATATCCACACGGTCGTTGAGCTTGGCCAAGTGAGTCAGTGGGTTCGACGGCAACCGCCGATCCTTCACGAGCCAGTTCGCGAAACTCTTGATGCCCGACAGGTAGCCGTTGCTGGTGGCAGTCCCCAGCCCGCCTTGACGACGCTCCCGCAAGTAATTGGCCACGGCGGATGGCGACAGGTCCGCCAGTTTCTTGAATCCGCAACCGTCGATGATCTTTTGACAGCGGGCCGTTGCTTGTCCCGCTTGCTTTGTTGTCGCAGCCTTGGCCAACAACGCCGCCTCGAAATCTTCAAGATGTTCGGCAAGCGGTCGCTTGCGATGATCTTCAAACGGGTCGATGTCCCCTCGCGCTTCCCGTTTGGCTCGTTGCTTCATCTCCGCCAACATCGCTTCGGCGGCGTCCGCGTCATCACACAACGCGACAGGACGAACCTTGCCATTCGCGTCAGCCACGCGGCCCCAATAAGTATTGGACTTCTCGCGAACTCGACGCGCTCCCGGTGTCCCTTTTGGAACCCGTTTCCCTTGGGCGTTGATGTAGCGGATGATCGTCGGACGAAAAGTGCCGGCCATGTTGAGCGGCTTTCGATTAGAGGTCGCGTTGCAGAACGCGGCGGACTTGCATCGGGTTCCACGGCTTGCCGCGCCGGGTTTCGTAGCCTTGGGCGTTGAGTTCGTCGGCGATGGCTTGCAAAGACTTTCCCGCGTCGCGGAGTTCTTTCATCATCGGAGCGAGGTCGCGGTAGGCTTCATCGGTATCCTTCACACGAACGTCGGCAGCAACTTGGACGGCTTTCCGAATTGCCGCTTGGCGAAGATGTTCGCGGCCCTTCCAGTGACCCGGCCGAGCCGAGCCGAGTTTCGTTCCACGAGCTTTCGCAGCGGCCAACGCGGTCTTGGTTCGTTCGCTGATGCGTCGGGCTTCATCTTCGGCCACGGCCGCGAGAATGTGGATCGTCAGCCGGTTGGCGTGTGGTTGATCCACGGCCACGAACTCCACGCCCGATTCCATCAACGCGGACAGGAACGCCACGTTGCGAGCCA
>CAMDPX010000287.1 GCA_945905295.1 Planctomyces sp. SH-PL62 | reverse complement strand
CCCCGGTGAATTCGCCGCAGGACCGGGGGGCTGACGCCGCCCCGCTCGCCTGAAAGCCGCAAGACGTCGCCATTTCAATTCGGGATCGCACGCCCGTGCGGATCGACACCGGGCCGGTCGAGATCTTGGTCCAACTCGGCAAGCAGTTCGCCATCGAGGAAGTGTTCGACCTGCTCGGCGCTCTCGTGGAAGCGGCCGGTGCCGAGCACGAAGTGTTTCGCGAGGAAGGATTCCCACAGGCGATGCGAGCGGACCAACGTTCGCGCGGCTTCTCGGCCAGCGTCCGTCAAATGCACGTCTGAACCAGAACCCACCAACCAGCCTCGCCGAAGCAGTACCCAAGAGGCGAGTCGCGTCAGCCACGTTTGCGTCATGAGAGTACGTAGCCAAGCGGTTCGCTCGGTGGCCAGCGAAACATCCGCGGAGGCGGGAGCGGATTCCTCGAAGCGGTACAGTCCGCCGAGCACGTCTTCGCCGGCGATACGCAGCTTGAGCAGCAGTCGATGCCACGCTCGGCTGACGAGGCCGTACTTACGTCCGAGCAGCATCGCTGTCACGAACAGAAAGCCGGCGGCGGCGGCCATCATGCCGGCCGTGCTCGCATCATGCACGTCCTGCAAGCCGACGCTGCGCGCGATTAGCGGCGGCAGCGTCAACGCCGAAACGTGGCCCAGCACAGAACTCAGTGCCCCGATCAACAGGCTCAGCCCGATCATCCTCGGCAACCGGTCGGTCAGCAGATACGCCGTCGCCGGAGGGATGATGAGCATCGCAATCACCAAGATGCTGCCGACGCTCTCGAACGCGGCAACCAACGTCATTGCCGTCACGCCCATCAAACCGTAGTGCATCACATGCGCTGGGATACCCTGCGTCGTCGCTAGCGCGGGGTCGAAGGCGCTCAAGCGAAGTTCTTTGAACAACAGCACGGTGAGCAACAAGTTAATGGCCAGCACGACCCCGTTGACGACGACTGCTCGCGGTATTTTCGAACCTCCGACCGTTTCCATCGGAGCGGTCACAATCTCTCCGTACAACACGCAGTCCAGGTCGATGTGAACGTCGTCCGCAAACGCTCGAATCAAGAGCAGGCCGAGCGCGAACACCGAAGTGAAAACGACTCCCAACGCGGCGCTGCTCTCGACGTTGCCCAGCTTCTGCAACGACTCGGTCAGCCAGGCCGATAACACGCCAACCACGATGGCTCCGACACACATCGCCACATGCCGTACCGATAATTCCGTCGCCGGGCTGATGACGTTGGCCTCAACCAGCCAGTGCGACACGAAGAACGCGGCGACAACCCCCAACAGCGACGTGTGACTGATCGCATCCCCCATCAAGCTCTGTTTACGCAGCAGCAGAAAACAACCCGGCAACGCGCACGCCATCGCCACCAACGCCCCGATCACGACGATCCAGGTGTCGCTCTGACGCCAGTCTTGGAGAGGAGTGAGGAAGGACATGTGACCTGCGTTTCAACTAATTCACAGCCCCAGCGATTGGGTGCGGGCTGGGAGGAATGCCTTGAGGTAACTGAGTGGCGAGTTGGCGTTCCAATTCGGCCAGTTGTTGCGGATCGAGCACATGTTCGATGCCATCCGCTCCACGATCCACTAATCGCGGATCGAGGTCGGTTTGCGTGAGCAGATAAATTTCCCACAGCCGGTGACGTCTCACGGCGTCACGAGCCTCTTCGGCGCCACGCCACGTCAGTCGGTAGCCGTCGGTGGATGTCGAACTCAGCAAGCCTTCACCGACGGCCATCGAGACCAAGCCGTGAAAGCGCCCGGAAGGCCACTGTCGCATCGCTGACAATTCGAATTCGTCGATCTCGGACTTGGTCAGCGAATCCTGCGTTGTTTGGTCGGGACCGAGGATGGGCTCTAAGAGTTCGTAGCACGCTCGCAACAGATCGCTGCGGCCGATGCGTTGTTCGAATTGACGCTGCGATCGCCATCTCGGCCACAAGCCGCGTTCTTTGCCGAAGACGAGACTGACAACAAACAGCCCCGATCCTGTGAGCACGATGACGGGCCCCGCAGCGAGTCTCGGAAAAGAAGCGCTGAGCACGACGCCAACGGCGCAACTCGCACCGCCAATGACAGCGGCCAGACCCGACATGACTTTCAAATCGTTGCTCCAGAACCGCGCGGCGGTCGGCGGGATCAGCAACAACGCCACGACCAACAACAGCCCGACGCTTTGTAAACCGATCAACGTGACCGTCACGGCCAGCAGCGTCAACAGCCCATCCAGGAATGTCGTTCGGTAGCCACGAGCGGCGGCGAATTCTTCGTCGAAACACAGCAGCGAGAATTCTTTGAAGACACCACAGCAGAGCAAGGCCACGACGACCGAGATCCCTCCGATCAACCACACGTCGGCGGCGACCAGCGACGCGGTTTTTCCGAAAATGAAATGCGACAGTCCGGCCGCGTTTCCCGTCTTCGTCCGCTGCACGACGGTGAACAGCGCCATGCCCAGTCCAAAGAACAATCCCAAGACAATCGCCAATGCGGCGTCCTCTTTGATCCGCGTCCAACGCCGAATCGCCAGAGTCATCGCCATGCCCAGCAGACCGGAGACAAACGCCCCCAGCAGCAATACGCCCGTGGATCGGCCGCTGCCCGGTGCTAATCGCTCCGCCAGCAGAAACGCGACCGCAATCCCCGGCAACGCCGCATGACTGACCACATCCGCGGCCAAGGCGCGCTTGCGCAGAACCAAGAACGTCCCGACCAGCCCGCCGCTGATGCCCAGCATGGTCGTCCCAGCCAGCACCACGCGTGTGTTGTAATCGCGCAACGAGATCGCACGGCTGAACAACTCCCAGAGAGAATCGACGGCAAGTAGCGACGAGGCGGACATCAGCGGCTCCTTGGCTGAGCCATCTTCTCACCAAGCTGATCGAGCAGCGCCAACTTTCCGCCGTAAGTCTTCCGCAAATTGTCCGGCGTGAAGACATCAGCCGTCGGCCCGGTCGCGATCAGACGCATGTTGAGCAGGACAACTTCGTCGAAGTACTCGTGGACCGTCTGCAAATCGTGATGCACGACGATGACCGTTTTTCCGGACTCACGGAGTTGCCGCAGGATGTCCACGATCGCGCGTTCGGTCGCGGCATCGACCCCCGCAAAGGGTTCGTCCATGAAGTACAGGTCCGCGTTCTGCACCAACGCGCGAGCCAAAAAGACTCGCTGCTGCTGTCCGCCTGAAAGCTGACTGATCTGCCGAGACGCGAAATCCACCATGCCAACGCGGTCCAAGGCTTGTTTCGCTGCGTCGCGATATTTGCGCGAGACCGGTCTCAGCCAGCCAATCTTGCGGTACATCCCCATCGCCACGACATCCAGCGCGGAAACCGGAAAGTCCCAATCGACGCTCGTCCGTTGCGGGACGTAGCCGACTCGATGACGCTGCTGCCCATACGGTTCGCCGAAGATCAGCACCTGCCCCGCTGCACGCGGCACCAAATCGAGAATGGCTTTAATGAGCGTCGTCTTCCCCGACCCGTTCGGCCCGATGATCGCGATCAATTTGCCGCAGGGAGCTTGATAATCGATGTTCCACAGCACCGGGCGATGGTGGTATGCGACCGTGACATCTTCGATCAGCAACGGCGACTTGGCCGGAGCCGTCTGCCTGACGACCGGCTGCGGCACTGGCTCCAACATGGCTTCGTGATCGACTACGAGCGGCGTACTCATGGCTTCTCCGCGGTCGCTCGGAATCCACCGTCCGGCACTTGGCCTCCCAACGCGCGAGCGATCGTCGTCGCGTTGTGGTCGATCATGCCGATGTATGTCCCTTCGTAAGTCCCCGCCGTTCCCATCGCGTCGGAAAACAGTTCGCCACCCACCTTGACTGCCCAACCGCGCTTCTCCGCGCCTTCGCGAACGGCTTGCAGATTCTTCTCGGAGACGCTGCTCTCCACAAAGATCGCGGCGATCTTCTGCTCAACCAGGAAATCGACGAGCGCGTTGATATCGGCAACGCCAGCCTCGGACTCTGTCGAGATGCCCTGCACCGACTTGACCTGCATGCCGTACGCACGAGCGAAGTACCCGAACGCATCGTGGGCCGTGACCAACACGCGCTGCTGCTCCGGGATCGTCGCGATGCTCTGACGAACATACTCGTCCAGCTTTTGCAGGCGTTGCTTGTAGACTTCGGCACGAGCGGTGAATTCGGCCGCGTGTTCGGAATCGTATTCCTGCATCGCCTTGGTGACGGCATCCACACACTGACTCCAGAGCGTCACGTCCATCCAAACATGCGGATCGAAATGCCCTTCAAACTCCGGCGGCTTACGCAGAACCTTCTGGTCGAGTGACTCAGCGACCCCCACGACCACCTTCCCGGACTCGCGCAGCTTCTTGAACGATTCTTCCATCCGACCTTCGAGCATCAGCCCGCCATAGAAAATAATGTCCGCGTCATCGAGTTGATTCACGTCCTCGCGGGTCGGCTTGTAGAGATGCGGATCGACCCCTTCGCTCAGCAAGCCGAGCACCTCGCCACGGTCGCCGACCACTTCTCGGACGATGTCCGTCACCATCCCAACGGTGGTGACAATCCGCGGGCGTCGGACGGCTTGGCTGCCCTCCTTTCTTTTCGGCGCATTGCTCAACGTGCTGCCAGAGTCGCCACAACCGGCCGTCAAAAGCAGGCCGATAATTAGCCAGAATCGGGAGTTACGAATCGAGATCCGCATCGGTGAAGTTCGCCTTATAGGGGTGTTGCGCGATAGAACTTTAGAGTTTGATGACTCAAAACTATCGCGAAGCCGCGATCCGGTCAACACCGTTCAAGATTTGAAGGCCCGGCCGTCGGCGGATGGGACACACGACCTACAGCATTGCCAGGAACTCGTTCATCTCTCTGGCGGCGTGTGCGTCGCCGGTCCGAACCGCGACGGAGATGCCTGTTCGTAACAGCGGTTGAGCTTGTTCGATTTCACCCAACCGAGCGAACAATTGCGCGAGCTGAAAATAGCCGGCGACGTAATCCGGATGGTCTGTCAGCAACTGGCGAAAGTGATTTTGAGCCGTATCCGTGTCGCCATCGGAGGCACAGCACATCGCCAAGCCGTATCGCAGAAACGGATCGTGTGGTTCGGCGATGAGAAGCTGTTCCAATTGTTCGCGTCGTGACATGTGGGCAAACCTAGCGAGGGCGGACGGTGTTGGAGCAGCGCGTCGTGAAGGACTGGCAACGTGAGCCGAGTTCACACTCCTGCGGCTGTCTCATTTTCGTGAGGTCGGTTGTAGCGCGCGTGACGGTGGAAGGGAAGCACGCGCCTCATGCCGAGCGACCGCGGCGTGTCGTGTACGCGGCCGCTTTTCGCCACTTGATGCGACTGACGCCGCGCGACCGAAAAGTTGGCCAGAGCGACGTTCGACAGCGATACAGCCCGCACAATCTGACCTCGTTCGTGTTGGGCAAGTTATGAGCGATCCGCCCCGACGCTTGAAGCGGTTACGACGCGGCAGTCGATGCTCACGGCACGGGGATCGAAGGAACGCGCTCCGTGCGTTGGTGGGGTCTGTGCCGGAGGCAACCGGCCCCACGAATCGTCCGCCGCATCTCGAGCTCAGAATTCGCCTCCCATGCTGCTTCGACCTCTCGCATCCGGCTTCTGTGTCTGCGCGCTGTTCATCGCCAGTTCGGCTTTCGCCTCCGAACTGCGGATGACCCCCGCCGTCAAAGCGATCCAAAAAGCGATGCCGTCGGTGGTCAACATCCACACCGAAAAAACGGCCGAGGACGCCGATAGCTTATCGCCGGTCAAAGATCGCAAGACCAACGGCATGGGGACCGGAATCCTCGTCGACGAGCGCGGCTACATCGTCACGAACTATCACGTCGTCTCCGGCGTCGAGACCCTGCGAGCCACGCTCTCCGACAGCAGCAGCTACACGGCTCGCGTGATTTCTTACGACAAAAGACACGACCTCGCGATCATCAAGATCGACGCGAGCAAGCCGCTGAGCGTTCTGCCGCTGGGCACCTCGTCCGACCTGATGTTGGGTGAGACTGTCTTCGCGATCGGCAACGCCTTCGGATACCCAGACACGATCACGCAAGGTTTGGTGAGTGCGCTCCACCGCGATGTCGAGGTCAACGAGAAGCAGGGCTACAAGAACTTGATCCAAACCGATGCCAGCATCAATCCGGGCAACAGCGGCGGGCCGCTTATCAACCTGGATGGCGAAGTCATCGGCATTAACGTCGCCATCCGAGCCGGAGCGCAACGCATCGGCTTCGCGATCCCAATGGACGACGCTCGCAAGATCATCGCGGAATTGCTCAGCGGCGAACGGCTGTCACAGACGTTTCACGGAGCGATCCTCACCGATGTGAAAAAAGGTGAGCAACGCTTCCTCCGCTTGGACGGCCTGAAGCCGGGCAGTCCCGCCGAACAATCCGGCCTGAAGATCGGTGATGTCGTCACCAAGATCGGCGCGATCTCGATCACGGACGCGGCCGACTTCGAGCGTGCGTGTCTCGGCCGCCCCGCCGGTGAGAAACTCGAGATCTCGTTCCGACGTGGCGACAAAGGAGAGACCGCTTCGATGACGCTCGCCACGATTGGCGCAGGACGACGAGGCAATTCCGAACCTACACAAGCCGTGGTCCGCGCTCAGAACGACGAACCCGCACACGATAAAGCCTACCGCTTGATGGGCATTCGGATTGTCCCCGTCGCCGAATCGGAAAAGCGACAACTGGGCGACAAGTATCGCGGCGGAATGAAGATCACCGAGGTCAAGCCGCAGAGCACCGCCGCTCAGAATGGCATTCATGTCGGCGACGTCCTGGTTGGACTGCACGTCTGGGAAACGGTGAATTACGAGAACATCAATTACGTCCTTGATCACCAGCAACTTCCGACCTTCAACCCGTTGAAGTTCTACATCCTCCGCGGCAACGAGACACTGTACGGCCACCTGCAAGTGATTCCGCAAACGGCCTCAAAGACTCGATAGAAAAATGATTTGAGCAGGCGGGGAGCATCCTCTCCTCGGTTCGTGGTACGCTACTCGCGACCAACAACGAACCGGGCAGATGATGCTCCCCGTTCGCCTTTTGTGAGACCGGGCCGTGTCCAACCACAGCGAACTTGCTCTCATCGAATGGATTCGCCAGCGAGCCCAATCCCCACCAAATCTGCAAGTCGGCATCGGGGACGACTGCGCCGTCTGGCAACCCAGTGGTGCTCCGCTCCTCTTCACCACCGACGTGTTGATGGAGGACGTTGATTTCCGAGTTGATGAAACGACACCGCAACTCATCGGCCGCAAAGCAATGGCCGTGAATCTGAGCGACATCGCCGCCATGGCCGGCCGACCGCTTGCCGCACTGGTCGGAGTCGCCCTGCCGAAATCACGCGGCTTCGACTTCGCTCGCGACCTGCATGAGGGAATGCAATCGCTCGCCGACGAATTCCATGTCGCGATCATCGGCGGCGACACGAATACCTGGGACAGACCACTGGTCATCAGCGTCACCTTGATCGGCGAGGCGACCGAACGCGGTCCCGTGCGACGCTCTGGAGCGAAGCCTGGCGACTGGTTGTTCGTGACTGGCCCGCTCGGAGGCAGCATCCTCGGCCACCATTTGACGTTCACGCCCCGAATCCGCGAAGCCCTCGCACTCCATCGCTTAGTGGATCTCCACGCCATGATTGACCTCAGCGATGGATTAGCGGCGGATCTCTATCACTTGCTCGACGAAAGCCACGTTGGAGCGACGCTCTTGGCAGATGCTGTCCCCATTTCCGACGCCGCACGCCGCATGGACGAGCAACGCGGCCCGCTCGATCACGCACTCTCCGACGGCGAGGATTTTGAGTTGCTCTTTACCGTCTCGCCGGACGACGGCCGGCGATTGATGTCGCACTCTGACGCCGTGAAGCCGACTCACATCGGCAGCATTGATGCTGAACCGGGCTGCCGCATTCAACAATCAAACGGCGACATGGAGCAACTCCCGCGCGGCGGTTGGGAGCACCAGTTGTGACGGCGACGTCGCTACGGGGTCGGGAGTCTTTTTCATGCCGCGATTTCTCAGACTCAGCCGGATTGAGCGACGTTGTGCGGCATGAAAAAGACTCCCGACCCCTTCCCGGTGAGCAGTTCAATGCGAAACCGAAGCGGCCGCTTTCTCGCCAACGAGCCGGTCCTCGTAGAACCGCGTCAACGCGAACGGTTCAAGTGTCGGGGGAGTCTTGCCCGTTGAAATCAGTTCGGCCATGAGCTTGCCGGAGGCCGGCCCGGCCTTGAAGCCGTAGGTGCCCCAGCCGACGGTCATCAGAAATCCTTTGACGTCGGGCGTCCCACCCATGATCGGCGAATAATCGGGAGTCATGTCGCACAACCCCGCCCACTGACGCAGGATCTTCACGTTGGCCAGATGCGGGAACAGTTCCAGCAAGTGCGTCGCAGCTCCTTCGAGAAACGACAACGTGCCGCGCAGCGAATAACTGGCGTGATCATCGACCTCGGCACCGAGCACTAATTCGCCGCGATCGGTCTGCGACACATAAACGTGCAGCGTCGAAGAGACGATCACCGAATTGAGAAACGGTTTGAGCGGCTCGGTCACGGCCGCTTGCAGCGGATGCGTCTCGATGGGGATTTCGAGTCCGACCATTCGGCTGATGAGTCCCGCGTATCCGGCCGTCGCGTTGAGCACCGTCTTTGTCTTAATCCGCCCACGATTGGTGACGACCGCTTCGACTTGTCCGTTTTGAACTTCGATACCGGTGACTTCGGTCTTCTGATGGACGTGCCCGCCGCCGCGATCGACTCCGCGAGCAAACGCCCACACAACCGCGTCGTGCCGGATGATGCCGCCGGGCGGGTGATACAGCGCCGCTTGAATCGGGAAGCGGCTGTGTCCGAAGACATTCAAGTCGGGAACGATTCGCTGAATCTCTTCAGGGAAAATGATTCGCGAATTGACGCCCATCAGTTGGTTCGTGTTGGCTCGCTCCGTCAGACCAGTCACGCCCTTCTCGTTGTGAGCCAGTGTGAGATGTCCGTGCTGCGAGAACATCACATTGAATTCGAGATCGGCCGCCAACTGCTCGTACAACTTGACCGACAAGTCGTAGAACGCGATCCCCTCCGGCGTGCGATAGTTCGAGCGGACAATCGCCGTGTTTCGCCCCGACCCGCCGAACCCGACGTACTTCGCCTCCAGCACCGCGATGTTGCGCACGCCCATCTGAGTCAGGTAGTACGCCGTCGCCAGCCCATGCACGCCGCCGCCGATGATGACGACGTCGTACTGGTCCTTGAGTTCGTGCTCTTGCCACATTCGCTGCGAAACCATGCCGGTCCTCTTCATCCACATCAGCCGGAACGCGCTAGCGTCCGGTTTTCTTTAACCGGGGCTAGCGCCCTGCGGCTGATGAAAGCCTCAAAACTGTCGGCCATCGGCGTCCGGCCGAAAGCCGTGAGCCGTTGGCCGAAAGCCGTTATCCCAACCCCTTCATCACATCGATCCCCGCCGGACGCAAACCAAACTCAGCTCCCGCATCCATCAACACATCCCAAAAGAACTCTGCCGAGTCGCTGCAAACATGCAACTCAAACCGATCCGCGAACCGGCCAAACAGCGTGTTGACTCCAAAGATCGGCCCCTGACAACACGCCTGCACCGGCAGCGTCCGCTCGCGCAGATCGACCGCCGTGACCTTGTTCAAAATCCGCTCCGCATCCGGACCAGCCAGAGCAATCGATGTCCATCCGCCAGTGACGTCGATCGTTCCGTTGCCCGGCGACAGTTTGCCGAACACGATCGCGCGAACCGGCGCCAGACGATAAACGTGCCGGCCATCGCTGCTGTGAATCTTTCGCAACGAGACGTCGCCTCCGCACATCGAAATCAAAGCCGCGCTGGTTTCTGGACCGTTGATTTCAAACGTCGGGACATGCGACAGATCGACCAGCGCATTGCTCGTTCGATCCGGCGGATGCGGGTATCGAACGGCGACTTGCCAGCCCTCAATCAACTCCAATGTTGCCCCCGACTGGCGATGCCGTTCCGTCAACGGGCCTCGAGAGATTGGCGTCACACTCATTTCGAACTTTCTGATGAACAGTCTTCCTGACGAATCAACTCTTTAACTTCGATCCACTGGGATCGTAGAACGGCTCGTCCTGCACGACCGCCGGAATCATTCGGCCGTTGACCTGAATCTGAATCGTCTCGCCGTTGCGAGCGAGATTGGCCGGAACCCAAGCCAGTCCGATCGTCCCGCCCACTGCCGGTGAATAGCCGCAGGACGTGATGCGTCCGCCGAGCTTGCCGTCGCAGAGCACCAGCGATGCGAGGTCCGGCACAACGAACTCCGACAGTCGGAACCCGACCAGCTTGTTGCGATCACCACGCTGCTGCGCGCGAGCCAGCGATTCCTTGCCAATGAAATCGTCTTTGTCGAGTTTCACGATCCACGGCAAATCGGCCTCCAGCGGATTCGACAGTGCGTCGGTGTCGATGCCGGGCAGCAGGTGTTTCTTTTCCAAGCGCAGCACGCGCTGAGCTTCGAGACCGAACGGCGAGATCGAGAACTCGCGGCCCGCTTCGAGGATCGCTTCCCACACATGCAGGCCGAATTGGCTGGGGACGTGAATCTCGTA
>CAMDPX010000286.1 GCA_945905295.1 Planctomyces sp. SH-PL62 | reverse complement strand
GCTCGATATTCGGCGGCCTGAAAAAGACTCCCGACCCCGTCACCGACTTGCCGGCAGCTTGCGGTCGGCGAAGTCGAGGATGCGTTGCCAGTAGGCGCGGTTGAGAACGTGCTTTTCGTCGCGGCGGTACTGCACGAGGTCGCCACAGTTGGCGTCGGTGAAGGTTTCGTCGCCGCTGACGAGTCCGCTGCCGACGAGTCCGCGTCCTCCGAGGAACTTGTAGACCTTGTCGGCTCCTTTCAGTGACAGCATCGCGTTGTCGAAGTTGGCCCACTTGTCCTGATCTCCCTCGCCATCGAACAGCGGACGCGGGGCGACCAAAGCCACCAGCAGGTGTTGGTCGACGGGCAGCTTCGACTCGTTGCCGCCGAACGGGACGAACGAGTCGCTGAACCAGTGCGGGAAGACTTTGTTGATTCGCTCGACAGTTTCCTGATCGTTGCCTCGATTCATCGCCATGCCGCCGGTCCCTGATTGGTGTGGCACCGAGAGAGCGATGCGTTCGTCGAACGCCGCCGCGAACAGCGCGGTCTTGCCGAGCCGTGAATGACCGACGGCGCAGATGCGGGTCTTGTCGATATCCGGCCGGGTCACGAGGTAATCGACGACTCGCGACACCCCCCAGGCCCACGCGCGGATCGTGCCCCAATCATTGGGGCCGAGTTTTTCCTGTCCCGCCGACAAGTAGTGCGGGTGAATTCCGTCGGTCAGTTCCGGCGTATCGGGATCGAGGTCCGCGTTGTAGAGCGTTGCCAGTGCGTAACCGCGCTCAACCAGCAAGTCGGGACACCAGACGTCCTTTTGCGTCCCGCGTCCTTTGTCGGTCGCGCGTTCCTTTTCGACGCCAACACAGCTCGAGTAAATCCACTGCGGCGGCATCGCGACCTGCGGATCGGCCAGAACCGTGTGATTGCCGCAGAAGTTCAATCCGACAAAGACCGGAGCCGGCCCTTTGCGTCCGTTGGGCACGATCAGCAAGAGATTGATCGGCGGCGCGGACTTCGGTCCGAACTTGATTGTGACTTCGCGGAGCGTGGCTTTGCCATCGAGACATTTTTCGTCGGTGCGGACGACGGTGGCGGTGAGATTGTCCGGCGGCGGCGGAGCTTTGCCATACATATAGTGCTCGAAGAGCGCTTTGAGTTCTGGACGTCGTTTGTTGAACCAGTCGTCGCGCGTGCGGACTGGCGTGCCGTCGAGCATCACGAGCGGATCGGGCGGCTCTGGGCGTACCGGAAGCTGCTCGAACGACGGAAACTCAGCGGCCGAAACCGCTCCGAGACTCAGACAGCAAAGCACCGCGAATACCCACGCACGACGCACGATTCTCTCGCGTAACATCAGCAGGCTCCCTTGCAGAAAGACGAACCAATTGGACGGCCAGTTCAAGCCCAGACTACCGCTCGAATGTTGGATGCCGCAATGCAGTCGCAATCGGCTCGAACCTGAGCGGAGCCTGCCTTGCGTGCCCATTTCGTCGCTCCTACAACCCGCCGCGGCAGGCCGCTTGGCGATGCTCGTAGTGACCGCGTTGATGCGGTCTCTGCGCTCGTAGTGACCGCATTCATGCGGTCTCTGCCGTTGCCCCGATGAATCGGGGCACTACGAGCATCACGACAAACGGAATGAAACCGTTTGGCCCGGTTCGTGGTACGACGGACCTCGTGCGTGAAAACCTAACAGCCGTCCGAGACGGCGTCTCTTTTTGCAGATCGGATCGAATATGAATCGTTGGTTGCGAGTCGGAGCTTTGTCGTTGGCGTTGGCGGCTGTGCTGTTGCCGCGCTTGCCGGTGTTTGCGGCGGATGATGAGCCCGTCGGTACGGATCGCCTGCTGCCACCAGAAGTGGCCGTGTATGTGTCAGTGCCGGACGTCGATGAGCTGAAAGCTCGCTTCGCCAAGACGGCGATGGGCAACCTTGTGGAAGACTCGACCTTCGAGCCGTTCAAGCAAGAGATCATGAAAGCCCTCGAAGGCGTTTCCGGCAAAGTGGAAGAGGAACTGGGCGTCTCGCTGAAGGCCCTGCTGCAAATCCCCAGTGGCGAGTTCGCTTTCGCCGTGCTGACACCCCCCAATAAGAAACTGTCGGCCGTGATGTTTCTGGACTTCGGCGACAACGAGAAGACCGTTGATGCCCTGCTGGAAAAGGCCGAGAAGGCTCTCGAAGACAACGGCGCGGAGAGCGACGACGAAGAGATCGACGGCACGAAGGTCACGACCTGGACCTTCAAGGGGGGCAATCCTCAGCAGCCGAACAAGCTGGTCTACTTCATCAAGGACACGATGATCGTCATCAGCTCCGACCTGAGCACCGCCAAGGGAGTGCTGACGCGCTGGGATGGCAAGCACTCCGACACGTTCGCGGACAATGACAACTACAACCTGATTCTGGAGAAGTGCAAGACCGACGACGAAGACGGACTCGTCGTGTGGTACATCAATCCCATCGGCTTGCTGCAAGCGGGGCTCGCACAGGCGGCCGCTCAGAATCCACAACTCGCGCTGGCCGGAGTGTTCCTGGAACCGCTCGGATTGTTCAGCCTCAAGGCAGTCGGCGGTTCGGCGGACATGGGAACCGAACATTTCGATAGCATCTCGAAGACGTTCCTCGTCATCGAGCAGCCGACGAAGGGGGTCATGAACCTCTTCCAATTCCCGGCCGTCGAGCAGAAGCCGCCGAAATGGGTTTCGTCGAACGCGAGTGCGTGGTTCTCGGTGAACTGGGACATCAGCGAAGCCTACCAGGCCGCCAGCAGCTTGTTCGCGATGGTTCCCAACGCTCCGCCCGGTGGC
Source organism: Planctomyces sp. SH-PL62 (assembly GCA_945905295.1). Classification (GTDB taxonomy): domain Bacteria; phylum Planctomycetota; class Planctomycetia; order Planctomycetales; family Planctomycetaceae; genus SXKJ01. Next base: position 8,102 of record CAMDPX010000286.1, on the reverse strand, counting down.
CTGGACAACATCGTCGATGGCTTGGCGGAGCAAGAACCGCGAGTGCATTTGAAAAAGGACGTCCTTGATTCGCTGTCGGGACGCATTCAAGTCGTCGTGGAACCGGCGAAGAAGAAAGGGGACGAGAAAGGCCAAGATCGCGTGGTCGTCGCGGTCGGTTTGAAGGATTCGAAGAAGTTCCAAGCGACGCTCACCAAGATCACGAAGACTCCCGGCTTCCCCGGCAAGACACGCGAATTCAAAGGCTCGACGATCATCGAGTTCGAGGTGCCGGATCTCAGCGGCGGCCTGGAACCAAAGATGGCGGGCCTCGCGATCGGCAAAGATCAGTTGATGTTCAGCAACGATGTGACCGCGGTCGAGTCGATGCTGCGCGGCGACACCGACGGCGACGCGCTGGTCGATTCGGCCGAGTACAAGGCCATCGCCGAACACATCCCGGCGAAGTCCTCCATCGCCAGCTTCTCACGCAGCGATTCCCAAATGGAAACTTTGTGGGAGATGGCTAAAGGAGGCCAAGCCGGCTTGTTCCTGCCGATGATCGACTTCGAGAAGCTGCCCGCATTCGACACCGTCAAGAAGTATCTGACCCCCAACGGCGGATACTCGGTGCCCGACAAGAAAGGGGTGCTCTTCGTCAGCTTCGGCTCGAAAAAGAAGTAGTACGTAACGTGGGGCACGTTTCCAACGTGCCCGTGACGAGCACGTTGAAAACGTGTTCCACGACGATTTCCGAAGCCCGGCTTCTCCCAGAAGCCGGGCTTCTTTTTTGGGTCCATCAGACTTTCGGCGTGGGCATTGGTCTAAACGAGTTGTCTTGGGGACATGTCGAGTCCACCGCAATGCAAGTAGATCACCGTTATGAAGCTGTGCCGGTTTCGATAGCGTCACGACGTTGGTAGCACTTCACCGTCGCAGATGAGATCATCGGTTGCGGCGGGATGATGACGCACCATGTCAACGGGCTGGTCAGCCGGCGCGAAGCGCTGTCGATTGCGTGGTTGCCCGATGTCATCTGGCCCGGCCAATGACGACGAAGGAAGGAACCCGATGACACGACGCGATCCTGCAGGACACGAAGGTTCGAAACGCGGAATCCGTTTTCTGACGGCGATGTTGTTGTGCTCGTTGACCGCGCTGTACGCCGCCGATCAAACGCTTCCGAGGACGGCCTCGCTGACAATCCAGCAACCGCTGGATGAGGTCATGGTGGCGGGCCTTCACCGATTCTGCCTGCGCGAGTTGGCGGCTTCGCGGGAGAGACGTGGGGCTCGTTGGAATCGTGATGTCTCCAGCACACAGGCTTACGCCGCCAGCGTTGCCGGCAACCGCGAACGATTCCGAGCGGCGATCGGAGCGGTCGATCCGCGGTTGACGGCCGACCCGTCGAAGCTGCATCGCTTCGAGCTTGTTTCGTCGCTGGAAAGAACATCGGTCGTCTCGCGAAATCGCAGCGTGACCGTTCAAGCCGTCCGATGGCCGGTATTGGACGGCGTGACAGCGGAGGGTCTGTTGTTGGTGCCCGAGACCCTGCGCGCGGGAGTCGTCGCATTGCCGGATGCCGACTGGACGCCCGAAATGTTCTGTGGTGTGAGCGACGGCTTGCCTGAGTCAGTGCAGTTCGTGCGGCGATTGGCGGAGGCGGGTTGCCTGGTCGTTATCCCAACACTGATCAGTCGCCACGACGAGTTTTCCGGAAGCCCGCACGTCGCGTACACGAATCAGCCGCATCGCGAGTTTATCTATCGGCAAGCCTTTGAAGTGGGTCGTCATGTCATCGGCTACGAAGTGCAGAAGGTGCTCGCCGCCGTTGATTTGATTGAGCAACATGCGCAGCGGCGGAGCCGTGACAAATTTGGCGAGCGGGGCGGCGTCAGCCCTCCGGTGGTCAGCGGCCATCGTGATCACCGGAGAGCTGACGCCGCCCCGCTCGCCGATTCGTTTCCGATCGGAGTCGCTGGTGTGGGCGAAGGAGCGCTGCTGGCGCTCTACTCGGCCGCGATGGATTCGCGCCTCCAGGCCAGTCTGGTCTGCGGATATTTTCAAGCGCGGGAAGAAGAGGTCTGGCAGGAACCGATCTACCGCAACGTGTGGGGACTCTTGACGGAGTTCGGCGATGCGGAGTTGGCCGGCTTGATCGCGCCGCGGCGGCTGGTGATCGAAGCCTGTCGCGCGGTGGAAGTCGCAGGACCGCCCCCCGTCCGCGAGGGACGCCGGGCCAGCGCGGCACCCGGTCGGATCGTCAACAATCGGCTCGCGTCGGTGCGATCAGAGTTCGAGCGGGCCGCGGCGATCTACCAATCACTGGATCAGAAACAGGAACTCGTTCTGGCCGTCAGTGGTCCGGATGCGGACGGTCTCGCCGGAACGGAGGTGGCTCTGCGAGCGTTCGCCGCTGGTCTGGGGGTCGACAGTGAACTCCACGCGAAACCGGAGGCGTGGCAAACGAACGCTTCGCGGATCGAGAAGCCCAAGCAGGCTCTTCACGCTGCGGCCGCTCGTGAGAAACGGCAGTTCGACGAGTTGCAGGTTCATGTGCAGAGCGTGCTCCGCCGGAGCACACAAGTGCGTGATGCGAAATGGATCCGGGAACCTGCGTCGGCGGACGAATGGGAGCGAGCGTGTCAGCCGCTGCGCGACTGGGTGCATGATGAATTGATTGGCCGCCTGCCACCGGGAAGGCTACCCGCCCACGCTCGGACACGACGGGTTCTTGAGACCGACGCATACGTCGGCTACGAAGTCGTGTTGGATGTCGTGGATGACGTGATCGCCTCCGGAATCCTGCTGCTGCCGAGAAACTTATCGTCCGGTGAAAAGCGACCGTTGGTCGTGTGCCAGCACGGACTCGAGGGAACGGCGATGGACACGATCTCGCGCGCCCCCAAGCCCTTCGCCTATTACAAGGCGTTTGGCGAGGAGCTCGTGAAACGTGGTTTCCTGGTTTACTCGCCGCAGAATCCGTATCGCGGCGGCGACCGCTTTCGATCGTTGCAGCGCATGTCGAATCCGCTGCAACGTTCGCTATTCAGTTACATCATCGCGCAGCACGAACAAACGCTGGACTGGCTGGCGACGCTGCCGCAGGTGGACTCAACGCGGATGGCGTTTTACGGATTGTCTTATGGGGGCAAGACGGCGATGCGCGTACCGCCGCTGGTCGATCGGTATTGCTTGTCGATTTGCTCCGGGGACTTCACCGATTGGCCACGCACGATTGCCTCCAACGAGGAACGCTTCAGCTATCTCTTTACGAGTGAGTACGAAATCCCGGAGTGGAACATGGCGCATGTGGCCAGCTACGCCGAACTGGCGATGCTGATGGCCCCGCGACCGTTCATGGTCGAAGCGGGGCATCGTGACGGCGGCCAACCGAGCGAACTTGTCGCCGGAGAGTTCGGCAAAGTCCGACGTCACTACGACCAACTGCGAATCGGCGACCGCACCGAACTGGAGTTCTTCGACGGCCCGCACACGATTAACGGCCGAGGAACGTTTCAATTCCTGCACCGGCATTTGAGTTGGCCGGAGAAACGATAGTGGCTGAGTTGCGGAGCAACTCGGCCACATGGGCGCCGTCGAAGTGCAGCAATAAGTCGGCCACGATTCTCGCAAGACGCAGGCTCCGTGTCCTTGATCCAACGCGGCTTCGTACTTCGTGGCGATCTCGCGATGGAACTCGCGTTGCAGGTCGTGCGTCTTATGAGCCAGCAGCGTTCGCCAATGGTCACGCTGCCACTTGAGCAGCTTACGGACCGATTCGGCAGCGAGTCCGCCGTGCGAAACGTGATGAGGTCGGCCGCTCCGCCCTGTTCTCAATGAAGCAAGTCGCCGTGGATCGCTGCGAATGGTTGCTTCGGATCACTCCCACGACCATCACGGCCAACAAGAATGCCTCGAACGATCCCAGTAACGTCAATTGAGCCGCGATAATCGCCGTCAGGCCGGCGGCTGGACCACTGACGCTGGTGTGCGACTGGCTCAATAGACCGACGACGATACCGCCGACAATTCCCGCGAGCAGTCCTGTCAACATCGGCGCGTTGGAAGCCATCGTCGCGGCACCAAAGCGGATGGCTTGTTGACTTTGAACGTCATCCGCGACGCCCAGTTGTCGAGTCAGATCGAGAACATTGTTTACCTGCGGATCATCCTGAATCCGCTTCTCGATCTCCGGCCGAGCCGGCAATCGCTCGACAAACGGCAGCGGCCAGCCGACCGGGGACACGTTGCGTGCTTTCATTTCGCGCGACAACTCCTCGGCCGTCCGGGCCTCTGCGCGATCGAGTCCCTCGGTCCAGGCCCACGCCAGCAACTGCCGCTGCTCCGGCGTGCCGGCATCGACTCGCGCGACATCTTTCATGGGCTACGTCAACCACAAGAAGCCTGGCTCGAAGTTGTCGGCCTTCGCCAACTTTTCTTGAGTCGTTCACTGCGGTGATTGGGCGAATTTTAGACGAGTGGCGGTCTCCTTGGCGCACACGGGAAGCGCTGGTTTCGAGAACCCAGAAGCTTCACCGGATGCGTGGAGGAGGAATGCGACGGCGCGCGGCCGAGAGGTTGCCAGTGATGGTCAATTCTGGGGTGGCTTCAAGCTTTTGCCAGGGATGTCTCGACACGAAGGCGAGCATCGAATTGGCGACATTGAAGATTCGGTCCAGTCGAGCCGACAGGTGCCTCAAAACTCCGGTAGGCGTTCGGAACGCGTAGCGATGACGGAAGGTCACGATCTGATCGACCGCCGCATAGACCTCGGTCACTCGTTGCGGCCGAAAATGGCCGACGCTTTTTTTAAGATGTCCCGCTCACGCTCGACCCGCGGCAGTTCGTCCTACACCTGCCGCACGCGAGACTCCGATGCCGACCGAGTCGGGATGTTCGCCGACGACCTCGATGCCGGTGATCGCGGGGAATCGGCCAAACTCTCACGTATCCCACGGCCCAACTCTTGGGTGCCACGTCACGACACGCGCCGCGTCAACGCCTTTTCGTAGAGCGCGACGTACTCGCGGGCCGAACGGTTCCAACTCCAATCGCGTGACATCCCGGCACGTTGCAGCCGACGCCAGACGGGTTGATCGGCGAACAGCTTCAACGCCCAGTCGAGCTGCTGCCAAAACTGGTCCGGGTCATGATCGCGAAACACGAAACCAGTCGCGGTGCCGTCGTTCAGAGTTTCGGGCGTCGCCCCTACGACCGAATCGGCCAGCCCACCGGTCGCGCGGACAATCGGTGGAGTGCCATAGGCCATCGAATACATCTGGTTCAATCCACACGGCTCGAACTTGCTGGGCATCAGGAACATGTCCGAACCCGCCTCGATCAGATGCGACAGCGTTTCGTCGTAGCCAACAACCGCGCGGACTTTGTGCGGATGCGCCGAGGCCAGATGTCGGCAGAGATCCTCGTACTCCGGCTGTCCATTCCCCAAGAAGACCAGTTGCACGTCGCGTTCGAGCAACCGGCTGGCACACGCGCCGATCAAATCGAAGCCCTTCTGCCAGGTCATGCGCGAGACCATGCTCAGCAGCGGTACGTCGCCGCGCACGGGCAAATTCAAACGCTCCTGCAAAGTTCGCTTGCACGTGGCCTTGCCGGTCTCCAGCGCATCGAAGTCATACCGCGCGGGGAGATGCGAATCGGCCGCCGGACTCCACTCTTGTGGGTCGATGCCGTTGAGGATCCCCGTCAGATCAGCGGTTCGGTCGTGCAGAACACCGTCCAAGCCGTGGCCGAATTCAGGAGTTTGGATCTCGCGTGAGTAGGTTGGACTGACCGTCGAAAGCTGATCGGCGAAAACGATGCCCGCCTTCAACAGATTCACGCGGTTCCAGCATTCCATTCGAGTCCAGGTAAAATACTCCCAGCCCAATCCCGTCAGCGGCATCGTTGCGGACGGGTACGCTCCCTGAAACGCCATGTTGTGCAGCGTGAAGATCGCCGCCGTGCGACGCAAATCGGGAACCCAGTCGCGGAACTGCCCTTCCAGCAACGCCATCACCAATCCGGTCTGCCAGTCGTGAGCGTGGATGACATCGGGCTTGAGTTCCAATCGCGCGACCGCTTCCAGCGCGGCACGATTGAACGCCATGAATCGTTCCGCGTTGTCGGGGTAGTCCGCTTTCGTGATCGGATCCTGGTACACGCCGTCGCGGTCGAAGAACTCCGGTTGATCGACGAAGACGACGGTGACAGAACTTCCCGGCATCTGCGTCCGTTTGAGCCGAATTAACACTCGCTGTTTGCCCAGCGGGATTTCAAATGGTTCTCCGACCGGCTGCACATCGACGCCGCACTTCGCGATGAAGCGTGAGTACAACGGCAGGATCAACGTCACGTCGTGACCCAGGTCCGCCAGCGCTTTGCTCAGCGCGCCGGCCACGTCCGCCAAGCCGCCTGTCTTCGCGAAGGGGACGGCTTCCGAACAAATTTGGACGATCCGCATAACAAACTCCACGGGTCTGAAACAGAAAACGATTGGTTGGGCGTGACGAGCCGTTCGGCAATTTCAACACAGACACGCGGAGAAGAGCAACCGCTCGACCCGATTGCCTGTCTCATACGCATCCCGACAATTAGGCGCGCGGCTAATTCCTGCGATCCGTCTCATTCCTCATTCATGACCGTGAGCGGTATAAACTTGCCTTCGATCCAACACAGAAGGGAGTTGCTCATGGCTGCCGCATCGCCAACGACAGACGAACGGATTTCCGCGCTCACGGCTCACACTTGGAAGCCGCAACCCGCGCCCGCGAAGTGGGTGCATGGTGTCCTGGAGGACGCCGTGCAGAAGAATTCCTTTCTCGCAATGCTTCGACGACAGATGTTCGAGCAGTCGGGGACGAGGCTGGTCGATTGGATCGACCACTTCGCGTTGCCGACGGATGACGCTGCCTTGGAGGAGTTGAGTCGAGTCGGCTATCAGCCGGACTCGTCCGTCCCGAAAGTCCGAGCCTGGACGCATTCGCTCGGTCTGTTTCCGCGAGTCCGCATCCATGTGGGCAAGTCTCGGCAGGTTGTTCTGAAAGTGGAAGCGGTCGCCGATTTCATCGCGGCACAGAACCTCGGCAACGTGGCCATTCAAGGCGCTTCTCTCGCGTCGGTTCGCCGAGCGCGAGTCGCTCACGAAAACGGCATCGAGGTCTGGGTGTTGGAGCGACACGGTTCGTTGGCCTTCGAGCCCGTCCTCGACAAAGTGGTGCCGCTCGAAGCGATTGCGAAGCACTCGGAAGCGATGCGACTGCGGCAGCGAGACTTCGATGATTCTGCGGAGGGCTTCGCGCTGGCCAGCCAATTGGCGGACGCGGCGATTGCCGATCTCGGCCGGGACCGCACCTGCGAGTTGTTCTTTGCGGCGGAGCGGGATTACTGGCAACATCGCAATCGCGCGGGCCGTAAACAGCGAGCGCGGCAGGACGCACTTGGTCTTGGCTGGGCGAATCACGACCACCACACATATCGGTCGAGCCGTGCGCAGTTCACGCGGCTGATCGCCTTTCTGGAAAAGATCGGCTTTCAACTTCGCGAGCGTTTTTACGCCGGCCGCGAGGCGGGGTGGGGGGCGCAAGTCATCGAGCATCCGGTGACTGGCGTGACGATCTTCGCCGACGTCGATCTGTCGCCTGAAGAGGTTTCGCAGGACTTCTCGCACGAACCGCTGCCGCCGCGAGAAGAACTCGGCACGGTCGGCCTGTGGTGTGAACTGCATGGTGAGGCATTCTTGCAAGCGGGCATGCATCACCTCGAATGCCAATTCGATTTCAACGCGACGCGAGATCAACTGGACGAAGCCGGCATCCTGACGATGCCGCCGTTCACGGACTTTCCGTATCTCCGTCAGGCATTCACGAAGGGCGAAATCTGGCCGGTGAAACCGCAGCGCGTCGAGCGATTGTTGGCGTCGAAACAAATCACGGCGGAACAAGCTCAGCAGTTCTTGAGCAACGGCGCGATCGGCTCGCACTTGGAGATCTTGCAGCGGAACGACGGCTACAAAGGCTTCAATCAGAGCGGGATCAACGAAATCATTTCCGCGACTGATCCGCGGCGAGCGTGAAGGGGTCGGGAGTCTTTTTCAGGCCGCCGTCCTGCCGGTTGATCAT
>CAMDPX010000285.1 GCA_945905295.1 Planctomyces sp. SH-PL62 | reverse complement strand
CCGACTCACTGATGTGGGCCGCTCCCTCACGGTCGCGGTACGGTTTCGAAACATTCATCGCACGAATAGGAAATCGTAAGAGTTCAGCAACGTCCAGAGATAATCTTCGGCCGCGTCGCGCCGAGCCGTGCTGGCAAACAGTGCTTGCGCGACTCGCTGTTCTTTCTCTGTCGGCAGCCGGCCGAGTGCCACAAGAGTCAGTTCCTCGATCAACGCGGCGTCCGTGATCGGTGGCGAAGCTCGCAACAACCGTGCGACGCGGCCGGTTGTGGCGGCGACTTTCGTCGAGACTTCCGGAGCGTTCATCAGGTGCAGAGCCTGCGCCATCGTCGGCTCGCCGGAGCGTCCGCACTCACACGGGCTGGTCCGTTCGGAGCGGCCGAACGTGTCCAGGAAATACGACGGCAAACGGTTGTCCCAAAGTTCGATCGCGCGTGTGCCGCGCGGCCGGCCGGGAAACAGTTCAGGCGTGCCGGTCACTTCGCTGATCGCATCGAGCAACACTTCGGCTGGGATGCGGCGGACGTAGTGATGCGAGAAGTTCTGCTCGTCCGCGCGATTCGTGTCGTTCGGATCGGCGGTGAGTTGATAGACGCGCGAGTTGAGGATCAGCCGCATCACGGCTTTGAGGTCATAGCGGTTCTCGACGACTTGCTCCGCCAACCAATCGAGCAGCGGTTCGTTCGTCGCTGGGTTCGTCGATCGGAGATCATCTTCCGGTTCGACGAGACCTCGGCCAAGAAAATGTTTCCACAATCGATTCGCGACGAGTCGCGCGAACCACGGATTGCTCGGATCGGTCAGCCAGTCAGCGAGATAACTGCGCGGATCTCCAACAGCTAGGTCCGGGGTGGCACGCCCTGAGTCATCGAAGGGCGTGGCGTTGGCGGCAAGACGATCTCGATTGTCCACGCCCTTCGATGACTCAGGGCGTGCCACCCAACCATCAAGCGGCTTGGTCATCACAAGCTGTTCGGTCAACGGCATGCGGGTCTCGCGATAGCCGGCGTGATACACCAGTTCGATCTTCGCATCGGAAGCCGTTCGCACCGGCTTGCGTTCGAGTCCATTGAAGAACCCGGCCATGCCATAGAAGTCTGACTGCGACCACTTCTCGAACGGGTGGTGATGGCACTGAGCACATTGCACGCGCACACCGAGAAACGCCTGGCTGACCGATTCGGCGAGTTGTTCCGGAGTCCGCACCGCTCGATAGAAATTGACCGGCCCGTGCTCGTCCGAACGGCCCGACGCGACGATTAACTCGCGGACCCATTCGTTGTACGGCCGGTTGCGAGCGAATTGATCTCGCAGCCAACGATGAAACTCGAACGCGCCGCGATCGCCGAGCTTGTCGCGGTTGACCAACAAGACATCAGCCCATTGCAGCGTCCAATAATCGGCATACTCGTCGCGTGAGAGCACCGCGTCGATCGCGCGGCGGCGCTTGTCGTCACGCGCGTCTGCGAGGAACGCGCGAACTTCGTCCGGCTTCGGCAGCGTGCCGATCGTGTCGAGAAACAGTCGTCGCAAGAACGTCGCGTCATCGGCAAGTCCGGACGGGTCGATCTGCATCTTGTGCAGCTTCGCCGCCACCAGCCGGTCGATGTCGGAGGTCGCCGGCCATTTAATGAACTCGGTGGCCGTCGTCGGTCGAGGCACAAGCACTCGGACCACCGCGACCTGTCCCATGTATTGCACAGTGATCGCGGCCTCGCCCGGCACACGGCCCGTTCTCACGAGACCTTGCCCATCGACCTCGGCCGCAACGCCGGAGTTGCTCGTGTAGGCCGCTGCGCCGGTGACATCTCGCAGGCTTCCGTCCGAAAACTCCGCCGTCGCGAGAATCTGCTGCTGCGATTGAAAGCCCAGCACACGCTCGACGGGACCGGCACGCAATGCGACCACTCGCGGAGCATCCTCACGGCCCAGCGGCATCCCTTGCGTCACCCATTGCAGCATCAATTGATGGTCCGGCGAATCGACGGCCATACGCCGTCCGCCACCGTGCGGCACCTGCGCGGTTGGCTTCAGCAGAATCAAACTCCGTTCGGGACTGGCCGGCAGCGCGCGTCGTCCGCGACCTTCTTTCAGGATCGCCGTGCGATCGGCCTCCGGATCGAAGCCGAACACCGACAGCTTGAATCCATTCTGTCCTGACGCCTTGCCGTGACACCCGCCGCTGTTGCATCCCAGCTTCGACAAGATTGGCACGATGTCGTTGGCAAAATGCACCGGCCGAATTTCGCTCGCTCCAGAAGCGCGGACTGTCACGCGAGCCTCGCGACCGCCAAACCGCACGAGCAAACTCGTTGAGCCATCCTGGAGTGCATGCACCTGCGCACGTGAGGCGCTGGCAACCGCCGGATCATCCACAACGAACTCCGCATCACGAGTCGCATCGACTGTGCGGCCATCTCGCCCCATCGCCGTCACCAGCACCTGCTGCCGCCGATTCGCACTGTGCAGCACGATCTCCGACGGTTCCACGACAAGCGACTCAATCACCAGTTTCTGTTCTGGCGGATCGGAGCCTTCTGCTCGCCGATCAATCCCCGCCGAAATCGCCAACACCCAGCCGGCGACGATGGTCAAAGGGAACAGCAATCGGTGCATCATTGGCTTCTTTGATTCGTCTGCCCCCATTCCTCTGCCGACAGACATTGGGGGCAGACGAATGGGGTCAGAGGAATGGGCGGCATCGTATCGTCGAGGCGTCCAGGAGCCACCATTCAACTGACGATCGACTTGCGGCGGTTGACGTAGTCCCAGACGACGAAGCGGTCGAGGTCTCGGCCGGCCGTGAAGAAGACGCGGCCTTTGGTGGACTCGGCCAAGCGATGGGCGAAGCGGATGTCTTCTTCGGATTGGTTCCAGCTTGAGAGCAGGAAGATGTTGATCACGATCCCCTCACGCTGGCACAGCAGAGCTTCACGCATCGTCGCCGCTTCGGTCAGCGGGTCGGACGGATACAGCAGATAAAGATTCGGGCCATCGAAGTGCGCCGTCGGCAGACCATCCGTGATGAGAATGATCTGCCGATTCGGAGTGTCTCGCGAAATCAAAAACTGCCGGCCGAGTTGCAGCGCGTGTTGGATGTTCGTGAAGTGCGGCGGGATCATCGACTCGGTGATGTTCGCGTCGCTCATGTCGGCTCGGAGACGGACGACCGGATCGAAGATCGTCACCGGCTTCGGCAGCAGCTTGGCCACATCGCCAACCGGCACCGGCTTTGCGAAGCTGGCCATCTCCACAAATTGCAGGAAGTCCCCCGGATACTCCTTGCGAATCAAACCGTCGAGCGCCAGGCCCATCCGTTTCACGTTGACGTACTGCCCGCCCTGCCGCATCGAGCCACTCATATCCATCAACACGGCGGTCGCGCACTTCGGGTTGTTTCGCGTGCGATGAATGACAATGTCTTCGGACTTGAGCTGGATGTAGCCGCGTTCGCCAGAACGCGGGGGTGCTTCCGACGATGTCGATGACTCACCCACGTTCTGGCGAACGTGGCTACGAAGCATCGCGTTGATCAACGTCTGAGGGATATCCATTTGCGAGACCGAGTCACCGAACTCGTATTCCTTCGTCGTCTGCAACTCGACCGCACCTTCGCCCACGATTGGGCCTTGATGCCGACCACTGCGCGATGCCTGCAACTGGCTGAAGATCTTCTCCAGCAGCTTCCCTTGAAACAGCCGATACGCTTTCGGGGTGAGTTCAAAGCCGCGCTTGCCGTGTTCCAACCCTTGCTGCTCGGCCATTTGCCGGACCATCTCTTCGACCTGCCGTTGCAGTTGAGCCAGCCCTTCAAGCTGCTCTTCGTCCGCGAACTGCGACAGCTCTTCCAAGTCGATGATCGCGATCTGCGCCGTCTTCGCCGCCTCTTCGAGTTGCTTCAGCAGCCGGTCAATCGTTTCGAGTTCCTCTTTGACTTCGAGAGCCGTCTCGACTGACAACGGCTTGCGGCCGGTGAACTCGTACTTCGCCGCGAGTTCATCGACCTGATACTTCTCGCCCAGCCGTTCCGCCACTTGGAGCAGTTGCCGAGCAAACTTCGACCGCTCTCCACCAGCGCGATACCACAGCCGTTCGAGTTCGCGAATCTGTTCCTCTTTGACCGCCTTCTGAAACGCCTGAGCCAACTCCTTCGGCGGCACAGCCTTCGCGGCCGATTGCTCAAACGTCTTGCGGGCCTCTTCGACAACGCGTTTCGTTTCCCACGTCTCGAGAATCTTCTTCTTCCGTTCGAGCAGCATCTTTCGCAGCGATTCGAGGCTCGGCCCCAACCCGGCGATCTGCCGCACGTCGAGATGGACCGCGCGAGCCAACTCGGCTTCGGTCAGTTCGCTCAAGTCGCCATACGCCAGCATGTGCTCAAACGCCGACGACACCAAATCCGGAGGCGGCTGCCTCGGCGAAGGAATGTTCCGCGGGTCGTACTTCTGATAGGTATGAATCACGCCGCCCAACAACTGAGCGCCAAGCACGTTCGTGACCTCTTCGCGATTTGCAGAGCAATTCAGCATGGCGATCCAACTCGCAGCCAGAAGAAAGGGGTCACTCAATCAAACACATCCGACCTGGAACGGTTGCGATTCTCGACCGCCGACAACCACCTTGTAAAGTTGCCGATGGAAACCCAGCCATTGCATCAATGAGACGTGGCATCACAATCGCGGCGAATCGATCGGAGTCTCGCCAGGACTGCTGAAGTTCAAAGTCGCCGTCAGCGCCACGTTCGCCGTGAAGTGACTCGCGGCGAATCCGACAGGCTGAAAGCCGATCCCACGAAGCGCGTCCACTAAGCTCGTCACGTCGTGTAGTCGGAATTCAACCGCACGTATTCGGCGGTCAGGTCGCTGGTCCAATAACGGACTCTTGCGTCGCCGTGTTTCAGAGTGAGCACGATGTCCGTGTCGCGCTGGTGACGGATGAGGTCACTGGCCTGCTTGGGATCGAAGGGCAGGGGAGCTCCGTCCCGATACACACCGAGGCCGTTGATGGTCAGCGACATGTCTTCCTCGCGGAGCGGCACACCGCAGTAACCGGCGGCCGAGATGATGCGTCCCCAGTTGGGATCGGCTCCGTGGATCGCCGTTTTGACGAGCGGGGCGTCGGCGATGGCTTTCGCGATGCGGAAGGCTTCTTCGCGCGAGCGTGAGCCGATCACGTCAATCGTGATGAAGTGCGTGGCCCCTTCGGCGTCGCGGATGATCAAGGTCGCCAGTTCCGAGCAGACTTCGTCGAGTAGTTTTTGGAATCGGTTCCGACTCTCGGCGTCCAGCGGGCCAGTGCCGGCGGCTCCGTTCGCCAGCAGAATCACCGAGTCGCTGGTACTGGTGTGGCCTTCGACGCTGATGCAATTGAAGCTTTGATTCACGGAGGATCGCAACGCGGCGTCCGCGTCGGCGGGAGTCAATTCGGCGTCGGTCATGATCGCACAGAGCATGGTGGCCATGTTCGGAGCGATCATTGCCGCACCTTTGCAAGCTCCGCTGATGCGGACTGTGGCGGAGCCTTGCGAACCGCGCAGTTCGGCCGATCGCGTCACCTGCTTCGGGACGGTATCGGTCGTCATGATCGCTTGCGCGGCGAGCGCAAACGCGGCGGGACTGGTTGCCAGTGACGCGACCGCCTGGGGAATGCCGACCTCGAGCTTGTCCATCGGCAGGAAGCGACCGATCACGCCGGTCGAGCAGACGAGCACATCGTCCGCCGCACAGTTCAGCGATTTCGCAACGACATCCGTCATGCGTCGAGCATCGGTAATGCCCCGCTCACCCGTGCAAGCATTGGAGTTACCGGCATTGATGACGATAGCTCGACTGGTCGCGCGGGGAACTCGCTCGCGGCTCACTTTGACGGGTGCTCCGCAGACCAGGTTGGTGGTGAAGACTCCCGCTGTGGTCGCTGGTCGATCCGAAACGAACAGCGCCAAATCGAGCCGTCCGGTGTCGCCGCGCACTCCGCAGGCGACGCCGGTCGTTTGAAAGCCGAGGGGCAAGGAAAGTTCAGACATTTGGTGTGCTCCCAAGTTGGTCAATGCGGTGACTGCTTGGCGAGCAATGTAGTCGGGAAGCGGGGCGACAAGAAATCGTCCCGAGCAACGGGAGCCGCACGCATTTTGTAGGACGGACAATCCTGTCCGTCGTGAGATCGTGATGACGGACAGGATTGTCCGTCCTACGATTGGTTGGGGCTCGAATGCTGTTTGGGCGGGGGCAGTTGGACGCAGCGGAACCAATACGTGCAGATGGCGTCGGCGAGTTCGATGAATTCGTCGAGGTCCACCGGCTTTCGGAGGTAAGAGTTGGCTTGCAAGCGGTAGGCTTCCAGGATGTCGTCATCGGCATCGGACGTGGTGAGGACGACCACCGGGATCGTTTGCAGGTCGGGATCGCGCTTGATTGCGGCCAGGATTTCTCGGCCGTCGATGCCCGGCAGGTTCAGGTCCAGCAGAACCAGATCGGGGCGTGGAGCCGCAGCGAATGGCCCCTGACGGCGCAGGAAGGCCAGCGCGGTGTCGCCGTCCGTAGCCGCATGGACTTCGTTGGCGATCCGGCTCTCTCGGAAACATTGCCGAGTCAATTCGACATCGGCGGGGTTATCCTCGATCAGCATGATGTGCATGGGTCGGGATGGGCGATCAAGGCGAGGCATGTTCCGGCTCGGTGGAGGTATCAGGGCTCGGCAGCGTGAAGTAGAAAGTGCTGCCCTGTCCAAATTGTGATTCAACCCAGATGCGGCCGCCGTAACGCTCGACAATTCGCTTGCAGATCGCCAAGCCGATGCCGGTGCCGGGGAAGCGTTCCTGGGATTGCAGACGTTTGAAGATTTCGAAGACCCGCTCGTGGAACTCCGGTTTAATCCCGATGCCGTTGTCGCGGACGGCAAATAGCCAGTCGGACTCGACCTGCTTGGCGGTGATGGAGACTCGCGGCGGACGGTCCCCTTTGAACTTCACGGCATTGCCGATCAGGTTTTGAAAGAGCGCTTCCAACTGCGTGGCATCGGCCCCCACGAACGGGAGCTTGCCGACGGTGATTTGCGCACCGGATTCGGCGACCAACTGCGACAAATTGTCGATGGCCAGTCGGCAGACGGCGTGGCTATCGACCGTGATCCACGATTCGGCCTTGTTGTCGATGCGCGCGTAGGTCAGCAGATCGCGCACCAGCGTCTGCATCCGCTGTGCTCCGTTCACCACGAATTGCAGCCAGCGAATGGCCCGCTCGTCGAGCTGGCCGGTGTAATGCTTCTCCAGGAGTTGGCAGTAACTGCTGACCGCTCGCAACGGCTCTTGCAGGTCGTGCGACGCGACATAGGCGAACTGCTGTAAATCGAGATTGCTGCGTTCCAGATTTTGCGCGTGCCGCTCCAGACCGTACTGCGCCCGTTTCAGTTCGGTGACGTCCAACAACAAAGCTTGAATGCCGATGACTTGGCCTTGAGCATCTTTAACGGGCGTGCGGATGACTTTCATGTATTGCTCGCGTTCGCCGATCGTCAGTTTCTCGATGTGTTCTTCCGGCTGGCCGAGATCGACGACTTTTCGGATCATCGAACCGCTCGACTTCACGGCCAACTGCGGGACCACTTCGTCTTGCGGCTTTCCCAAGAGGTCGTCGACCGACGCGCCAAACATTTGGCAGAATTCCTCGTTGACGTACACGAAGCGGCCGCTGAGGTCCGTTCGCGAAATCCCGATCGGAACGTGATCGACCATCGAACGGAAGAACGTCGCCGCATCCTCGGCGACCTGCCGCAGGCAGGAATCAATCCGCAATTGCTGAGCGGCCTCAACCGACTCCACCAATTGCCAGCCGACCCAGGCCATCAAGCCCATCGCGATCAAAGCCGCGCCGCGCTGGATCATTTCTTCCGACGGCCGCACCGTTGCCTCGCCAATGAAATAACCGGCAATCGTCAGCAGCACACACAACCCACCCATGCTGATGAGCGATTCCTGCCGGCGGCTGCCCAACGCGATGGTGATCGGCAAGACATGCAGCATCGCCAATGCGCCACTGGCTGGCAGCGTGCAGTCGACCGCGAAGATGCCGATGGAAAATAAGTACGCCACCCAGGTCGATTTCCGCCGAGACTGCGGCCGATGGCTGAGCGCATCCCGTCCCACGAGGTTGTTCCACGCGGCGGGCATCGAGTTCAGGAGGGCCAGTCGAGTCATGACGGTAGGGTGAGTCAGGGGTGGAGTTCGAGGGAGGGCGAGGCTCCCGCCGAGCCGGTACGGAAATCACAGATCACTTTCTCAGGAGGCTCGGCGGGAGCCTCGCCCTCCCATTCAGTTCGCTTCCAAAACCATGCGGACCAAATCGGCCATCGAGTTGGCGGCCATTTTTTCCAAGATGCTGCCACGTTGATTGCGAACGGTGTTGGGGCTGGTTCCCAACTGCAGCGCAATCTGTTTCACGTTTTGTCCGGCCACCAACTCTTTGAGAATTTCACGCTCGCGCTGCGACAGCTTGCTGATTTTGGCGGGCAGGGACTCGCTGCCCGCCGGTTGCTCGCGACGCTGTTCCGACTGCGCGAGCGCGTCACGGACGGCGTTCAGCAGTTGTTGATCGCTGCACGGCTTCTCCAGCAGATTGACCGCTCCGGACTTCATCGCCGTGACGATGTCCGGCACTTCGGCATACGCGGTCAGCACGATGGTGGGCAGTTTGGGCTTTCTTCGCATGACGGCTTGCAGCACGTCCAACCCATTGATGTCCGGCATCTTCAGGTCGAGGATCAGGCAGGTGTTGGGCATCGCGGTCGCCGATTGCAAGAACTGCTTGGGCGAATCGAACGTCCGCACCTGATAGTGCTCAGACTCCAGCAAGTCACGCAGCGAATCGCGCACGGCCGGTTCATCATCCAACACCAAGACCATCGCGGCCTGAGCTTCTGTGTCATTCATCCCGCAACTCCTGGCAAAATCGGCAACGTGAATTCCAAGGTCAAACCGCGCGTCAAATTCGACTGTGCCGTCAGCCGCCCGCCGTGCGACTCGATGATCGACCGGCTGATCGACAGCCCCATGCCCAGTCCTTGTTCTTTGGTCGTGAAGAACGGCTCGAACAGCCGGTCGAGGTCTTGCGCCTCGCAGCCTGTGCCATGATCGGTGACGCTGACTGCGACGGACTCGTGATCAATTACCCGCGATTCGACCGACAGCCGCCGTTCCTCGGCAGGCGTGTCGTGCATCGCTTCGAAACCATTGCGGACGAGATTCAGCATCACCTGCTGCAACTGGATGCGGTCAGCTCGGACGCGCGGCAACTCGTCGGGCAACTCCAGCCGGACCTGCACCTCGCGACCTTCGGCCTCGTTGCGGACCATCTCCAGCACGTCGCGAATCGTGTCGTTCAAGTCGGTCTCGGTCTTTTCCGGCGGGCGCTTGCTGATGAGGCGACGCAACCGTTTGATGATCTCACCCGCCAGCAACGCTTGCTGCGAAGTTTTCTCTAAGCAGTTCGTGAGCTCTTCGCGCGACCACTCATTCGACCGCAGGCGACGCAGCGCCGCCTGCGCGTAATTCGCGACCGCCGTCAGCGGCTGATTCAACTCGTGAGCGATCCCGGTCGCCAACTCGCCGAGCATCGTCTGCCGCGAGACGTGGACCAATTGCTCTTGCTGCTGCCGAGCATGCTCTTCCGCCCCCTTGCGATCGGTGACGTCGTCCGCGGCCACCAGCACCAATCGAGGTCTCCCCTCCAGCGTCCGGCGGAAAATCACCGTCCGAAAATTCAGCCACCGCCAACTCCCATCCGCATGGAGAATGCGAGCTTCCAATTCATGGATTTCGTCGTCGCGAATCGCCATCGAGACTGCCATCGCCTGCTTGGCACGCGGCAAGTCGTCCGGGTGGATCGTCGCTGCGAGAAAGTCGTCCGTCCAATCGCGCACCTCATCGAGTTCGTATCCCAACAGCGTGTGGAGTTGCTGGTTGGCATACACCAGCCGCCGCGAAACAACATCTCGAATGAAAACGATGCTGGGTGTCGCATCGGTGATTCGCTCGACGAACCTCCGGCTTTCATCCAACGCCTCTTCCGCGCGTCTCCGCTCGGCAATCTCGCGCTGCAAGCCTTCGTTCGCGGCGGAGAGCTCGGCGGTACGTTCGCGCACGCGCTGTTCCAACTCGTCGCGCCACACCTGCTCCAAGCCCTTGCGTTCGATCGCGTAACGCAGCGACTTGCGCAGCAGCTCGCCGGTCAACGAGTTCTTGCAGAGATAGTCCTGTGCTCCCAGATGGACTGCTTCCAGCGCGGTCTCGTCGCTGTCGTGGCCCGTCAGCACCACAATCGGCAGCCACGGTGCGAGCTGCCGAACCGAGTCGCAGGTCTGCAAACCATGACTGTCCGGCAACGACAAATCGAGCAGCACCGCTGCGAACGGTGACACAGGATTGGACGATCGCAGCAGATCGAGTCCCTCGGCCAGAGTGCCGCGCGCGACGACACACCATTCGTTATCCGGCCGCTCGGCGAGCATCGCGCCAATGAGCACGCGATCCGCTTCGCTGTCTTCGATCAGGAGGATGTCGCGTGAAGAAGGAACCATGATGCCGCCGCAAAGACTCGCCATCGACCGCGCGGCCTCCGTTCCACTCGACGAGCTTTCCCGTCAACCACGGGAGCCTGTTGACCCGATGCAACAGGCTTCGACAAACCCGGCCAAATTGCGCGCGCCTCTTGGCGGCAATCCAGGCTCGGCCATGATGTTCGCGCCTCTCGGCGAACGTAAGCAGCACGTTTCGCCTTTGCATGCTTTCGCAACCGACACCGTTTGCCGCCGCGGCACGACCGACAGACTCGGCACAACCGGCCGTGGGTAAAATTCCAAAATCCAAGTCTCACGTTCCCAACGGCACCGCAGTTCCTTGTTGGACGCAACGGGGTCGGGAGTCTTTTTCAGGCCGCCGTTCTATGGCGCGATGAACAACCGGCAGGACGGCGGCCTGAAAAAGACTCCCGAC
>CAMDPX010000284.1 GCA_945905295.1 Planctomyces sp. SH-PL62 | reverse complement strand
ACGGCGAGAGATCGCGACCTACATCGCCTACTACAACAACTCCCGCCGACACTCATCCCTCGATTACCTCACCCCCACCGAATTCGAATCTCAAATGCTCGCCGAAAATAGTGACTCACACTGTCCGTGAAACACCGAGCACCTCAGAGAACCTATCCGCCGCATGGAAGACGGCACTCGGATCGGAATGGGAACGCGTGCAACAAACGTGGCTGCACACTCTCGGGAACCTGACGCTAACCAGATACAACTCGGAATACAGCGACCACGCGTTCCACGAGAAACGCGATATGCCAGGTGGATTCAAGGAGAGTCCGCTAAAGCTCAACGCGGGGCTTGGCCAAGTCGATGACTGGAATGAGGACGCTATCAAAGCGAGAGCCGGCCGCCTTGCGGAACTGGCGCTCGATGTCTGGACCTCGCCGAAACTTTCGGCCGAGGTGTTAGCGGATTACACGTCCAAGGTCTCGGCAGTGGGATACACGATCGCCGATCATCCGCGACTGCTCACGGAAACGCTACGAGATGTTTTCGAGGTACTGCGAAAGCAGGTGCTCGCTCTCGACCCCTGTGTGACGGAGGAGTTCCTGAAGCAGTACGTGGCCTACAAGGCGGAGACCAACTTCGTGGATGTGTACTCGCAATCCAGCCGCCTGCGGTTGACCATCAACATGCAGTTCCACGAAATGGATGACCCGAAAGGCTTCTGCAAAGACATAAGCGGCAGACGGCTCAACGGCGACATGGAAGTCGGTCTCTCATCGTTGGAGGAGTTGCCCTACGTCATGGGATTGGTCCGTCAGTCGTATGAGAAGCAAATGGGGTCAGGGAATGATGCCTGAAAAAAAGAACAAAACACGTTGTCAAATCCGACGCGCGGCTGGACGACCTTCTCCCTCGCGCCGTCGCCGAGGCGCGAACCAACTTCCGAGCCAAGAATCAGGACAAGGATTTCGCTCGCGATATCGACTCGTGGTCGAATGCCAGTTTTTTGGATCGGGCCAAGCTGACCGCCAGCGGACGAGTGACTCGGACGGCGTTGCTGCTGCTGGGCCGCGCCGAAGCCGCTCACCATTTGCAACCGGCGATCGCGCAAATCACCTGGCGCTTGGAAGGGGCCGAGCGCGGTTACGAACACTTCGGCCCGCCGTTCTTGCTGACGGTCAACGACTTGTACGCGCGCATTCGGAACATCAACCAGAAGATCGACGTTCCCAATCGGCTCGTGCCGCTAGAAGTCCCCAAGTACGAAAAGTGGGTCGTGCTGGAAGCTCTGCACAACGCCATCGCCCACCAGGATTACGCGCGGCAATCCCGCATCATCGTGACCGAAACGCTCGATTGCCTGACGTTCGAGAGCGCCGGCCGGTTCATTGAAGGGCAAGTCTCCGACTACACGCTCGGCAATCGCACGCCGCAACGCTACCGCAACCCATTCCTCGCGCACGCGATGGTCAACGTCAACATGATCGACACAATGGGCTACGGCATCCTGCGGATGTTCCAGGAACAACGCCGACGGTTTTATCCGTTGCCGGACTTCGATCTGAGCCATCCCGACAAGGTTGTGGTGACCGTCCACGGAAAGGTGATCGATCCGAACTACACGGCACTGCTGATGGACCAACAAGACCTGTCGCTGGAAACGGTCATCCTGCTGGACCGCATTCAAAAACGATTGCCCATTGAGAAGGACGACGTGAAGCCGCTCCGCAAGCAAGGCTTGATTGAAGGACGGTATCCGAACCCGTTCGTCGCGGCCCACGTCGCTTCGGTCACTGGCGACCGCGCCCAGTACATCAAAAACCGGGCGTTCGATGACGAGCACTACAAGCAAATGGTCGTCAAGTACCTGGAGCGGTACGGCCGTGCCAGCCGGCAAGACATCGAAAAACTGCTGTTGGATAAAGTCTCGGAGGTTCTCGACGAGAAGCAAAAACTGAACAAGGTGAGTAACTTGCTGGGGGCGATGTCGCGGGCCGGAACGATCCGAAATGCTGGCTCTCGACGCTTTCCGAGTTGGGTGCTGAAATAGTTTTGGAATTTATAGAAGCGCGGGAGAAGGCTCCCCGAAGCGAAAAACTATCGGCAAATTCGCCGATACGACGTGGCAGAATTATTTATGGAAGTAATGGATTCGACTCTCGGTGGCCGTCTCACGCCACGACGATCAAGGCAAGTCTATTGCCAAAAAGTGCTCGAATAATCCGGTCTGGCGCAATTCCAATTGGCACAATTCCGATGCGAAAGACGTAACCCACTGACGGGATGAAGGTTGTTTTGACAAACAACCGAGTGAATCAACCGCCAACTGTCAAAAGTCTGTCAAAAGAAACGCTTCGACGAACTCGTTGCCATGATCACCGACATCAACAGCAACGAGCGCAAACGGCAACTTCTGATCGCCGCTGAAAAAGGACTCGACATGCGAAGCACTCAACAAAGAAATGATTTCCAGCTTCGAGATCATGCGGCCGACAGAAGCGTTTCAAGTGCTTGTCACCTCAAATGAGGCAGCAGTACGATAATCCTCGATATGAAACGCAAAGTCCCTCAAATTGAGTTTGTGCTGCGTGGCCGGGTGGACGGGGTGGAAATCACTCCGGCCACAATCGGTTTGTCGCGGTTCAACGAGTTCAATCAGCAGGTGGCGACGTTCATTGCCGGCTCTGAGGGACTGAAACTCGATGACGTACATGTCAGCGTGGGCGAAGGCTCGTACAAACTGACCGTCCTCCTGACGCCGCTGGTGGTGGCCGCTCTCGAACCGGACTTGCTGACCTTGCAGCGGCCGGATTCGCTGGGAGAGATTGATCCGAAACGCGCCGAAGTGGTCGCGAAATGGCAGGCACGCACCAAGGGAAACGCAGAGCTGCGCTATGCCGTTCGTCCTCACGGGATGGACGCCAGAGCTTTTGAGCTGAGCAACTCCACGGACTACCGGGTTGGTGACATTGTGCCGTGGGTGAAAGTCGAAAAGTATTTGTTCGGCACGGTGATGGACATGGGCGGAGTTCAGAAGGCCAACGTCCACATTCGATTGGATGACTCCGGCCAGATCGTTCGGGTCGGTACGAATCAGGGTTATCTGAAAGACCAAAAGAAGAATCGGCTGTATCGCAAAGTGCTGGTTCGAGTGGAAGCCGACCAACACTTCCGCACGCGGGAGCTGCGCAATCTGCGGTTGCTGTCGTTCGAGGACTATGAGCCTCGCTACGACGCCGCGGCGTTGGATCGATTCGCGGAAGCCGGTCGTCGTGCGTGGGCCGACGTTCCCGACGCGGCAGAATGGGTGCGCCAACTCCGGGGAGGCGTGTAATGGCTGCCGGCGTTGTGTTGGACACCAGCTTCCTGATCACTCTGGCTGACCCTGGTCGTGCTCATCACGAAACCGCTCGCCGGTATTGGCGTCACTTCATCGAACAAGGACTCCCCATTTTTCTCCCCACGATCGTCGTCTCAGAGTTCTGCATCCGACAGGAGATTCCACCGGACATTCTCCGGGCCTGCGTTGTGCGGCCGTTCAATTGGGACGATGCGATGCAAGCCGCCACACTCGACTTTTCCAAGGTGGCTCGCAAAGGCGAGTCGCGGGACGCCTTGAAGGATGATGTGAAGATCATCGCTCAAGCGATGGTGAAAGAGGCCGCGTTGATTATCACCGACGACAAGCACTCGCTTTTCAAATTCGCGCGCGAACTGGTGAAGGCGGGAAAGGCGACATTTCGCCCGATCAAGTTGGAGGACGGCTTCGACTTGGCGCACTTCGATCCGAACGGCCAGCGTCAACTCAGCTTCGACGAAGATGCGGATGAATCCGAAGCGGACCAGTAAAGAGCGAAGTCCCTGCCATGATCACCGACATCAACAGCGAAGATCGGCTCGTCCAGGCAACGTTCGCCGAGCATTTGGAGAAGGTGCTCGGTTGGGACAGCGTCTACGCCTACAACGCCGAGACGTTCGGCTCGAACGGTACGCTGGGTCGGGCCAGCGAGCGCGAGGTGGTCTTGTTGCGAGACCTGCGAGAGGCGCTGAAGCGACTCAATCCCGATCTGCCCGAAGCCGTCCGCGAACAGGCCGTCGAGAAGCTGACGCGGGTGGATTTTTCGCGGTCGATGATTCAGCACAATCGGGAGTTCTACGCCTACGTCCGCGACGGCGTGCCAGTCGAATGGCGTGATGCCCACGGAGAGACGCAACACGCGAAAGCCCGCGTTATTGATTTCCGCAACGGCAGCACGAATGGCGAACCGAACAACCGCTTCCTCGCGGTACGCGAATTGAAGATTCAGGGCGTGCGTGTCCCGCACTACAACCGCCGGGCCGATCTGATTTGCTTCGTCAACGGTCTGCCGCTGGTGTTCATCGAACTCAAGGCGGTCTATCGCAACATCCGCGCGGGGTTCGACGAGAACCTGACGGACTACTTGAGCGACCACAGCATCCAGCACGCCTTTCATCACAATGTCTTCCTGGTGGTCAGCAACGGCGACCACGCTCGCTACGGTTCGGTCACCAGCAAGTGGGAGCACTTCGCCGAGTGGAAGCGGAACGACGAGAAGGACAAGGGCCAACTCGACGCACAGGTATTGCTCGACGGGATGTTGACCAAGGAACGACTGCTCGATCTGGTCGAGAATTTTATTTTGTTCGACGACAGCCGATCGGATGGGACGCGAAAAGTGGTCGCTCGCAATCATCAAGTGCTCGGCGTCAACAACTCGGTGGAATCGGTGTGGCGACAGGAGGAATTGAAACTGGAGTTTCCGCCGGAGAAGCGTCTCACGTATCGCGTGGCTTTGAAAGAAGTGACTGAAGAGATTGAGACGAAGTCCGCGAACGTCGGCTCCCCGAAACGCTTGTTGTCACCGACTCTCGAACTCAAGGTGGAGAGTGAGACGAAGGAGCAAAATCTCGAAGCTCCGAAACGCACGGTGACACGAACGGTCGAGTTGCCGCTGATCGAACGCGCCCATCCCGACCTCGGCCGACTGGGTGTCTTCTGGCATACGCAGGGAAGCGGCAAGTCGTACTCGATGGCCTTCTTCGCGGAAAAAGTGCGGCGTGTCGTGCCGGGGAATTTCACGTTCGTCGTGATGACCGACCGCGAAGACTTGGACAATCAAATCTGGCGGACCTTTGTCGGCTGCGGCGTGGTCGATGACAAAACACCGCGAGCCAGTTCCGGCAGAGATTTGAAAGAGATCCTCCAACACAACCACCGCTTCGTGTTCATGCAGGCTATCGCTCGCGCCAACCGCGTCTATCCGGGCAAGGATTGCGGCCTCATCGTGGACTACAACGGGATGCTCAAGAGCCTGCGTGCGGCACTCGCTCAATATGCGGTCGGCGACGGTGACGATGCAGAGGACGGTGAAGCCGTAGCGGCACCCATCGAAGATTTGCTGATGTCGCTGGTGCAGTCGATCGAAGCCGCCGAAAGCCATCTCATGGGCTTGGGCTTTGATCCGACGCGGCTGATCGGAGCCAAAGGCTTCCCTCGGATTCAGGCGCTCCGCGATGGTGTGGATGCACTGTTGACCTCGGACGAAGCCAAACGCCGTTTTGAAATCATGGCCCGACAAATCTTCCTGCGGTTCAAGACGCTGCTGATGGAGCCGAGCGTTTTTCAATACGCCGATCGTCACGACAACATCGAAGCGATCTACAAAAAGCTCGAAGAGAAACTCGACTTGGCCGACGTCACCAATGTCCTCAAAGAGCTTCACAAGATCGTCAACGAAGCGATCCGGGCGCAGGGGACTGGCGTGGATCATGCCGAGGGCTTGATGGTGGACTTGAGCCAAATCGACTTTGCCAAACTGCGAGACGAGTTCGCGAGCAAGGTGAAGCGCAAGCACGCCGCGTTGCAAGACATTCGCGATGTTGTCGAGAAGAAGCTCCAACAAATGATGGCGTACAATCCGCTGCGGATGGACTACTACAAGCGATATCAAGAAATCATCGCCGACTACAACCGCGAGAAAGATCGCGTCACGGTCGAGAGAACGTTTGCCGAGTTGGCGGAATTGGCCACGAAGCTCGATGTCGAACAAATGCGGGCCGCTCAAGAAGGCTTGAGTGAAAACGAGCTTGCGCTCTTCGATCTGCTGTTCAAAGAGAACATCAGCCAAGCCGACCGCGAACGCTTGAAACAGGCCAGCCAATCGCTGCTGGCATCGCTCAAGGAGCGTTTGCAGGCAATGCCCAATTGGACGAAGAACTCAACCACTCAGGCCGACGTGAGGATGTTCATCCTCGACAACCTTTGGGAGTCTCTCCCACGTCCTCCGTATTCCGACGAAGATGCGGTTTCTCTGGGCGAGCGGGTCTATGACTACATTTGGGGCCAAAGTTCGGCTGGTGAACTTGCTCTGTAGCGGGCGGTGACAGTCCATCCGGAGTCACCCGATCGCTCGGCAACCGTTGGGGCACAGGGATCAACCAGCGAGAAAAAACAAAACTCGCTGGGATAATCCGGGACTTCGTGGAACGAGTCCATCAGACGCGGAACACAAGCCAGATGTTGCAACTTCTGAAGGGCCTCGAACTCGCGGCTTGCCAACCGATCTGGCTTGGCATCGTCGTTCGCCGAAAGGTCGTACAAGTGCAGAATGACCTTGTCGCGAGTTCGAATGTGCTCGCCACGATACACGCGATGAAATCGCTCATCGCGTGGACTTTGGAGTTCCAGGTTTCGCACGTCGGCGATGCGTCGGATCTCACCGGTCAAAGCAACCTTCGACAGCGGCTGAACGATTTCGATGGCTCGCAGAATCGAGGCTTCGTCAAACGTGGTGCCGCTCTCGACATCGAACAGTTGCTTCCATTCCGAGAGGCCAAAGAATTTGCAGAATTGAAACTCTGGACGTTGGTTGTCGCATCGCACCCCATCTCTGGTCAGCAGAAATCGTCCAGCGACGAAGCCCGGTTCGATGCCCGCACGGCGCAGCTTACCGACCAACCGTCGAACCTTGTCGTTGAGCTTGGTCGCTTCCTTGAGGACTGCCGTCTCGTTCGATTTCAAAAACGCGCGATCCCAATGCTTGACCTCAATCACAAAGAACCCGCTGGGACCAATGCAGACCAAGTCGATCTCGTCTGGGATCGCACGGTCATTGACCGCACTCGGCACATTGGAAAGCACAATCCAGCGACTGTTCGGCGCACCGTGGCTGCGGAGCTTTGAGAGCACTTGCTCAACGGCGATTCGTTCGCTTTCGTTGACGCACTCACCGCAGGGAACATGGTCAACGCGCATCTGTCTTCGGCCCAAAACTCACAAGGTGATGACTCAAGTTGCTGGAACTGCCACGGCGGACGCCACGATATCGTCGCATCTGTTAGTTCGCTACATGCCGCACTGCTCTTACTCAGTCACCACAGTTCACTTTCGGTCGGCCTCAAACACTTCGCGAATCCCCAGCGGATTGGACGACCTAAAATCAGGCCGATTTTGCGTCAATATAAAATGAGAACCGTATCCGCGTAGCCATTCGCAAAAACAATCGTGGTCACAAGAGCCTCCCTTGTGGGCGGCTCTTTTCATTTCTGGAGGAACAGTTGATGGATGAGCGGTCTGATGCGGATTTATCCCCGGAGCCAGCCGGTGAGATGCGAGCAGATGGGAAAGTGGTCGCGTCGCGAGAGGTGACTCTGCGCGAGTTTGCAAAGGTGTTGGGCCAGTTGATGGCTCGGCGTTGGCTGCGGCAGCAATCGGAGCGCTGCGAATCGGCAGAGTCAGAACGGTCAGTGAACCCCTGAGTCCGGTTGTGCATCGAACTCGAAGGATCAATGGAATGTCGAATCAATTTGCGAAAGCACGCTGCTCCAAGCCGCTCGCCGTGATCGGGCTGGAGACCACGGGCCTAAATCCGGCGCACGACCGGATCACGAAGATCACGATCTTGCGGATCGAGCCGAGTAACGCCGTCACGAGCTACGTTCAACGTATTCAGGTCATCGTCAGCGCCCCAATTGGCTTTAAACCAAAGTTCGCAACCGATCGTTGGCAGGACATCCAAGATCAAATGGATGAGCGCAGCCGTCACCAGCGTGGAGTACGGCGGGCGAAAGCCCCGGCGAAATATCCACTGGGCTGCCTTGTCTTCGATCTCACCGACGGTTGTGGCTCAGCCATGTACGGCAACACCGTTGGCAAACGGCGGATTTACAATTGCGGGCGGTATCAGCGCACTGCGGGGGCCGAATGCTTCCACAACGTTGTAGACGCTGAAGCCCTGCTACGGCTCACGATGCGCACGCTGACGCAGCGACTGGACCGACACGGCAGCAGTGAGGAATTGCGCCGAATGTTCTTGGCTCGCGCAGAGGCCGTCAGCGACAAGAACGTCTTCTTGGCCGGCAAGTCAGCGATCGAAGCTGCTCGTCAGCGAGTCGCCTCACTGTCGCAGGATTTGAAGATCGTCGAGCGGCGGATGGCGACGGAGCAAGACGACGACCGCTATCAATCCATCGCCAGGCAATTCGATGCCATCAAGTCGGAACTGAAAACGGCGGAGCGAACTTTGGAAGACCGCGAGAAGCTCCATAAGCCGCAGGCACAGCGATCTCCCGACGAAGAAGTCGAACTGGCATTGCAGCTCGTCGAGCAATTCAAACGAGCCGCCAGCGATCAATCTGCCAGGTGCGGCATTTCGCCATTGTTGGAAAAGTTCGGCGTCCGGCTCGGCCTCAATTTTGGTGCGGGAATCAAAGGAAAGAAACGGGAGGTCCGTCAACTTCTCGGCGGCGTCATCACGTTCGGAGGCTCACCGCTTCCAGTTCCAATTCATGGCCGCGACAACCGCAGTGACGAGCATTCTGGCTGTAGCAATTCACACGGCCAGACGGCAAAAGAAAGTGCCGATATTAAGAGTAGTCACCGAATTGCAGGCTTGGCTCCCATCACGGGCGACGGGAGCCAAGCACCTGCAGTTTCGGGAAACGATCGCCAGCACGAGGGCGTTTCGTTCACAAAGGTCAGTCGGGGTGACAGGACGTCTATTGAACTTTTTTCGGGGTCGTTCGGCGAGTGGACGAAGTCGCTAATTGCAATCGCACAAGCACTTGCGACTTGAAGCCGAATTCGGAGCCGTTAAGAGTGACCCGGGTCACGGGGTGTCCGTCGATGAGATAGACGCAGGCAAACCAGCAAACTACTCGATTGCTGAATGTATACCGCAACATTGCAATTCCACACGTCGTTCGCCTGTTGAGGTGCTTCAGTTTGCGCGGACAGTCCAGGTGCTTATTTTTGGACGGGTTGTTGGCGTTCGAACCCGATCGGGCTCACGTACCCGAGCGAGGAGTGTAACCGCTCACCGTTGTAGTACCCCATGTACCAAGCCAGCTCGCGCAGCGCTTCGGCACCGTTCCGGTACTCCACCACTTCCAGCTCCGTCTTCATTGTCCCAAAACACGACTCCATGAACGCGTTGTCGTAACAGTTCCCCGCCGCGCTCATGCTTTGCACCATCCCTGATCGTCGCAGCACGTCGCGTTACTCCCGCGACGCATACTGGCCGCCGCGGTCCGTGTGATGGATCAACCCACCGCCTGGCTGCCGATCGCGAATGGCTCGCCGCAGCGCCGCGAGCACCAGATCTTCCCCCATCGAGTCTTGGTAAGACCAACTCACGATTCGCCGCGAGTACAGATCCATCAGCAGCGCGAGATAGCCAAAGCGACCGTCACACGTCTGCGTTCCCAGCGGGATGTACGTGATGTCCCCCACCCACACCTCATTGATCCTCAGCGGTGCGGCGCGATCCGCCAGCACGTTCGTGTTGTACCCCAACCGATGCCGGCTCTCCGTCGAACGGGGCCGAAACGATTTCGGCTGAATCGCCTGCAAACCCCGGGTTTTCAAGAGTCTGGTCACACGCGCCACCCCACACGCCATTCCTCGTCGCGACAGTTCGACCGCGATGCGGCGCGCCCCATAACGACGACGATGATGCCAGAAGATCTCGCGCACGAGCGGCCCCACTTCCCGGTCGTCTTTCTCTCTCAGAGACTCTTCCTGACTGCGCCACGCATAGAAGCCCGACCGGCTCACCTCCAACACATCGCACACCGCCGAGGCCCGATACGATTGGGTCAGCACGATCTGGTCGATCCCCACATACACGTCCCTTATCCGTCGCGGCCGAAAATGCTCAGTGCTTTTTTTAGAATGTCACGCTCACGCTCGACCCGTCGCAGTTCGGCTTCCAACTCCCGCACTCGTGCCTCCAGGCCCACCGCCATCACCCCGCCCTGACGCACGCCGTCTTGCTTCCAGCGATAGAGCAGCGTCGGGCTCGACAACCCCAAATGCTGGCACACGCTCGCCGCCGTGTGGCCGTCCAACAGCATCTGCACAACGTCAGACTTGAACTGTACCGTGTAACGACGACGCGGACGATCTGTCTTCTTCTGACCTTCCAAGACTCTTTGTTTTCCCATCGGTTGCACTTTCTGGTCGAATCCAGAATAAGCACTCCGACTGTCCGAAAAACCTGAAGCAGGTCATGTTGCCTCATGTCCGTCGCCGCGGAGAGTTTGGCAGTGCTACTTTGAGTCTGTCTTTCCGTTGATCTTCACTTCGGCTTCGCGGTACAGGATTTCGGCGATCAGCAGGTCGTGGCCGTTCTTGTCGATGGCTTGCAGGCGTTTAATCGCCATGCTTCGGCGCCGACGACTCTTCAGCCGGAACCACTACCAAAGGCCAAGCTGTTTTTGTTTCGGGCCGAGGCTCCGCTATGATCACGACTTGTCAATCGAATGACCATGTGCTTCGGTTTCCGACTCGACTAGGAC
Source organism: Planctomyces sp. SH-PL62 (assembly GCA_945905295.1). Classification (GTDB taxonomy): domain Bacteria; phylum Planctomycetota; class Planctomycetia; order Planctomycetales; family Planctomycetaceae; genus SXKJ01. The sequence continues at coordinate 218 of CAMDPX010000284.1, read as the reverse complement.
GGTGGACATGCCGAGCAGCACGACACGATGGATGATGGGGCACGACCTGAGCCGTCGCTCGTTTGTGTCGCGCGCGATGGCGGGACTTGGAGTCTTGAGCCTGCCGAATCTGCTGCGGCAGAGGGCCGAGGCGGCTCAGGCGCCGGGAGCCAGAAAACGCTCCCTCATTCTGCTCTGGCAGGACGGCGGCGCAAGCCATTTCGAGACGTTCGATCCCA
>CAMDPX010000283.1 GCA_945905295.1 Planctomyces sp. SH-PL62 | reverse complement strand
AGCCGTCTCGAAAATCGCCCCAAATTGTTGCCGGTTCAAATCAACGTAGGCACCCGCGATTTACTCGCGCCGCCCTCATACCGGCCATGAAATCCGCCTGATTTTCTGTCTTTCTTACGAACCACTCCGAAGAGTCCTCGTTGTCACTGGGACCAATGTCCTCTCGATTCAGGCAAACTTCAGACTACAAAACACGCGCGAAAAAAGCACACGTGTTTCGGACAAAGACTCTAAATCCCGTGTGACGTCACCTTGCTCTTTGGCCGCTGCTCCGAAAGAAGTAGAACTCCGCCTTTCATCGCTCATCGCACGGAGGCGAGCATGGTGTTGCCACGCGGGTCGGAGTCTTGGCGGAGGATGTCTCGGTTTCGCCGCCAGTCGCTGGTGAAGCCGTTGGCGGCGGAGGTGTTGGAGCCTCGCTGCTTGATGACCGAGGCGACCGGCACGCTCGCGGCGGTGGACGCGGCTCCGCTGACCGGAGCGGTGGTGGTGGACGGCTCGGTTTGGGACGACGCCGGGCTGACGCTGCGACAACTCGGCGATCTGCTGCATGTCTTCCGCACCGGGACGCAGATTGACGTCATCACACCAATGCTGGCCCGAGAGATCACCAGCCTGATTATCATCGGGCGAGCCAACGTGCCGGATTTGCTGACCATTGATGTTTCGTTCGGCTGGTCGCTGACAAATGGTGCTCTGCAATTGGATATGGAGAGTGACCAATTTGGCAACGAATGGCGGACTATCCAACCGGTGCTGGTGGAAGCCGAGGTGTGGGACACTGCTGGGCTGACGGTGCGCCGAGTCGATGACCTGCTCCATGTGTTCCGCAATGATAAACAAGTTGCCGTCTTACCGACGCTTGCGGCGAGTGAAGTGGGCCGTCTGAACATCGTCGGCGGTATCGATGCGACAAATATCGTTAGGGTTGATGACAATGAACTCGTGCGTTTCCTCCTACCCTATTCGAGCGAATTTCTCACCCGAATCACTCGAATAGGTCATGTGGGCTACACCCGGATGTGCGTTAGCCCTCCAGAGCCCGAAGCCCCGCCTCCCGATCCTGATGCCGAACCAATTCCAATTCCCGGAAACTACGCCAACCAAGAACTGTGGCTAGCGGCTTATCGGCAATGGCTGATCGACCAGGGCTATCTTTGCGATCCGAATTCCAATTCGAGCAGTGAAAGTGGTTCGGGTGCCTATGTCGAGCCACCGTGCCTTGATGACTATGCCAATGAAGACCTTTGGCTTGCTGACTACCAGCAATGGTTGATCGCTGTCGGAGCCGGCCCGGCTGAATCATCAGAATCGGGGGATGGTCTCGATGACGGTGGAGACGCTTGGCTGCAAGCGGCATTCGGTCCCGATCTATTGATCGGCCAAGGGATCGCGACGGTTGGGATTGAGGATCGGGAGTTGGCGGAGTTCGACACTGCCAGTTCCGACTCCGCGTTCGGCGAACTGGCCGACTCCGAACCGGAGGACGGCGAGGCACTCGCGGCCAACGGCGACACCAACTCCGCCGACATGGGCGAGGGACTCGAACTGGAGGCCGCGCTGAGCGATGACTTCCTCGTGTCACTCGCAGAGACGTTGCCGAACTGAATCCCAAGGTCAGTCGCGATAGACATCGCGTCGGTGGCCGACTTTCACCACCGTGATGACCAAGGCGCGGTCGTGAATTTCGTAGAGGATGCGGTAGTCACCTTGCCGGACGCGGTACTGTTCGTGGCCGCTCAATTTGATGCAACCGCTGGGGCGCGGGTCCGTCACCAGAGATTGGATTTTGGCGACGACTCGTTGGCGGTCCTTGCGCGGGAGCGATTCGATCTCTTTCGCGGCGGACGGCTTGATGAGCAACTCATAGCTTGCCACGGCGTTTCCAGTCTTGCACGACTTGCTGAAACGAGAGACTCGGCTCATCCGCACGTTCGCGAAACGCGGCGACATCGGCCGCGTCTTCGGCGAGCGTGCGCCGCAGGGCTTCGTTCACCAGACACGACACGCTCTGATCCAACTTCGCCGCTCGGCTGCGGACGCGCTGGTGCAGCCGGGAATCCAAGTAGACCGTGACTCGTTTGGTGGTGGACATGACAGGAGTTTGCATTCGTTGGGAGGTTTCGTCAAACACAGTCAGCCAATGAACCGGTCTGACTCGATAGCTCCCTCCCCGGCGTTTCGACTGTCTCCGTGTTTCCGCCAATCGCGAGTTTCTGAGACAATCCCTGCCAAGCTCAAGCTAAATCCATTCATTCGGAGAGTCGCGATGCCAGCCGTCAAACGTCGCTACAGCAAAGAAGAGATCGCTCGCCGTGGAAGCGCTTTGTATGACGAAAAAGTCCGGCCGCTGTTCGAGCCGAGCCACAACGATCAGTTTGCCGTGATCGACATCGAGACCGGTGAATTTGAAGTCGATGCCAACGAGTTGGACGCCTGCCACCGTTTGCGTGCGCGGTTCCCAAAGGCTCAGCCGTGGCTGGTCCGCATTGGGTCACGGTATGTTCGCCGATTCGGGTTCATGCCGCGAAATGCTCGTACATGATTCGCGGAGTCGTGACGAGGCATGAAGGGATCGTGCGGCTGTCGGTCTTTGGACGGCGAGGCCAACGAGAAACCGTCGAAGCCGTTGTGGATACTGGCTACGACGGATTTTTGACTTTGCCTCCCACCATGATTCGAGAACTCGAACTGGAATGGCTGAGCAACGGCCATGCGGTCCTGGCCGACGGCAGCGAATGTCTCTTCGACCTCCATGAAGGTGAAGTGATTTAGGACCGCCGGCACATGTTAATTCAAATTGACTCGAGCGATGCCACGCCACTTGTTGGAATGCGGCTGCTGGAAGGATTTGAGCTGACAATGCAGGTTCGGCAAGACGGACCAGTCCTCATCAAGCGGATGAAGCCGCCGAGCAAAGAGCCTCGTCGCCGCCGATAACTCCACTCCAGCGGATCGCGATGGTTGGAGGCATTGAGTCTGATCCATCCGCCGCGGCGGACGAGCCCAAGGCCAATCCCCGAGCGAATGTCTCGCCGCCATCGCGGCGGACCAGACCCTCACCGAGCCAGTCCGCCAACGCGCCCTCCAATTCGCCCGCGAATGGAAATGAATGTGTTGTGGCCGGTCTCCTGACCGAGCCACCCGGCCCGACCGAAGGTCTCCCCGAATGGCCAAGCAGCGTGGAACTCGGAATGTCTTGCCGCTCGAACGACGTTGCCGCCCAACGCGAGTTTCTGAGACAATCTCTGCCAAGCTGAAACCATTCATTCGGAGAGCCGCGATGCCAGCCGTCACGCGTCGCCACAGCAAGGAAGAATTCGCTCGTCGTGGCGATGCGCTCTACGACCAACTCATTCGTCCAACGTTCGAGCCCATTCACAACGGCCAGTTCGCCGCCATCGACATTGATTCCGGCGATTTTGAAATCGACCGGAGTGAGTTGGCCGCATTGGATCGGCTGCGCGAACGACGACCGCAAGCACAGCCCTGGCTGCGAAAAATTGGCTTTCGATTCGCTCACAAGTTTGGCTCGCTTCCGGCAAAGGCTCGCACATGATTTCTGGAGTTGTCACCGCAGATCGGGAAGCGATCGTGCGACTTGCTGTGTTCGGTAAGCAGTCGCAGCAAGAACGTATCTCCGCCGTGGTGGACAGCGGATTCACCGGCTTTCTGAGCTTGCCGCGGTCAATGATCCATGATTTGGAGTTGCCTTGGTTGACCGAAAGCCGAGCCATTCTCGGCGATGGCAACGAAGTCGTGTTTGATGTGTTCCGCGCGACCGTGAACTGGGATCGACGGCGAATCGACATCATCGTTCACGCCGCCGAGACAACCCCTTTGATCGGAATGTCGCTGTTGGAAGGCTTTGAATTCTCGATGCAGGTTCGGCAAGACGGACCAGTCCTCATCAAGCGGATGAAGCCGCCGAGCAAAAAACCTCGTAGCCGCCAGTAACTCCACTCCAGCGGATCGCGGCGGTTGAAACAATCCCCACCGACCGGAAACCATTCATTCGGAGCATCGCGGCGGACCAGACCCTCACCGAGCCAGTCCGCCAACGCGCCCTCCGATTCGCCCGCGAATGGAAGCCGTAGGTTGGGACTCCGTCCCGACCGAATTGCATGGTCGAAACACATCACCGACGCCACAAAGGCTCGTGCGTTCGAGATTCACAAGTGGGTCGGGACGGAGTCCCAACCTACTGAGCAGCACGCGACGAAAGTCGCTCACGGAAAGAGGCGATACATCTCTTTGCGGGGCAGGCAGCGGACGAACTCGATGGTTCCGTCGGCGAGAGCGAGGCCGAGGCGATGGTCGCCGACTCGAATGCGGTAGAAGTCGTGGAAGCCGCTCAGTTTCTTCAGGTCGGTCAGGTCTTGGAGGTCAGTGGCTTGCTCGACGCATTCAATGGCCTGGGCGATGCGGTCCAGCAGGCGTTGGTCTTTGATCTTCTTGAGGTCGCGCAGAAAGCTGGATCGAAAGGTCACTTGCATGTGGACCCTCGCAAGGTTTTGAAAACCTCATGCCGGGACACGGGCTTTGACTTGCGACCTGCTCGAATCGCCTCCGCCAACGCGACGTCTTCGAGGACTTGCGAGAAGACTTCCTGCAACAACTCCCGCTGCTCGTGGAGCGTTTCGGTCAGAGCTTCTTTAAGTGTCTTTTTCAGAGCCACGCGGCTGGCGCTTTTGGTGGGCATGGTACTTTGGTTTCCAATCGGACGTTCTTGAGACCGATCGGATGATACTCCGCCATCGAAGTTCGAGCCACAAGTCTTCGTTGGTCAGCGGATGATCGGGATTGGAAATCGCGAGTTGACAGATTTCGACACCGCCAGTTCCGACCCCGCGTTGCTTTCACAACTGCCGCTCGGCGATGTCGATGGCTTTGAGCAAGCCCTTCGCCTTGTTGAGCGTTTCGTGAAATTCGCTCTCCGGGACGCTGTCGGCGACGATGCCGGCTCCGGCTTGGATGTAGGCGGTTGAGCCTTGCAGGACGAGCGTTCGCAGGGCGATGCAGGTATCCATGTTGCCGGTGAAGTCGATGTAGCCGACCGCTCCGGCATAGGGGCCGCGGCGGGTGGGTTCGAGTTCGTCGATGATCTGCATCGCGCGGACTTTCGGAGCGCCGCTGACGGTGCCGACGGGGAGGCCGGCTCGCAGGGCGTCGAGCGCGGTCAGGCCGGGGACGAGTTGGCCTTGCACGTTTGAGGTGATGTGCATGACGTGGCTGTAACGCTCGACGGTCATCACGTCGCTGAGTTTGACGGTGCCATACTGTGCGACTCGGCCGACGTCGTTGCGGGCGAGATCGACCAGCATGACGTGCTCGGCCCGTTCTTTGGGATCGGCCAGGAGCTCTTGTTCGAGGCGCTTGTCTTCTTCGTCGGTGGCTCCCCGTTTGCGCGTGCCGGCGAGTGGGCGGATCGTGACCTCGCCGTCTTCGACGCGGACCATGATCTCGGGCGAGCTGCCGACCAGCGTGGTGTGCGGCGTCTTCAAGAGGAGCATGAACGGGCTGGGATTCACGATTCGCAAGGCGCGGTAGATGTCGAGCGGCGTGGCCTTCGTTTCCAGTTGCAGTCGCTGGCTGATGACGACTTGAAAGACGTCGCCGGCAACGATGTATTCCTTGCACTTCTCGACGGCGGCTTCGAACTCAGGCTGTGTGAAGTTGGATTGATAGGCCAACTGCGGCTCGCCGGTGAGGTCGATGTCGTTGAGCGTCAGGTCGGCCTTGCCGGTTTGCAGTTGCTGGCAGGTTTCATCGATGCGGGCGCACGCTTCGTCGTAGGCCTGCCGTAGATCGCGGCCCTTCGTGCGGGCGTGGCTGACTACCAGAATCGTTTTCTGCACGTGATCGAAGATGACCATGCGGTCGTAGAACGCGAAGGACATGTCCGGCAGCTTGCGGTCATCGAGCGGCGCGTTTGGCAGATACTCGGAATAGCGGACGATGTCGTAGCCGGCGTAGCCGACTGCTCCGCCGCAGAAGCGGGGGAGCTTGGGATGAGGAGCCGCTCGATAACCGGCGATCAGCGATTCGAGTTCTTTGAGAGGATCGTCTACATGGCGTCGAGTCTCCCGCTCTGGCTGACCCTCTTCACCGCATTCGGTGAGTGAGACTTCGTGGCCGAACGCTTCCATTCTCAGAAACGGATCAGTGCCGACGAAGCTGTAGCGGCCGATCTTCTCGCCGCCGACGACGCTCTCGAACAGGAACGCGCACGAGCCCGATTGCAATTTGCAGAAGGCGCTGACCGGCGTCAGTGTGTCGGCGACCAACTGCCGATAGACCGGCACGAGATCCCCTTGCTGAGCCATGCGGCAGAAGGTGTCGAAGTTGGGAAGATGATTGGGCATGGGGTGTCCTCAAGGTTGCCGCGTCTTGAGGAAGGGGGCGATTGCAAAATGCAAATTGCAAATTGCAAATTGCAAATTGGCAGACGACACCATGTCAGATGGCAACACGTCTTGCTCCTCAATTTGCAATTTGCAATTTGCAATTTTCAATTTGCAATCCTCCCACATCACCGACCACGTTTGACCAAGCAAAGCCGACGACTAGAATCCATTCGCCGCGTTCAACGGAGTTTCAGCGGCTCTCTCTTACGGGTGACATGATGAAGAAGTGCCGTCGGTGTTCCAAGCCTGCCACTCTGCACATCACCGAGATTCGGAAAGGTGAGGTGCAGCAGCTTCATCTCTGCGAAACGTGTGCGCAGAAGTATTTGAGCTCCGGTCAGGAGACCGACGAAGACGGCCTGACGCTGAGTTCCGCCGACGAGCAACTCGATGCCGCCGATGACTTGGCGTGCCCGCACTGTGGCATCACTTTTCGCCAATTCCGGACTTCTGGACGGCTGGGCTGCCCACACGACTACAAGGTCTTTGAGACCGAATTAAACGAACTGCTCAAGAACATTCACGACGACACGCAGCATTGCGGGAAAGCTCCGCATCAGACCAGCGAGTCGAGCCAGGAACAGTTCCGGCTCATCAAGCTTCGCAAAGAACTGCAAGCGGCGGTCACGGACGAAGCCTACGAACGCGCGGCGAAACTGCGGGACGAGATTCAAGAAGTCGAGACCAAACTCAAGCCGGCGCAGCCCAACTAATGACTGCGTTCGCTCGTAGTGACCCGATTTATCGGGTTCGGCTCGCCCCCATAAATGGGGTCACTACAAGCGAAATAAATGGGGTTACTACGAGCGAAGGAACGCATTCGGACCAGCGATCATCGGCCGAGCCAAAACGCCCGGCGAGATTGCTCACGCGTTTGAAAGCGGTGCTGGTCCGCGCGATGAATTGGCGAGTCGGGGAACTGCGCCCCAGTGGAATCGGGATAACCTCGCATGGCTCGGAACGGCAGCGGTTCGACGTATTGGCCGTAGACCGTGTTGAGGTCTGCGTCTTTGTCGTAGCCGACGTTGTGGATGATGAATTCGCGCTTCCAACCGGGCGGGAGTTTTGGCGTTTGATCGGCTCGGAAGCGGATCGTCACGGCATCGCCCGCGCCGAGAATCGCGAGGCGATCGTCGGAGTCTTTGAGTAATTCGGTGACGTCGCCGAAGCGTGTGAACTTGCCTCCCATGGGCGGCCACTGAGTTTCTTGTGTGATCGCCGACGCGTCATAGCGTTCCGGCCCGAACTCCGGATGCGGCAGCCGCGCGGAGAAGCCTCGAAATTGGAGGTCCGCGCCAAGGAGTGGGAGCGGAGTCAGCGTGTGTTCGAGAGGTTGCTCATCGACCGTGAAGAACATCTCGTCCCAGTAGAGCTCCATGCTGGTGACGATGCGAAGTTTGAGGGGCGAGGGGCGAGGTGCGAGGGGCGCGTTGGTCATTCTTAACGCCTCCGATAGGTCAACCGCGATGGTTTTCGTCTTGCCGCCTGGGAAGCCGATGTAGGGGATCGCTTCTCGCCATTCGCCGCTCGCGTCGGTCAGCCAAATCGACGGCGGCTTCGGTGCCGCTCGATCCGGGTTCTGCGATAGCGAAACATTGATCGACGTGTCGGTCGGGAAGATCCAGCCGGTGAGGAACAACGTCACATTCTTCGCGGCGCTCAGGTCGCCGAGGTCGAGTTCGATGAAGTGCTCTTCGGTCAGGCCCTGCTGGATGATCTTGTCGAACGCCCGGAGATACTGCTCGTCGCGGTGAGCGAGTTTGCTCAGGACATCTCGCCCGCGATGATCGTGGGCGGCAACCGGAGTGTGTCGCTTCCGCACTGGATGCAGTTTGAATTCCGAGATGCTCGGCGGGCCGACCTTCTCGTTGCTGAAGAACTCGACGTCGGCTGGATGATCGACCGCCAGCAGTTGGACTTGGTCGAAGTACGCCGCTTCCCAAAGTTCCTCGGTCAGCATCACGCGGTACTCGCCGTTCGATTCGCGCAGCCGGTCGCCGTCGATCTTGAGGTACTCCCACTCGCGAGCCGGAGCTATGACTCCTTCGGCGAGTTGCAGCCCGATCGGCGCGGCCCAGAGGCAATCGGTGTAGAAGACCCATCGCTCGCCGTCCCAGAGATAGAGGTACGGACACGAGCCTTTCAAAAACTGCTGAGCGGCAATCGCCTCACCCGATCGCGGCCGCAGAATGTTTTGCGGCACCCCGTTCGTCCAGACGATCCGCGCCGCATCGACATGCTTGGCCGAGCCGAGTCCAAAGTGCGTCGATTGTCCTTCGACGATGCGGACGTGCGGCTTGCGTCCCGGCATCTCCGGCAAGCCCCCTCCGCGCAGTTCGAGCCAACTGCCGACGCCATGAATGTTCGACCGCTCGGCATCGCGCTGCGGCTTGCGGTCCTTGTCGGCGCGAATCGACAGATCGATCCAACCGTTCTTGTTGCCGCCATCGTTGCGAATCCAAATCGGCCGCTGATCGGTCACGACGAGCACGTCTTCATCGCCGTCAGCATCGAAGTCGCCGATGTCGCAATTCACGATCACCTCGGCTTTGTCAGTCAACAGCGATCCCCCCTTTAATTTCCTTCCAAGCATCTCCTTGAATAAGTCTTGCGCTTCCGCTCGCACCCATTCGACGTTGTGTTTATCCCAAGCAAGGATGTCGCGCAATCCGTCGTTGTTGCCGTCAAAGAGCCGCATACCACCAAGCCCCGACCCGCGATCACTGAGAAAATCCCATCGGAGTGGCTGAGTATTCAAGGATGCCAGTTGCAGCGATCGGGCGTTACTGACGATGCGCGGCATCGAGTCTCGCCATCGCAATCGGCCATGCGAAATGTTTTCTAACACGCCGGGATTCTCAACATCCGGTCCTGTCACGAGCACGTCGGTTTGCACGTCGAAGTTCCAATCGACCGGCAGCAGCAAGGTTGGCTTGAGATCGTTCGGCGGTAACGCCGATCGCGACGAGATGTCGGCGAACTTGGTGTGTTCGCGGCTGTCGTTGTTTTGCCAGATCGACATGCCAGTCTCCGTCGAGACGATCAAATCGAGGTCGCCGTCGTGATCGATGTCGGCCGGAGCAATCGCCAGAACGCCACGCAACGCCTCGAACGCAGGTTCCTGCGACAGCGCTGCCAGCGACCTCGTTTTCGTGGCGGCGTCGTAGACATTCCGCAGGAAGAGGACACCGTCCTCGCCATAGACCAGCAAGTCGATGTCGGCATCCTCGGCCATTGCGGCGGCACCGATGATTTCGTCGCCGGCGAGTTTGGCGGTTTGCTGTCCGATGAATCGATGAACTTCCGGAGTCTCTTCCGTGTCGCGATCCAAATCGACGGCGACGAGCTTTGTCAGGCCGCTGGGGACGACTGCCTCGCACAACGTCACCCAACGGGACTTGGGATCGTCTGACTGGCCGAAGACAATGACTTGGCCGTTTAGCAGCACGATCACGTCCCAACGGCCGTCGAGATCGAAATCGGCGATCTTGACGTCTCGAATGCCGGCCAGCGGCGGCAGTTGGTCGGTAGCTTCGGCTTCCGTGAACGTGACTTCGATCGGCGCGGCCGCGACGGACTGCGCGGTCTTGGCATCGCCGTGTTGCTTCTGCCACTCCGGCGAGAAGTCGAACAGGACATACTCCAGCGGATGCTTCACGACTCTCTTCAGGTCGAGCTTCGTGGCAATCTCCGGCCGCAGCACGTTTGAGACGATGCGTACGTTGCGAATGGCGATGTCCCAATTCTTCTGCTCGATGGCGGTCGCGGCTTTGTCGATCAAGTCGGTGATATTCACGCGGTAATGTTGCTGGATGAACTCGACGAACGGCTGGCTGGTTTCTCGCAAGTGAGTCAGTGTGAGTTTCGCCTCGTCCTGGCGGTCGGTGACTTGAGCGATTGCCAATTCGCTGTTGACCCACAAGTTGTCGGAGTTGGCTTTCGCCGCACGCTGAAGCGCCGCGTGACCACGAGCCTCCAGGTCCGGGTCTTGTCCTCTCTGCGACACCAGATAGACCTCGACCTCGAATGCGGCCGCTCCGTCGGACAACTTCGCCGCCTTCTCCAAATGTTCGACGGCTGTGCGGAACTCACCATTCTGCTCGGCCAGTCGTGCGGCGAGCAGATGCGCGATTGGCAACTCCGGTTCCGCGGCCAGCAGTTTCGCGACCGACTCGGTCGCTCGGATCAGCCCTCGGTCGTATGCCTCACGCTCGCGGGTTTTGTCGATCCCTTCCGGCGAGATCGCCAGCACGGCGGCGATGGCTCGATTCCTTCGCACCAGCGGTTCGTTGGGAACCAGCGTTTCCAACTCGGAGAGCTTCTCAGCGGACAGATCGAATCGCCAGTTCTCCATCAATGCGATGGCGTCGTTCTTCAGTCCCAAGGCCCGCACAGAATCGACGCTCTCGATCTTCTCGTTGCCAATCGGCCGGCCTCGCAACACGACGAACGTGGCCACGCCAACCACGATCAATCCCACAATGACCCAATGCCACGGACGAGCTTTGCGTTCTTCAGCCATGAGATCATTCCTCCTGAGACGCACGACTGTTCGTGAAACACTCTGGCGAGCGGGGCGGCGTCAGCCCCCCGGTGCGTTCGCCGTTGGACCGGGG
>CAMDPX010000282.1 GCA_945905295.1 Planctomyces sp. SH-PL62 | reverse complement strand
ACACGATCTGCTCCCGAACCACCTTCGGCTCCGCCCAATAATCCGCCGTCGCCATGCTCAACCTCCGTGAATGACAGTCGGGACGGAGTGTAGCGACCCTGGCAATAGTGTTCGTAATTGAGTTTCTTAAAACGACAGTCCCCTTGCCTGGATGGAGCGACCGATGGTGTGCTAGTGCCGCAGATCAGAAATGACCTTCCACCGGAACGATCGCTGATTGTCTTCTGATCAAAACTTGAGTTTTTAGACCGATGATCCCCACGGATGGCATGGCGATACCACGGATAAGACAACGCTTCTCGTTTTTTATCCGTGGTATTGCCATGCCATCCCTGGGGAGTTTCAGGCTCCATGGCAGTTCAATTGCGATCTGTGGCACTAGCGAAGTGGTCTTCCGACCTCACCGACCCCATCCGCCTCGTGCGGATGGTGAAGCAGATCATTGGGCGATGAGCGGTTCTGAATCTGATTCACCATCCGCACGAGGCGGATGGGGTCTGACCACGACTCAGGGAAGTGCGAGTTAGTTCTCCATCTGTCGCCCCATCGACACGAGGTCGATGGGGGCGTGGCATCTCACCTTGACCGTCTCTCGCGAGCGGGCGTACTTTCCCGCTCCATTCCTGCCGCTCGGCGATCTAGTCGAGCAAATTCCTGTCTGAATTCCCCTCCGTTTGTTTCTTTTCCCACCTCTCGGCGACGAACGCATTGCGTCCGTTTTGCCCCTCTCGTTCCGGAGCGACGTCATGAAGGCGTTTCGACTCGGCGTGTGCCTGTTGCTGAGCTTGTTGTTTTGCGGCGTGCTCATTGGCTGCCAGGAGTTCAAACTTCTGAGCTCCAAGATGCTGCGCTCGCAGTCGCCCGATAAGTCGGACGAAGAGGCCGAAAACCTCAAAGATCTCAAGGACGACGAGAAGGACAAAGAGTTCGAGACGAAGGTCGAAACGCCGTTTGTCGGCAACTTTGCCTCGTTCGCCGGCTTGAATTATGTCGTGCTGCAAGGCGTGGGCTTAGTCGTCGGCTTGGATGGAACGGGTGGCGATCCACCGCCGTCGGTCTACCGCGAAGTGCTGGCCGACGACATGCGGCGCCGCGGCATCGACGATCCGGAAACGATCTTGCGTTCGCGCGACACCGCGCTGGTCATCATTCAGGCGCTGCTTCCGCCGACGATCCGCAAAGGGGAAGCGTTTGATGTCGATGTTCGCGTTCCCGATGGGGACACCACCACCAGTCTCAACGGCGGTTGGTTGTTGGAAACGGAATTGTCCGAAGCCGCCATCGTCCCCGGCCAAGGGGTCATGAAAGGGCACATCCTCGCCAAGGCGAAGGGGTCGATCCTGATCACGACCGGCGAAGGAAAATCGGAAAACACCGGGTTGAAGGTGCGCGGCAAAATTCTTGGCGGCGGAACGTCTAAGAAAGATCGCGATCTGCGCGTGCAACTGCGCAGCGATTATCGCAGCGTGCGGCAATCGAAACGCATCGCCGACAAAATCGGGCAGCGGTTCTTTGCATACAACGAAAGCGGCTTGCGCGAACCGCTCGCCAAAGCCCTGACCGATCAGACGATCGAGTTGAAAGTCTATTCGCGCTACAAGGACAACTATCCGCGTTACCTCCAGGTGATCCGCAACATCGCGTTTCGTGAGTCGCAGGTCGCTCGGCATGTCCGCATGGAGAAACTGAAATCGCAGTTGCTCGATCCCGACCTGACCGAGACGGCCGCGTTGCAGTTGGAAGCGATCGGCATCGAGGCGATCCCGATTCTCAAGACCGGATTGAAACATCCGGACTCGCTGGTGCAGTTCAATTCGGCGATGGCACTGGCGTACCTCGGCCAGGCGGACGCCGTCCCCGTGCTCGGCGAAGCGGCGGTCAATGAGCGTGCCTTCCGCGTGTATGCGTTGGCGGCGCTCTCCACGATCGACGCCGGCGAGACACACCTGCTGCTTCGCAAGCTGACCAACGCGCAGATCGACGCCAGCGGCAAGAGCATCGACAGCGCCGAACTCCGCTACGGAGCGTTCCGAGCTTTGTGGACGCTCGATAAGCGCGACCCGTATCTCGGCGGCGAGGCGATGAAGGAGCCCAACGCCGACCGCGAGATCTTTGCCCTGCATACGTTGCCGAACACCGACAAGGGGGAGCCGATCATCCATCTGACGCAGCATCGCCGTTCGGAGATCGTCCTCTTTGGTGAGGACCAGGAGTTCAAGACGCCGATGGCCGTCCGAGCGGGCAATCACATTCTCGTCACGGCGCAACCCGGCAAGGATCGAATCGTCCTCTCGAAGTATCAGGCCGGGCAGCCGGACAAACGCAAAGAGGTCTCGCCGCGTGTCGCGGACGTCATCCGCACGGCGGTCGAGTTCGGAGCCAGTTACCCCGACATCGCTCAGATGTTGTTGCAAGCGGCCAAGCAGCAGAACCTCACCGGTCACATCGAAATCGACGCGCTGCCGCAAGGCGGACGCGAGTTCGTCCGCAAGGAAGACTCGTCCAAACCTGACGGTAAGAAAGTTCGCGTCGGCAACTCGAACCTCAGCCCGAACTTCGTTCCCAACCTCAAGGGGGAGGGCAACTCGAAAGAATCGCTCGGCGAGGCGATCGAGAAGCAGACCTCCGCTCCCGATGAAGTCGCGGAGTCCGACTCAGATTCGCGAGGCAATGCGTCAGTCGCCGATGCGCGCAGTTCGCCGACGGACGAAGAGTCGGCACGAAGATGGTTCGAGTTCTGGAAACGAAAGTAGGGGCTAGGGATTTGGGGCTAGGGGTTAGGGAAGACAAAGAAAACTAACCTCACCTCCCCGATCCGTTTCCCCTAACCCCCAGCCCCTAGTCCCTAGCCCCCTCTGCAACCGCCATGCTCAAGTCGCTGGATATGTTCGGCTTCAAGAGCTTCGCGGATCGGACGCGCTTTGACTTCTCGCGCGGGATCACCTGCGTGGTCGGGCCGAACGGTTCGGGGAAGAGCAACGTCGTGGACTCGATCAAGTGGGTGCTCGGCGATCAAAGCCCGAAGAGTCTCCGCAGCAAAGAGATGACCGACGTGATCTTCAACGGCGCGTCGGGCCGCAAGCCGGCCGCGTTCGCCGAGGTGCTGCTGACGTTCGACAACACGTCGCGCTGTCTGACGCTCGATGCCACTGAGGTGCAGATCGGTCGCCGCTTGTGGCGCAACGGCGATTCGGAATACCTCATCAACCAGCAGCCCGCGCGGCTGAAAGACATCAGAGACTTGTTCATGGGCACGGGGGCGGGTTCGTCCGCCTACAGCATCATCGAGCAAGGCCGAGTCGATCAGATCCTGCAATCGAACGCCGCCGCGCGGCGGCACGTCTTTGAAGAGGCCGCCGGCGTCTCGCGGTACAAGGCTCGCAAGGAAGAGGCGACTCGCAAGCTGGAGCGCGTCGAACAAAACCTGCTGCGGCTGCGCGACATCGTGGACGAGGTCGAATCGCAGCTCAACACGATGCGCACGCAAGCGGGGAAGGCGGCCAAGTACCGCGAAGTCTCGGCCGAGCTGCGCGAATGGTGGTTCGGCCTGGCGGCGGACGATCATCGGCATTTCTCCGCACAGTTGCAGGTTGTCGAAGCCGAACTGCACTCCGGCGAGACCGAACTCGCAACCTTGTCCGCGCGGCAACAAGAGCTCGAACAAAAACTCTCTGTCTTCGATGCTGAGATCGCTGAGGTGGACACTCGCCTGCGGCATGCCGAACGAACCGCCGCCGGTAATCGCGAAAGCGTTGTCCGTCAGGAATCGACGTTGCGGCATCTCACGGCTCGCGAAAAGGAACTCGGTTCCGAATTGGACCGCTTGCGCCGCCAGCGAGCGATCATGCGCGGCCGCTCGTGCGAATTGACCGCCGAGCTGAGCCGGTCCGAGGCAGAACTTGCCGACAGCAACGTCCAGCACGCCAAGTTGCAAACCGAACTCGCCGCCACTCAAACGGAATTGGCGGAACTCGCCGCGCAGCTCAAAGCGGATCAGGCGACGCTGCAACGCGAACGTCAGAAACAAGTCGAACTGATGCAGCAAGCAAACTCCGCACAACAGCGAGTCGCCAGTTTGCAATCTCAGCAAACCGCCGCGCAATCCGCCTTCGTGACGACGAGGCAACGGCTCGAACAGTGCAATACAGAGATCATCACCGCTCAGTCCGTGGTTCTGCGCCGGCAAGCGGCCGTCGAGACCGTGCTGACGGAAGTCGCGTCGCTCGACGGTCGAGTCCGCGAGGTTCGAGAACGTCAGCAGCAATTGCTCGCTGAGCAAGAACGCTGCCAGGCCCAGCTCCGCGAACAGCGTGAAGACCGCAGCGCGAAGCAGTCGCAGCAGTCGGTTCTGGAAGATCTCGAACGCCGCCAAGAAGGACTCGGCATCGGCGTGAAGGAGATTCTCAGCCGAGCACAGACGTCCGACTACGCTCCCTGGAACAGCATCCTGGGCAGTGTTGCCGATCTGCTCGAAGCGGACCTCGACGAAGCCGCGATCCTCGAAGTCGCACTCGGCGCGCGAGCACAACTCATCGTCGTTCGCGAAATGGCTCCGCTCATCGAGTATCTCAACAGCGGCAACAGCCGATTGTCGGGACGAGTCGGGTTCATAGAAGTCCAGGCGAGCGGGGCGGCGTCAGCCCCCCGGTCCTCCGCAGACATGGAATCCACCGGGGGGCTGACGCCACCCCGCTCGCCAAATCTGGTTTCGCATCCCGGCGTTATTCGGCGTGCGGACCAACTCGCCAGTCTCAAAACCGCGCTGCCTGGTTTGGCCGAAGCGTTACTCGGAACAACGTGGGTCGTTGATACGCTCGACACCGCGTTGCGACTCGCCGAAGGCGAAGGACGCGGTTGCCGCTTCGTCACCTTGCAGGGCGAACTGCTGGAAGACGACGGCATCCTGTTCGCCGGCACGGTTCGCAGCGAGAGCGCCCTGCTGACTCGCCGCAGCGAACTGCGCCGGCTGAAGAATGATCTGCTGCGACTCGACCGCACAATCGCCGATGGCGAGCAACAGGCGGTGGACGTCACGCAGTCGCTGAAAACCGTCGAGCGATTGATCGAATCCGCCACGAGCGAGAAACAAGAACTCGCCGACCGGCTCACTCACGCGCGGTCGGACCTCAGCGTGCAACGCCAGGAGATGGAACGATCCAACCGAGACCGTGATTTGATCCTGGCGGAGTCCGCACGCTGGGAATCGCTCGACACGGAACTGGATCTGCAAATTGAAAGGGCTGTGACCGAGCAAGCGTGGTTCGAGGACAACCTTGCGAGCTTGCGCGATTCGTTCGTCACGCTGGAGACCGACGTCGCGAGCCGAGAGTCGCAACGACAGTCGCTGGCTCAGCAGCAGATTGAGCAGCAGTTGCATCTCGCCAAGCACGAGGAACGCTGGCAGGCTTTGCGCGCAGCCGTGACTCGTTTGCAGGACGAACAGCGGCAACGGGACGAGCAATTCGATGAGGCCGAACGTCGCCTCACCGCCGCCGCCGCTCAGATGCGTCAGCTCAATTTGCAATTGCTCAACACGAACGCCGAGCTGTGGGAGCTGCAATTGTTCGATGAACAATTCGCCGCCGAAGTCGCATCCGTCCTCGCCGATAAGGATCATTTGCGAACCCAGAAGTCGTCCTTCGCCGAAGAGGAAGCACGCCTGCGAGCCGCTCGCCGTGAACTCGCCGACCGCTTGCACGCCAATGAGATTGCCGCTCGCGACTCACGGCATCAATTGCAGGTCTGCGCGGAGCGTATCGAAGAGGAATACCAAATGACGCTCGACGAAGTCGTCGCGTCGGGAGCGTCGGCGTTCGCCCGCTGGCAGGCGGAAGTGGGGCTAGAGGCTAGGGGCTTGGGACTAGATCATGCGGAAGCGCTCGTCGCTGAAACATCCGTCATCGCAGAATCGTCTTCCCCTAACCCCCAGCCCCTAACCCCTAGCCCCTCCTTCCTCGAAGTCCGCCCGGAGCTCGAAGAGCGTGTCAATCGCCTGCGCCGCAAGCTCAAGATGATGGGGAGCGTCAACACCGACAGCCTCAAAGACCTCGACGAGTTGGACGGTCGGTTCCAGCATCTCAGCACGCAGTTGCAAGACCTCGAAGAGGCCAAGGCGACGCTGGAAGACATCATTCGGCAGTTCAATGTCGAGAGTCAGCGGATGTTTCTGGAGACGGTCGAGGCGATTCGAATTCAGTTCCAGCAACTCTTCCGCAAGATGTTTGGCGGCGGCGAAGGGGACATCATCCTCGAAGACCCCAACGACGTGCTCGACTGCGGTATCGACATCGTGGCTCGGCCGCCGGGCAAAGAGCTTCGCAGCATCTCGCTGCTGAGCGGCGGCGAGAAGACGATGACTGCGATCGCTCTGCTGATGGCGATCTTCCGCAGCAAGCCCAGCCCGTTCTGCATTCTGGACGAAGTCGATGCGGCGCTGGATGAAGCCAACGTCGAACGCTACAGCGGAGTCGTCAAAGAATTCCGCGAGACGACGCAGTTCATCATGATCACGCACAACAAACGCTCGATGCAGGTCGGCGATATCCTCTATGGCGTGACGATGGAACAAAGCGGCGTGTCGAAACGCATGTCGGTTCGCTTTGAGGACGTCAGCGAGGATGGGCACTTCCGCATGTCGCCGGCTCCGGGGTCGAACGCGGCTTAGTGGGCTTGCGGGATGGAGCTCACCCCAACCTTCAAATCACTTCACTGAGAAGCGCCAAAAAAAGAGTCGCAACAAAAGTCAGAGAGAAAGTGCCCGACGAATGTAAGGCGACGACGAATGCCACGACCGTCGGGCACATTCGTCGTCTCCTTTCATTCGTCGGGCTCCTTCACATTCAGTCTTGTCGTGGTGACTTTGACCTCATGGTCACTCATACGCGGCGGTTGCATTGGCCTGACGCGCCGCCTCGCTCAGCGTTCATCCGTGTGCGCCTCTCGCATCCGTGTGCGAAGTCTTTTTTGTTCCTGGCACGACCTTGACGACGCCCCACGCACTGTACTACATTTATTAGTACAGTTCGCGAGGCCGTCATGCAGTTTCAAATCAACACTGCCAGCAAAGTTCCGATCTACCGGCAATTGGCCGAGCAGATTCGATCGGCGATCGCTCGCGGTGATTTGCAGCCGGATGAGCAGTTGCCGTCGGTGCGGCAGTTGTCCAAGGATGTGGTCGTGAACCCGAACACGATCGCTCGCGTTTATCAGGAATTGGAACGCGAAGGGATGCTCGTTACGCGGCAGGGGCTGGGCGTATTCGTGGGGGCTCCGAAGCGGGACTTGATGAAGCGTGCGCGCGACGAACGGCTGGTTGAGCAGCTCGACAAGCTGCTGACGGAAGCGGTGCATCTGGGCTATTCGGCGGCCGAGGTGAAGGAAATGTTGGCCAAGCGGATCGGACAGTTTCAGTGGCCGGAGGGGAAATGACCAATTTCCAAGCTTCAATGTCCAATGAAATCCCAATGCCTAAATCCCAAATGAATGGGCAGAGGTTCGCGGTGCGGAGTGATGTTCCGCCAAGTTTGGTCATTGTGAATTGGTCATTCATTGGACATTGAGATTTGGAAATTGGGATTTAAGACCGAGGTTCAACATGCCTGATGCCATCGTGACCGACGGTTTGACCAAGTGGTACGGCTCGAAATGCGTCGTGAAGGCGCTGACGTTGCGTGTGCCGGAGGGGTGCGTCTACGGGTTCCTTGGCCGCAATGGGGCGGGGAAGTCGACGACCATCAAGATGCTGACAGGGATGGTGCATGCCGATGACGGGACGGCGTCGCTATTGGGGCAGGACGTGGCCACGTTGCCGCCGGAGATGCGGCAGCGGATCGCGTATCTGGCCGAGGGGCATCCGCTGTATTCGTGGATGACGATTGATGGGTTGATGCGGTTCAATCGGCCGTTTTATCCGGCTTGGAATCAACGGCTGTTCGATCAGATCATCGAACACTTTCAGCTCGATCGAAGGCAGAAGATCAAACACTTGTCGAAGGGGCAGGTGGCTCAGGTGTCGCTGGCGCTGGGGATCGCGCCGGAGCCGGAATTGCTGATCCTCGACGACCCGACGCTCGGCTTGGATACGGTCGTGCGACGCGATTTTCTGGAGTCGTTGATTCAGATCATCCAGAAGAAAGGGCGGACGATCTTTCTGTCGTCGCATGTGCTCGGCGATGTCGAACGAGTGGCCGATCGGATCGGCGTGATGGTCGATGGCGTGCTGCGTGTCGATTGCCCGACGGATGAGTTCAAGCAGTCGATTCGGCGAGTCGTGTTGTCGTTCGACAGTTTGCCTCCGGTGTTTTCTGGCTGCGACGGTTTAGTGGCCTCGCATGTCGAGGAGCGGCGGTTGGAGTTGGTCATCGTCGGCTTTGGCGACGTGCATCAGGCGTTGTTCGCAGCCATGACGCCGGTGCCGAAGAACATTGAAGTTGTGGAATTGAATCTGGAAGACGCTTTCATCGAATACACGCGCGGTTCGCGTCGTGCGATCCCGGTGTTTGCGGGGGATGCGAACGCGGACGGCTGACAGAAAAAAGGGGGCAGAAAGAAAAGGAAGTCTCTTTCTGTCCTCTTTTTTCTGTCCTCTTTTTTCTGTCCTCTTTTTTCTGTCCTCTTTTTTCTGTCCTCTTTTTTCTGTCCTCTTTTTTCTGTCCTCTTTTTTCTGTCCTCTTTTTTCTGTCAGCCAATTCGGTTTTGGAAATGACTCATCCAATGTGGACATTGATCACCAAAGAACTCCGATCGCTCTTGCGGGTCATCGCGCTGGCGTTGTTGGCCGACGGGTGGATGCTGAGCGAATTGACTGGGCAAACGCATTGGGTGCGTGGGGACATTGAATTGCAGCCGGGATTCGCGTTGGCTCAGACGGAGTGGCTGATCTGGTTTGGATTCCTGCTGGCGTCGATCGCGAGTGTGTTGGGGTTCTCGATGTCGTTGGACGATGGGCTGCGCGGGACGTGGGCGTTTGCGTTATTTCGGCCGGTGTCTCGGCGAGCTTATATCGGGGCCAAGTTGCTGGTTGGCGCAGTCGTGACGCTCGTGTTGGCGATGCTGCCGGTGGTGGTGTACTCGATCTGGGTGGAGCGGCCGGGGAACTTGGGGGCTCCGTTTCATTGGTCGCAGTTGCAGCCGGCGATCGAGGCGTGTGGCTGGAGCGTTGTGATCTTCTTGGGAGCGTTTCTGTCGGGCATTCGTCCCGCGAAGTGGTGGTGGTCTCGGCTGTGGCCGCTGGTCACGACGGTCACGCTGGGGATGTGGTTCTGGATGGGATCGTTGGATTCGCACTTGGAAGCGACAGCCCTCATGCCGACGGTGGCTCAGTATTGGGGAATTTGTCTTGCGATGGTGATCGCGTTGAGCGTTTCGATCCTGGCTGTTGTTGAGGAGCGGGAATTCGCATGAGTCGTCCGCGTTCGACAAACCGATTGCGTGTCTCGACCGTTTGCCGAGCGGTGTTGCTGACCGTGGCTGCGGGGATGGTGTGGGTGTTTGCGTTGGTGTTCGTTGGCAGCATCATCGCGGAAATCTTTCACAAGCCGCAGACGGAGCATGACCAGCATCTCTTCCTCTTCCGCAAAGATGGGTTGCCGGTGTGGAAGACGAGGTCATATCGCGACGGCCAGGACGTCATGACCGAGTATCACGACCTGGATGGCACACCGATCGAGATGGTGGAAAAGGACGAGAGCTTTCGCGCGGTTATGTTTGCCGATTCCCGGATCTGGAAGCGTCCTCGGCGAGCAACCTGGCGAACGGACGTCGTGATGTTGAATTCGCGAACCAGTGAGGTTTGTTTCTTCGAGGACTTAGGGACGCGCGGGCAATTCACGCTGTTTGAATTGCCGAGCAATCGCCATATCGGCTGGATCGGACAGCAGGGGTTCTCGAAGGTGCCATTGTCGGAGACGCAGCAATTCCCAATTCAATCGGGAACCGAACGTGCCGGCATGGTCGGCATTGGCGATAGCGGTGTGATGTCGTTGGGATGGTCCACGTCGAACTACTATCAGAGGACTGACCCACGCACCGGCAAGCTGTTGATCGAACCGGGTGGCCGGCGCGTGCATTGGGTCGACTTGCGTGATCGGACCAGTCGCCTCGTGTACGACGGCGAGCCAGTCCTGGCGGCGAGGTTTGAAGGGCCGGATGACACGCAGACAAAACGGATTCGCGTCGTGCTGCGGACTGCCGACGCATTGCTGGTTATCTCGCCGACGGAAGCGTCCTTACCGGCGGCTAGCGCCGTGCCGCTCACGGGAACACCAACCGTTGTGGAGACGTTGCGATTGCCTGAGAGCGTGCGCCGTTTGGCGTTGTTGCAGTGGGAGCGAACTTCGGAGGGGCCGTTGTATGTGGAGCCGCTCTTCACCAATGGCTGGAAGCTGACCTGGGCCACGCCGGAGGGGATCGTACTCCGCGAGCGAGTCGTGCGGCATCGGGACATCTCCCCAGGGGGCGAAGAGCAAGGGGCGTGGATGTGGCCGTTGATTCAAATCCCGGCGTTTGGGGATTTCCTGATCTGGGCCATGACCCATCCGGAGGATTCCGAATCCTCATCGGTGGATTATCGCCGCGCTCGGCAATTGGGCTTGGAGTTGGCTCGTGCGTTACCCGGTGTCGAATTGAAAAAGATTGCGTTGCCGGTGGCGGCGTTGCATCTCTCGGTGGTGTTGTGGTGCTGGCTGGCGGTGCGGCGATTGCGACGCTTTGGCGGTTCGATCGGCGAGCAACTGTTTTGGGGGGCGTGGATGCTGGCCTTCGGCGTGCCGGGGTATCTGGCGTTTCGCGTGCATCGAACGTGGCCCGCATTCGCGCTTGGCGAGCGGGGCGGCGTCAGCCCAATGGCACTTACTTTGTCGCATTGGGTTTGGTCTTTCGAGTTCCACTGGTGGGATTCCAGCAGGATGATGCGGACGGCAGCCCAGACTCCGGTGAAGCTGAGACGGCGGGGTTGGACTCCGACTTGTTGGGCGGCCAGACGGCGGACCTGTTGCACGAGGTTGTACGCGATGATCGACGTGGCGAG
>CAMDPX010000281.1 GCA_945905295.1 Planctomyces sp. SH-PL62 | reverse complement strand
CCGGTCTTGCCCGAACGCACCGGGGGGCTGACGCCGCCCCGCTCGCCTGTCTCAATTCTTGGTGGGGCTGCTCTGTGTCCAACGTGTTGACGAGTCACGGTGCCGGGTTTGAGCCCGCAAATCTAATCAGCCGCAGGGCGCTAGCCCCGGTTCAATCGAACCGAACCGGGGCTAGCGCCCTGCGGCTGATCGGCTTGGTGCTGCTCGCCGGATGCGCGAGCGAACCACCACCGACGTCGACGATCGACTTTCACCAAGAGGTCGCGCCGATCTTCAAAGCGCATTGCTTGAACTGCCACGGCCTGCACCAACAACAGGGGGGCCTGCGGTTGGATGAGAAGACATTCGCGCTGTTGGGTGGTCTTTCCGGCAAGAAGCTCATCGGAACGTCCGCCGATGACAGCGAGCTGTTGCGGCGAGTGACCAGCGACGATCCCACGACCGTCATGCCCAAAGAAGGTGGCCGGCTGAACGAACGAGAAATCGCCACTCTACGCCGTTGGGTACAAGAGAAAGCTCCGTGGCCGGAGAAGACGCCACCTTCTGGCCGTGACGAGTTCCTCGCCCGTTATGGGCAGGATCTGTGGAAGAGGCTGAGCGTCATCGGCGGCGAACCGAAGATTTATTTCCTGCTGATCTTCACGCTTCTGGTGGGCCTCGCCGACCGTGTCCGCCGCGCGCCGGCCGACAACGAGCGTTGGTCGCGCGGACTGCGACGTCGAGTGCGCAGCCTCTGCCAACAGGTCTCGCTGGGGGGCTTTCTGGCGGTGGTGTTGAGCACGGTCTTGTGGGACGTGGTTGCGTTTACGATGCGGCAGTCGTCCGAGTTCGCCAGCACCGAACAGAAGTTGGCGGAAGCGAACGCCGCCGGTGAATCTCGGCCCGTCGCATTGAACGGAGCTCAGCCCACTCCGCTGCGACCGCGAGGCGCGACGGGGCTGGGCGGCACCTACTATCGGGGCAACGATGAGCGTCATGAGAAGCTGTTCAATGGCGGCGACTATCGCACGGCGATCATGCGGTTGTCGCTGATCGACGAGAACGATCAACCGGTCGAGATCGGCCAACCGTTGAGCGGCTCGCAACTCTTCGTGCGGCTGGAGATTGAACGGGCCGCGAACGCGACGCCGTCACTGTTCACCGATCAGATCATGGGAGACATGCTGCTGACTCGTCGCGCGGGTGACCGCAAGGAACCGCTCGCCACCGATGAGCCGGCCAAGTTGGAGGTCGTCCAGACCGGCGAACGCTGGGCCGCCAAATATCGCCTGGGAGACTTCGAGGGGCAGCCTGACGTCGCGATCAACGGCGTCATCTATGTCTACACGAACGCGAGACGCACGGAGGAGGCGGTCCAAGGAACCCTGCAATACGGCATCGTCGTCGCGCTCCGCATCCGTGAGCGAACCGTCCAGGAGAACTCGGAACTGTGGCTGGGCCCGATTCTTGTGCCCGGCAATTTTCAGTATCCCACTCCGGGACGAATCACGCTCAACGAGTGGCTCGATACGCAGCCGATTCCGGAGATCATCGGAGATAATTCCAAAGACCCAACTCTGCTGGGCATCCCCGAACATTTGGAGAAAGGGGCGAAGCTGCCGGAGAAATGAGTTCGTGCGACAGACAGGCGAGCGGTTTTGTTTTTGTCCCGTCAGGGACACTCGAAAATAGCCCAGCACGTCAGTGCTGGGATGACCGTTCAACGTGCCTCTTGAGTCCCGTCAGGGACGATAGAGCAGGATCGCTTTCTGTCGTCCCTAACGGGACTTTGTGAAGATTTTCGCCACGAAACCCAGCACTGACGTGCTGGGCTATTCTCGATGCGTCCCTAGCGGGACTCAAAAACCGCACAGTTTGAGTGACTTGTTGTTACCAGAACGAATAGATGAACGGTGCCGCCGCAGTGCCGCTCAAGAAAATCAAAAATCCGATCAGCATCAACACCACGATAATCGGCGTCAGCCACCACTTCTTGCTGTGCTTGAGAAAGTCGATGAACTCGGCAATGAGTCCTGGCTGAGCTTCTTCCGCTTGCCGCTCGAAATCGGTGGTGGGAGTCTTAGTCGGTGGCGGCGATTTGTCGGACATGGGCGGCCTCAGAACTGGCGGAAGTAACGCTGCGAATCAGTCGGCTCGGTTGGCCGTGCAATCCAATACGTGGATGCCGACCGATCCAACATCTTGCGCATCGGATCGCGGCCGAGCACTCGCAAGATCAAACCGATGGGCATGATGACCCCGAAGAAGATCACCGCCAAGAGAAGATGCGAGACAACCCAGCCGATCGGAAACACCGCTACCATCCAGCCAACATAGACCCAACGCACGGCTTGCGGGATCGCCAATCCCAGCAACCCAATCGTCCAAGCCACGCCGACCAAAATTGCCGGGCCGGTGGTTTGCTCCGATCTGAACTTCCAGATTCCGGCGACAATCGCGAAGAACACAATCACCAGGACGGAGAACATCCGCAGCTCGCGCGAACTCGGCTTCCAGTTGATTGAGATCACTGCCATGAATTCCAACATCTTTCCGTTTGTCGGAGCCGTCCTGCTGGTGCTGGCGAATCTGCTCGCTTGGTTTCTGACCGTGCTGCAACTTCCCGGCAATTGGCTAATCGTGTTGCTGACGGCTCTAGCCGCGTGGCTGATGCCGGAAGAGACACGCTTCAACGTCAGTTGGCTGACGGCGGGCATTGTGTTCGGCTTGGCCGTGATCGGGGAAGTGTTGGAACTCGGAGCTGGAGTTGTCGTCGCGAAAAAGCACGGAGCCAGTCGTCGAGCCGTTTGGTTGGCCTTGCTGGGTGGCATCGCCGGTGCGCTGTTCGGCGCAGGCGGCGGTTCGTTCGTGCCGGTGCTCGGCACGTTGATCGGTATCTTGTTCGGAGGTGCCAGCGGCGCATTTCTTGGTGCGTACCTGGGCGAAACGTGGAAAGGCCGCAGTGAAGAACACGCGATCGCCGTCGGCAGCGCGGTCGCCATCGGTCGCACGCTGGGAGTGCTCGGCAAGATGGCGGTTGGAATCGTGATGATGCTGGTCGCGGCGTGGGATGCGTTCTTCTGATCGTGAGCCACGGGGTCGGGAGTCTTTTTCCTGCCGCCGGGTTTCGACCACCGAATGTTTCACGACCATCGGCGGCAGGAAAAAGACTCCCGACCCCTTCGCACTCACCGCTCACCCGCTACGATCTTGCTCCGCGAAATCTGAACCATCGAATCATTGAGGACACCATGAAACTGCCTGTGATTTTTGCGTTGCTGACTGCGTTGTTTTGGGGCTTGTATGGCCCCGTCTTGGGTCTGGCCCGCGCGGCCGAACAGAGTCCGTTCAAGCCGTACTTGTTGATTGGCGTCGCCTACCTCGTGTGGGCGATTGTCGGCGGCGCGATCGGCATGAAATACACCGACGTGCCGTTCTCGTTCAGCAGCGTCGGTCTGAAGTGGGGACTGATCTCCGGCAGCTTGGGAGCCTTCGGAGCACTCACGCTGACACTGGCCATGTTCAGCTTCCCGACCGGAATGAAACCTCGACCGGAGATTGTCATGCCGATCGTCTTCGGAGGAGCTGTCACAGTCACTGCGCTGACCAACCTGGTCATGGCGCGCAGCCAAGCCGGAGCGCACGAGACCAGCCCTTGGTTGTGGGTCGGCATCGCCGGCATGGCGGTCTGCATCGTGGTCGTCGCCTACAACACGCCGCACGTCAAACTGCCAAGCCCACCTCCCGCGACTCCGAACAGTGAAAGCCGAGAGCCGATGGCCGAGAGCCGATAGCCGTTATCTCACTTTTCCTCTGTCGGAGACGAATCCCACACCGGCGGAATGCCGGACAGCAATCGGGGCGAACGGCGAATGATTGCCGAATCACTCGTCGCTGTGTTGTCGCGGCAGCAGTTGCACTTCTTCCGGCGGCGGGAACAGCGAATCCACGAGACACGAAAAGCCCTTGAGAACTTCGCCACCCGTCAACTCTTGATCGCTCGAGAGGCGTTCGGCCGACGCCTTGGAATGATGCACGATCACCGTTCGGCTAAACGGATTGACGACCCACATCACACCGACACCGGCAGCGAGATAGTCGAGCACCTTCTGGTCGATTTCCTGAAAGACGTCGTGAGTCGAAATCACTTCGACCACCAAATCCGGCACGATTTTGATCCAACCCTCTTGAATCGGGCGACTGGGATTTTTCGCCCGGCTGACGAACGAGCAATCCGGCTTACGGACTTTCCGAGGCGCGAACGCGAAGCACTGATAGCCGCAATCGGAGCCGTACACCCAACCGAGACGATTCTCTTTCACAAACTGACGCAGCAATCCCAGAACTTCGCCACCCACCCAACTCGAAAGTTCGCCCGTCGCTCGCTCCACCAATTGGCCGTCGATCAGTTCGTAGTCCTTGCTATCAGGCATCACTAGCAGGTCTTCGGGCGTCATCTCGGGCGCTTCAATTCGCTCGTTCGACGTACGGTCGAGCAACATCGTGGGCATGATTCACCTCACCTGGCTTATCGAGAAAACGTCATTCCAAAGCGGCCAGTCGTCGGCCGAGTATACCGCTCATCCAGACGCAGTTCCGTCCTGCATTTGGCAATTTCATCAAGCGACTCAAACCAATCCGCATTGACGCAACAGCGCCAGCGGATCGGGATCGCGACCGCGAAACGCTCGAAAGACTTCCAGCGGGTGTCGGCTCCCTCCGAGCGACAGCACCGTGTCTCGAAAACGTCGGCCGGTCGCTTGCACGGCGGATTCGTTATCGAGGCCCGCTTCCTCGAACGCTCCGAAGGCATCCGCGCTGAGCACCTCGGCCCACTTGTAGCTGTAGTAGCCCGCCGCGTAGCCACCCGAAAAGATGTGAGAGAACGCGCACAACATGCGATCCTCGGGCAGAGGCGGCAGCACGGCGGTCTTCTCGGCCATGCGGCGCTGCACATCGAACGGCGACTCGCTCGATGAGGGATCGAACTGGTGATGCAGATAAATGTCCGTCATGCCGAAGTGCAGTTGGCGGAGCATCATGCTGGCCGCTCGAAAGTTTCTCGCGGCGGTGAGCTTGTCGAATAACTCGTCGGGCAACGGCTCGCCCGTTTGATAATGGCCGGAGAGGCCGCGAATCGTGGGGCGGTGATAACACCAATTCTCCATGAACTGACTCGGCAGTTCGACCGCGTCCCATTCGACGCCGTTGATTCCGGCGGCGTCCGCTTCGTCGACCGTCGTCAGCATGTGCTGCAAGCCGTGACCAAACTCGTGGAACAGCGTCTCAACTTCGCGGAACGTCATCAGCGACGGCTCATCGCCAACCGGCGGAGTGCTGTTGCAAACCAGATGCGCGACAGGCAACTCGATCTGTCCGCGGAATCGTCGGCGTGGCAAGCAGGTATCCATCCACGCTCCGCCCCGTTTGTTTTCCGGACGCGAGAACGGATCGAGATAAAACGCCGCGAGCGGTTGATTCGACTCGGCATCGAACACGCGAAAGAACCGGACGTCAGGATGCCAGACCGGAGCCTCGCCATCGGCCGAGCGAATCGTGACTCCCAACAACTTCGAAAGCAGTGCAAACAAACCGTCGAGCACTCGTGGCAGAGGAAAGTACGGTCGCAGTTGTTCGTCGTTGAAGTCGTAGCGTTGCTCGCGCAGCCGCTCGGCCCAGAACGCGGCGTCCCAATGTTTGAACTCTTCGGTCTGCCCACCGGCCGCCGCGAGCGTTTTCAATTCCTCCAACTCGGACTCGGCCGGCGTGCGTGATGCCGTTCGCAGTTTCTCGAACATCTCTTCGACGGCCGCAACCCCCGGTGCCATCTTCTCTGCCAAACTGACTTCTGCGAACGACCCAAAGCCCAACAACTCCGCCTTCTCGCGCCGCAGTTTCAAGATCTTCGAGATGCTCTCGCTGTTGTCCCATTCGCCGGTCGAAGCGCGCGAGATAAAGGCCCGATAAACCGTCTCGCGTAGATCGCGCCGCCGCGAGTGCTGCAAGAAAGGTGTGACGATCGGCCCATCCAGCGAAATTCGCCAAGGCCCCTCCGTAGCCACAGGCGGCTCGCCTGTGGCTTCCGTTTCCTCGGCCACAGGCGAGCCGCCTGTGGCTACGCTTTTCTGCCGATACGACTGCGCCGCCAACTGCAGCAAGCTCGGCGGCAACCCCGCGACTTCCTCCGGCTGAGTCAGAATCAACTCAAACGCCTTCGTCGCATCCAGCACATGATTCGAGAAGTCCGTGCTGAGTTGTGATAGCTCTTCGGCGATCGCGTTGAATCGCTCACGTTGCTCCCCTTCGAGCGCGATGCCTGACAACTTTGCCGACAACAACTTTTGATCGACGATGCGTTGCCGAGTCGGTGAGAGCGATCCCCCCGCTTGATCCTTCAGCCGCTTGACCGTTTCGTAGATCGGTCGGC
The DNA here is from genome assembly GCA_945905295.1 of Planctomyces sp. SH-PL62. Taxonomy (GTDB): domain Bacteria; phylum Planctomycetota; class Planctomycetia; order Planctomycetales; family Planctomycetaceae; genus SXKJ01. The sequence continues at coordinate 4,623 of CAMDPX010000281.1, read as the reverse complement.
TTTGAGAAGCTCGTAGCCCGAATCGCACGACTTCCGGCAAGACCGCTTCATACGCAGTCCGTAGTTCGGGCGAATTGAGCACTCCAAACAAATGCCCGACAGGCTTCCACGCAAAATCAAACGGACGATCCAGTTCTTCGAGCGGCGTGAAGATGTCCTCCCAACTCGGTCGATCGAGACCACTCAGTTTTGTTTCAAGTTCGGTCAGCCGTTGCTCGGCTTGCGTCAGCGTGTGTTGGACGGCCGGAACGATGTGCTCTGCTTGAATTCGATCAAATCGCGGCAGTCCATCGGCCACGAGCAGCGGGTTGTCTTTCAATTCGTCAGGCAGTTCCGGCATGAGTCGGTCTTTCCAAAGGATGTCAAACGGCAATGCTCGCGGGTGGTAGTTGGCTGGTCGGATCGCGTCAACGGCCAACGGCGAAGGGGTCGGGAGTCTTTTTCAGGTCGGCGTCGAGCTCCATGCCAACGATTTGGCAATCGGACATTCGATGGCCACTTGTCCGACCTGAAAAAGACTCCCGACCCCGTGACGTCATTAACTTCCCGCGAAGTCGAAAGTCTTTGCTTGCTGATGCGCGGGGGCGTGGATAGATTCGGTTCGGTCGAGCTTCGGCTCGCGACCTCTGCCATGTTCGACAGGGCTATCGTTGGGGTTGACCCTACAAGCATGACCTCCGGGGGCAAACTGATTCCGGCCGCGTGTATATCCGCTTGCTTCGGCAACGGCTCACATCAACCGGGTTAGTCGCTCCCCCTTTACGGTTCTGGGTCATTGAATCCACCACAGCCCACCGGCATTACGGCGGAGGTTTTTTGTTGCGCCCACGCGAAGGGGTCGGGAGTCTTTTTCCGAGCGGCTCAGTCTCACTCGATGATCAATCCGAGTACGATGGCCGCTCGGAAAAAGACTCCCGACCCCGTTCCGTTCGGCGAACACAACCATGCCCGGCCTCTTCGATCAACACGAAGCTCAAAATCTCGACGACGCCAAACCGCTCGCCGCGCGGATGCGACCACGCACGCTTGATGAGTTCACCGGGCAACAACATTTCCTCGGCGAAGGCAAACTGCTGCGACGAATGTTGCAAGCGGACCGAGTCAGCTCGGTGATCTTCTACGGCCCGCCCGGCACCGGAAAAACGTCGCTGGCCGAGATCATCGCCAAGCATACGAAGTCAGTCTTCGCGTCGCTCAACGCGGCTTCGGTCGGAGTCAAAGAACTGCGTGAAGTGTTGGAGGCCGCGCGGGCTCGGCTGAAGACCGGCGGACAACGCACGCTGCTGTTCGTCGATGAGCTGCACCACTTCAACAAGACTCAGCAAGACGTGCTGCTGCCCGACGTCGAGTCCGGTGCCGTGCGACTGATCGGAGCGACGACCTCGAATCCGTTCTTCGCGTTGGTTTCACCGCTGGTCAGCCGAAGTCAGGTCTTCGAGTTTCGGTCGTTGTCTCGTGAGGATGTCCTCAGCCTGATGCAACGAGCGTTGTCCGATCGCGAACGCGGTCTCGGCCAACACGCCGTCAAAGTCACCGACGAAGCGTTGTCGTTTCTCGCTGAAGTCTGCGACGGCGATGCTCGCCGAGCGCTCAACGCGCTGGAAATCGCGGTGTTGTCCGTCGTGGGGCAGGTTTCCAACGTGCCCGGCCATGCCCACAACCAAACTGGCGAGCCGGCGGGCGTTAGCCCCCGGACGGATTCCGCACGTCGTCCGGGGGCTGACGCCACCCGGCTCACCAAAAACATCCTAAGCCCCACGGTCGATCTGGAGATCGCTCAAGAATCCATCCAAAAGAAAGCCGTGCAATACGGCGACGACGAGCACTACGACGCGGCCAGCGCGTTCATCAAGAGCATTCGCGGCAGCGATCCCGATGCGGCGATTTATTGGTTGGCGCGAATGCTCGAAGCGGGGGAAGAGCCGCGGTTCATTGCTCGGCGGATCGTGATCGCGGCGTCGGAGGACATCGGCAACGCGGACCCGCAGGCGCTGGTCGTCGCGATGGCGGCTGCGCACGCGACCGAGTTTGTCGGGCTACCGGAATGCCGCATCATGCTGGCTCAGGCGGTGACGTACCTCGCGACCGCTCCGAAGTCGAACGCCAGTTACATGGCCGTCGATGCCGCGCTGGACGACGTCCGCACCAAGCGCGTCCTGCCGGTCCCGACGCATCTTCGCGACGGCCACTATCCCGGAGCGAAACGACTCGGCCACGGCGAAGGCTATCAGTACGCTCACGACGCGCCGGAGGGCTGGGTCGATCAAGACTACCTCGGCGTCGAGCGAACGTACTACCAACCCGTCGATCGCGGCTTCGAGGCCGAGTTGAAGCGAAGAGTGGAAGAGCAACGTGCGAGACGGCAACGCAAACAAGAGTAGGTCAGACATGGCAGTCGATTCGATTACTGGTTGTCTGCTTGGAACCGCGCTGGGTGACGCGCTGGGATTGCCATACGAAGGCTTGTCACGCCGTCGTGCATTGAAGTTGCTTGGACGCCCTGATCGTTTCCGGTTCAACTTTGGTCGCGGGATGGTTTCGGACGACACCGAACACACCTGCATGGTCGCGCAAGCATTGATTGCATCAGGCGGAAATCTGGAAGTCTTTCGGTCTGACTTTGCGAAACGGCTACGTTTCTGGCTGTTGGGACTTCCGGCCGGTGTCGGTCTTGCCACATTGCGATCGACGATTCGATTATGGTTGGGGTATCGCCCAGAACGAAGCGGCGTCTTCTCCGCAGGTAACGGTCCCGCAATGAGAGCATCACTATTGGGGGCGGTCATCGATGATTTGAGGTGTCTGTGCGAGTTGGTCCGAGCATCGTCATTGGTCACTCACAGAGATCCTCGCGCTGAGCATGGTGCCTTGGCGGTCGCACTCGCGACGCGATTGGCGAGTCAACATAGAGTCGGTGCGGCAGAAATCTTTCGTCAGGAGATTAAGTCAGTGCTGACTGGCCCCAATGATGAGATGTTGAACCATCTCAATTCCGTCTTCGCATCGGTCGATCGTCGGGAAAGTACGCTCAATTACTGTGACTCCATCGGATTGTCGCGTGGGGTCTCCGGATTTGTATGTCATACGGTGCCGGTGGCAATTCATGCTTGGATGTCTCATCCAACAGACTTTCGATCCGCAGTGACTTCGGTCATCGAGTGCGGCGGCGACGCGGACACCACCGCTGCGATTGTTGGAGGGATCGTCGGTGCGGCGGTCGGCAGGTCGGGCTTACCAGACGAGTGGCTTCAGCGTTTTGGCGACTGGCCCCGAAATGTGAACTGGCTCGAACAACTTGCCGATCAGTTGAAGTCGTCCGTTTCATCAACAACTCCAACAACGCCGATCCGACTGTCGGCACCAAAGCTTGTGTTCCGCAATTTCTGGTTTCTTGCCTTGGTTCTCACTCACGGTTTTCGTCGACTTCTGCCGCCCTACTGAGCAAGCCATTAATCCGAATGCGAATCGCCGAGGGATTGCTCGGTGGACGGTTCTTGTCGGCTCGTCCCGCGCCGAGTAGCATCGCGAGCGTTGACACAAACCTCGCTGGGAATCGACCAGCGATTGCATCCGAATTCGGAGCTTCAGCATGGCTGCCGTGTTAGCCACCTATCGAAGTGGAAAAGTCGAACTCTCCGAGCCTGTCGGGTGGCCGGATGGAACTCAGGTGGAAGTGGTCCCCATTCCGCCAGCCGCCGCATCGCAGGCGGAATCGTATCGCGATTTCATCCTCCGGCTGGCCGGGTCGTTCGGCGACGAACCGTTTGAACGACCTCCGCAGAGGACGTGAAGTCTGTTTTGCGTTCCACGAGAGCACGCACAAAAAATGAGATCGAACATGTCTTCCCTCGCGTTGGATGCTCCCAGCCATGTGGACGAGCCGGGTTTGGCCCGCAGGCTATGCCGAGGTCTTCAGCCGAGTCGCGACGAATGGGCAACCGGTCATCGTGCGCCGAGCGGGCGAAGATTTGGCCGTCGTCGTTCCTTTGCAGTATTTGGAACTCGTGCAAGACGCCGTGGCTCGACAGAAGGCCGAACAGATTTCGGCCACGCTGGATTGGGAACGCTTGGTCAAGAACTCGCCTCCGCCTCAAGAGTGGTTTGACGGTGACGAACCCAAACCTTGCGCGGTTTTTGAGTCCCGCTAGGGACGGATCGAGAATAGCCCAGCACTTCAGTGCTGGGGTTCGTGGCGAACATCCTCCCAAAGTCCCGTTAGGGACGACAGAAAACGATCCTGCTCTGTCGTCCCTGACGGGACTCACAAAGCGCGCTGATCGGTCATCCCAGCACTGAAGTGCTGGGCTATTTTCGAGTGTCCCTGACGGGACAAAAACAAGATCGCTCTGTTTGGGTCATTGAGTTCGCACAATCCATCTTGGAACCAGGACTGTGAAATACGTCGCGGAGCTTGCCCATGTGCGTGAAGTCTCGCTGCTTGGCTCGGTGGACTTGGGGTTTTGGGCGGAGCGGCTCAGGGCAACGCCGTTAAGTATTTTGAAACGAGGAAATCCGAGGTTTACGTGAATTGGAGAATATGAAAAAAGCCAGACTCCCCCATTAACCCAAACTGAAAACGCTTCAGCTTGAAAGGAGTCTGGCTGAGATGAAACACATCAAACA
>CAMDPX010000280.1 GCA_945905295.1 Planctomyces sp. SH-PL62 | reverse complement strand
AACACGATCTGCTCCCGAACCACCTTCGGCTCCGCCCAATAATCCGCCGTCGCCATGCTCAACCTCCGTGAATGACAGTCGGGACGGAGTGTAGCGACCCTGGCAATAGTGTTCGTAATTGAGTTTCTTAAAACGACAGTCCCCAAGCTCGGTGGGGGGGCATGCTGAGCCCGCTCGACTGTCTCATTCGTGGTCACGCGAGCTATAAACCTCTCCCAATTCCACTCACTCAAAGACGCGAAGGAGCGCTGCCATGAGCCGCACGAGAGTTGTCGAAGCCCTGAAAACCGGTCAAGCCGGACAAATCGTGGACGTGCGCGGCTGGGTCCGCACGCGGCGAGATTCCAAGCAAGCGTTTTCGTTCGTCGAACTCAACGACGGCAGTTGTCTGGCCAACTTGCAGATCGTGATTGACGCGAGCGTGCCCGGCTACGCGGACGCGATCAAACACGTCACGACCGGAGCGAGCATCGCCATCGAAGGGGAGATCAAAGACTCGCCGGCGAAAGGGCAGCGGATCGAAGTTCATGCCAAGTCGCTGCGAGTGCTCGGCGAGGCCGATCCGCTGAAGTACCCGCTGCAAAAGAAGGGACACTCGATGGAGTTCCTGCGTGAGATCGCGCACCTGCGGCCGCGCACGAACACGTTCGGAGCAGTCACGCGCGTTCGCAACGCGGCCTCGGCGGCGATTCATCAGTTCTTTCAGTCGCGCGGGTTCGTCTACATCCAGTCGCCGGTCATCACCACCAGCGATTGCGAAGGGGCCGGGCAGATGTTCCAGGTCACGACGCTCGACCTGCATAAACTGGCCGCGTCGGGCAAGCCGGTGAATTTTGAACTCGACTTCTTCGCCAAGCCGGCCTCGCTCACCGTCAGCGGACAACTCGAAGCCGAAATCTTCGCAACCTCGGTCGGCGACTGTTACACGTTCGGCCCCACGTTTCGCGCGGAGAACTCGAACACGACGCGGCATCTGGCCGAGTTCTGGATGGTCGAACCAGAGATGCCGTTCTACGAACTGACCGACAACATGGCTCTGGCCGAGTCATTCATCAAGTCGGTGATCGGCGACGTCTTGAAGAACTCCGAAGCGGATATGGCGTTCTTCAACGAACGCATCGACGAGAAGCACGAGTTGCTCTCGACGTTGCAGGGCATCCTCGACCACGAGTTCATCCGCCTGCCGTACACCGAGGCGGTCGAGTTACTGCGAAACTCCGGACAGAAGTTCGAGTACCAAGTCGAATGGGGCAGCGACCTGCAATCCGAGCACGAACGCTTCTTGACCGAGCAACACTTCAAACAACCGGTGATCCTGTTTGATTACCCGCGCACGCTGAAGCCGTTTTACATGCGCTGCAACGACGACGGCAAAACGGTGCGGGCGATGGATGTGCTCGTGCCGCGCGTCGGCGAGATCATCGGCGGCAGTCAACGCGAAGAGCGGCTGGACGTGCTGCTCGAACGGATGCAGGAATGCCATCTCGATCCGGCGACGTATTGGTGGTACGTCGATCTGCGACGCTACGGCACCGTGCCGCATTCCGGCTTCGGCCTGGGGTTCGAGCGGCTGATTCAGCTCGTTACCGGACTGGGCAACATCCGCGACTGCATTCCGTTCCCGCGCGTGCCCAAAAGCGCCGACTTCTAAGCGGCGATGCGTGCAGGCGGTTTCAAAGCCGTAGCCGCACTCGCCAGAGTGCGGGTGAATGTCGTGAAAACCCGCGTTCTGGCGAACGCGGCTACGTCCTACGTGGCTCCCACGAATTCCAGAATCTCCGCCGGATCGTCGTCGAGCAAAATCACTCCGCCGGAGAATTCCTGTTCCACATCGGCAGGGTCCAGCGATGTCTCGCCCATCTTGGCGAGCAGCTTGCGTCCGGCGGACGTGAACTTCTGCAGTGTGAGTTCGTTGCCGCGCCGGTTGAAGCTCACCACATCCATGAAGCTGCGGATCAACAGCAATCCGCGCCCGCCGACACGATCAAGGGATTCCGCCGCCGTGGGATCCAGCACCTTCTGGTGGTTGAAGCCGGGGCCTTCGTCGCGGATTACGAACTTGACTCGGTCGCCATTGAGCGACGCATAGAATTGAACCTTGCGATCGCAATACGGCCACATCACTTTGCGAGCTTCCGCGAGTTCGTAGTAGATGCTCTCGTCTTCCTGACGCAATTCGGAATCGAGTTCCAGATTCCCGTGATTGATCGCGTTCGACAGTGACTCATGCAGGGCCACGCCGATGCGCACGAGTTCGTGTTCATCGCACAGCCGCAACGATCCGATGTGGTCTTCCAGATATCGCACCAGCGGTGAGACCAGCGAAGTGTCGTTATTGAGCTCAAATCGCAGATCCATGCTATTCAAACAGCCGATGATGCGGCGGCGATTGCGATGCGTGGCGGAGAGTTCGCTCACCATGTTGATCGTGGAGACCAGCAACTGCGACATTTTCTGCTTGGGTAAATAGCTGGCCGCACCCGCTTGCAGCGCCGCGACCGCAACTTCTTCATTGCCCATTCCTGACATCGCCACGACGGGCACGATGCTCTGCTTCTCACGCAGCGCGGCCAGCAAGTCCAATCCACCCGACCCAGGCATACAGACATCGGTCAGCACCAGATCGGGCGGCCCTTCCTCAACCGCTCTGATGGCTTCCTCGCCATCCACGGCTTCCAGAATCACACAGGTGGGCCAATGCTGCTTGAGCAGTCCGCGGAGCAGAACGCGCTCCACGGTGGAATCGTCCACGATCAGAAACCTTTTGACGGTGTGTTTGTCGGACATGGTGAGCTCGCAAAGTTCTTCGGGCCAACGAAAGAAGGGCCTTTGATCCGCCAGAAACTAGGTCACAAACTGCGGTCAGCCGTAGACGGGGCCGTGCCGCGAGCGGATTTCACAAACCGCGCCACGCGCCTTCGCTGCGACCGTCATGCGCGTTAAGGTCCGACCGGAAAAAGCGTCACCACGCCACTGCGAGCGGAAAAGGGTCGGGAGTCTTTTTCATGCCGCACAGCACGAGTCAAACCACCGGAGCGCTCTCGACTGCGGCATGAAAAAGACTCCCGACCCCGTCGCGCCGACTCCTTCGTGGATGCCGCTCACGCACCACGTCGCAGCGATTTGAAATCGCGTGTCTGCTGGGTGATCGCCACTTCGGCCGGCAGGCGTTCCATCGAGCTTGCGCCGTAAAATCCATCGCACGCCGGCACGCGATCCAGAACGTATTGAGCGTCCGCAGGCATCGCGATCGGCCCGCCGTGACAAAGCACGAAGACATCGCCGCGCACCGCTTTCGCCGCGTCAGCAATCGCGGCCACCGCACGAACGCTGTCGTCGAGCGACTTCGCCGTCTGCGCTCCGATCGAACCGCTTGTCGTCAGCCCCATGTGAGCGACCACAATGTCCGCTCCGGCTTGCGTCATTGCTGCGGACTCACGCGGATTAAACGCATACGGCGTCGTCAGCAGATCGAGATCGTGAGCCGCTCGCACCAGATCGACTTCCAAACCGTAGCCCATGCCGGTCTCTTCGAGTCCTTGTCGAAACGTGCCGTCGATCAACCCGACCGTCGGAAAGTTTTGAATGCCGGCAAAACCCAGTCCCTGCAACTCGCGCAGAAAGCAGTCGCGGATCATGAAGGGGTCCGTGCCACAAACTCCCGCCAACACCGGCGTGTGCGTGACTGCCGTGAGCACCTCAAACGCCATCTCTTTGACGATCTGATTGGCGCTGCCATACGGCATCATGCCGGACAACGAACCGCGTCCCGCCATCCGAAACCGCCCGGAGTTGTAGATCACGATCAAGTCGATGCCCCCCGCCTCTTCGCACTTCGCGCTGATGCCGGTGCCAGCTCCGCCACCGACAATCGGCTGGCCGGCCGCCACTTGCTGACGGAAGCGAGACAGAATCGAACTGCGAGATTCAGGCATGAGATGTCCTTGGCGAATCAAAGTCTTTTATGAGCGTGGGGCATTAGACGCGGTTTTTTCAGCCACACAAGCGAGTGGCATTGGGAGTGACCGAGATGGTCACGCGACGACAACCAATCCGGCCATCTTCTTCGGCCGGTGAATCAAAAGAGATCGACGAGTCCACTCAAAACCACGGGCCGATGATCCGTCCGGAAGTCATCGAACGCGCGCTGACGAAGCTGCTCTCAAAAGTCTGACACCGACTGTGGCTTCATCCTGAGTGATCGTGCTGCCGGTCTTTTTCGGCTGGGGGTCGTTCCTGAGCCTGTTCTTCTCGCTGGGCGTGGCGGTCGGCGGAGTCGCTTGGGCGTGGCTCTATCACCGGAGTCGTTCCCTCTTCGGCCCGTGGCTCAGCCACGCGCTGGTGGATGCGGGAATTTTCTTTGTCGGATTCGAGATCGTGAAATCCGCGTGGTGAGTCCGGTCGCGCTCGGCGCGTCGTGATGCGATCGCTTGAGATCCCGCTTCCGCAATAACAAACGCCAGAGTATTCTGAACGCGACGTTGCGGGAGGGCGAGATGGACTTCGAATGGGACGACGCCAAAGCCGAATCAAACGCAGAGAAGCATGGCGTCTCGTTTGCGGAGGCCATGACCATTTTCGCCGACACGCTGTCAGTGACAGGTTACGATCCCGGACATTCCGACGAAGAGGATCGTTTCCTGACGATGGGCATGTCGGTGGACGGGCGACTGTTGGTCGTCTCGCACACCGATCGAGCCGATGCGGTTCGCATCATCAGCGCCCGTGAAGCCAGTCGTCGCGAACGAAAGGATTATGAAGATGGCAACTTCCCCTAATCAACCCGTGCCGGACGATGACCTTCAGCCGGAATACGACTTTCGGTCGATGCGCGGCGTGGTCCGTGGCAAGTACGCGGCGCGATATCGGGAACGATTGCGCATGGTGCGTCTCGCAGAAGACGTTTCAGCCGCATTCGCGGATGAGGCGGCGGTGAATGCCGCGCTGCGGGAGTACCTCACTTGGCGTCAGGAACACCCGACAGTCAATCCAATCCAATCAACGGCTGGCTGACGAAAGGGTGAGCTTGACGGGTCTGGTGTGCGCACCGCCTCGCATCACCGAGGACTGACGATGAAAGCCAAACCCAACGTCTCAGCCGAGCAATTCGCCCGCCTCCGCGCGGAGGATGAGCCATTGCGCCCCATGCTCGAATCCGAGATGCCCGCCGTGCGTGAGGAATGGCGGCAGTCTGTGAGGAGCCTCACGGGTGTGGTCTCACGTCACTCCAAAGAGATCGACGAGTTCATTCAAAACCACGGGCCGATGACCCGCCCGGAAGTCATCGAACGCGCGTTGACGAAGCTGCTCTCGGAAGTCTGAGACCGGCTGAACTCGTTGCCAGAATCTTTCGCTGGCTGTAGTTTGATGCCCCGTTCCATCAACTGCGCTGATGGCCCCGCATTTCCAAAGGCGGCACGCGGTTCACTTAATTGTTAGGCGGCGATGAACACTCCATCCTCGGTCAGTCGACGTCTCGCAGATTCTCTGCAAGCCCACGCCCGAGGTGACTATGAAGGTGCGCTTGTCCATTTTTTCCCCGCTCTCGACAAGGTCGCTAAACGACGTCGTCCAAAGGCGACCGTTGGCTGCCGGATTCGCTCTTTCCTCTCGGACGAAGAAGCCCTGATTTCGGCAATCGCAACGGGCAATGTGCTCCGAAACATTTGCGTCGATGGCATCACCTTCCCAGACGCCATCTACCAATTCGGTCGCACCTCTATCGCTCACGAGGGCGAATTGGATCGCCGTCTAACTATCTCGAATGGCGGAAGTCTGACCATTGGCGAGATTTGGGCACTACCGTCCTCGTATATTACGGCGCTTTGCATAGCGGTAATGGCTGCGCCTGAATGCGCCGGCGAAAGGATCAACGGTGATGCAACGATTACCCTCTTCGGCTCAACATGGCACCTAAATGAACTATGGGGCGCGCACGAGCGGTTAAAGGAGAGCATAGCTACTGCATTTCGCAAACCGCACCTCTTTTCCAAGTGAGTTCGCTGTCTAATCCGTCGCTTCAGGTGCCGTGCAACGGCGTGCCGCCGTCGCACGCGGCTGAATTCGAACGTTAGTCCACACGCCCTAATCCGCAAACAGCGGCCGGTACTTCTTCGACGAGTACAACCGGAAGTGGACGTCGCGAAGATACTCGTAGGGGCCGTCTTGGCGGATGCTCTCCACGAGCGAGGCGATCTGCAATTGCGAGCGGTACGCTTCGATGCTCCGCGGCTTGTGTTGAAAGACATCGTCGTTGTCGCGGACTTCCAGATTCGGAGCGTCGGCGAAGTCGCAGCACCACACATTGCTGGCGTGTAGCCACAAGGCTACGCTGGTGTCATGATGGAAATCCGCAAGACGGAAATCTTTGCCAAGTGGCTCGATGGCCTGAGCGATGTCCGCGCGCGGGCACGCATTCTGGTGCGGATCGAACGCTTGGCCTCCGGCAACCCGGGAGATGTGAAGTCGGTTGGTGGCGGCGTTTCAGAGATGCGGATTGATTACGGCCCCGGCTATCGGGTGTATTACAAGAAACACGGGCGGGAAGTGGTGATTCTCCTGGCTGGCGGCGACAAACGAAGCCAGGCCAATGACATCAAGGCGGCCTTGCAGCTCGCACGCAATCTGTAGGAATTCAGCATGACCAAGACCCACACGACTCGATACGACGTTGCCGAACACCTGCGTACTCCGGAGGAAATGGCGGCGTATCTGGAAGCCTGCCTTGAGGAGGCCGATGGTGATGCCGCTTTTATCGCCAAGGCGCTCGGTGACATCGCGCGTGCCAAGGGGATGTCGCAGGTCGCACGCGATTCCGGTCTGTCTCGCGAGAGCTTGTATAAGGCGCTCTCAGGCGATCGAAGTCCAGATTTCGACACGATCCTCAAGGTCATTGAGGCTCTGGGCCTGAGATTGCATGCTCAAGTCGTTCTGGCACCGACTCAACCAGTTGCTCCCGCGGTCGTCTCTGTCGCGTCTGCACGTCGCCAAAGACGCGGCTGACGATGGACGTTCACTCGGTCGGGTGGCACGCCCTGAGTCATCGAAGGGCGTGGTTGGAACACTCGACACGCCCTTCCCGTTGGTCAGAGCGTGCCGCCCCGTGATGTCACGGCAACTTAATCCGCGAACAACGACCGGTACTTCTTGGACGAGTACAGCCGGAAGTGGACGTCGCGGAGATACTCGTAGGGGCCGTCTTGGCGGATGCTGTCCACGAGCGAGGCGATCTGCAATTGCGAGCGGTATGCTTCGATGCTCCGCAGCTTGTGTTGAAAGACATCGTCGTTGCCGCGGATTTCGAGATTCGGAGCGTCGGCGAAGTCGCAGTAAATCGCCAACTCGAAGAGCTGCGGAACGGCTAGCGGTGCGCCGAGTTCCGGCCAGATGTCGCCGGACGCATGGAACAGGCTGATGAGCAATTCGTTGTGCGTGATCTGATGATCGGGATGCAGGTCGGTCGGCGTCGGGACGAACACGCATGTCGGACGGAACTCGCGCAGATAATACGTGAAGGCGTTTTGCAAACCGACGTAGCCTTCAATCGCTGGCTCCAAGTTGCGTGCCGCGCGGCGACCGATGTACGACGTCAACCCGCCGTCCGGATAGTTGATGTAGCTCACTCGATCGCGAGGGATGCCGAGCATCTCGAAGGACTCGTAAGTCTCCGCGCGGCGGATCTTGGCGATGGAGTCCCGATGCTCGGCTCGGCAATAACCGAGGCATCCGTCGGTCACGATCAGCACTTGCACATCGACCCCCGCCTGCCGAGCGGCTTGCATCGTCAAGCCCGCCCCAATGCAGAGGTCGTCGTCGTGCGGCGACACGAACAGCCAGGTCGCTCCCGGCACGCTGCCGTCGATAACTTCGGCCAGCTTGTCCGTCCGCTTCTTGAGGCCATTCTCCAGCCGAGTGAATCGGAAGGGAGCCACCCCGCGCGATGAGGAGGCCAGATCGGAAGGCATGACGGACGAAAGCGTGGATGGTGGCATGAGATTTCGAGTCCTAAGGTGGAGCACGTTTTCAACGTGCCCGAAAGACAAGGGCAGGTTGAAAACCTGCCCCACGCGACAACAACATCGGCCATCAATCTATCGTCCATCTCTGTGAGTTCAATTGTTTCTCGGCGTTGAACCCAGACTTCCGTGTCATCGAGAACTCGCTTGACCAGTCTGCGCGATCGGCAAAGCAAACGCCCCCCGCAAAGCCGGAACGGTGAGGGGGCGCTCGCACACTGCCGGCTAAATTGTTGCATTGAGCCAAAGCTTGTCGTCATGGGTGGCACGTCCCTGACCATCGGGAAGGGCGTGGAAATACGAGTCGATCACCGTCCCCACGCCCTTCCCGATGGTCAGAGCGTGCCACCCAAACTGACCCACTCTCGAAATCCGCGATGGTTGCGAGCGGATCGGGTGGCACGCCCTGAGTCATCGAAGGGCGTGGAACTCGATCACCAATGGCCACGCCCTTCTCGATGGTCAGAGCGTGCCACCCAGATTCAAGAACTAAGGTGACGAGGATAAATGAGTTCGCGTTTTTGCACCGACAACCTCTGCGCTCCTCTGCGGTGCAATATCGCAGTCATTGCACCGCAGAGGAGCGAAGAGCGCAGAGAAATACAAAACACGAAGTTGTTTCTCCTCGTCCCCTAACCAGCCGTGGTCGCTCGTGATCAGATCCGACCGACCCAGCTCAAGAGCTGACGAAGAAACGTCGCATAATCGCCGCCAACCTCGACCGCGTTGGCCTGCGGTGCTTGTGCCGAAACTCGCGGCACCCCCCAATCGACCAGCGGGCCGACCCAATGCGGAGCGACATCCGTTGCCAACGCGGCCGTTCGCCCGCGCCCGAACGCGCCGACCACCAGCAGTGGGTGCCGTTCGAGCGGCGCGAACGTGAACTCCGTAACGACGCACTGAGCCGTAAAGCGTTGGGCCTCCAACAACACGGTCGCGGCGGGCTTCGCCGTGAACCGATTGAAACCACCAATCACCGGCGGCCGAGAATCCCACGGCAATCCGGTGAGGGCCGGATGATCCGCGACCCGTCGTACGAGCACCGGCTGATCGCAATTCATGCGATCGTCCTGCTGCGCAATCACCACCGGTAACACATCGCCGAGCGGCGTGTCATCCCAATCGCCGCCGACTCCGTGAAACGATTCCCATCCGCCAATCATGATTAAACCGGCTCCGCCAGCAACCTGTTCGATCAACTTGCGCTGCGCCGCCGCGTCCATCCGCGCCGCCGGATAGTCGCTGACGATGAACAACGCTCGCTGCACGTCGAACATTTCGACGGTTGCCGGTTCGTGACTCGGAACATAATCGAACGACCAACCCCAGCCGTGCATCAGCCCGGCCAAGTACGCCGCCGCATCGTGCAAGTGAGTATCGCCGAGATACAGGATCGAATTCGCCATGAGCGAGAGTCCTTCGTGAAGCTGCCTTGATTTTTGAAGAGTGAGTCTCTGGAGTTCGCACGCACGCTCTGCCGTGCAGGGTATGTTTCCGAGTCCCGTCAGGGACGACCGATAATAGCCCAGCACTTGAGTGCTGGGAAAAGATGCACACGAGAAGTTGGGAGTCCCGTCAGGGACGACATAGGCTCGCAGTGTTGTCTGTCGTCCCTGACGGGACTCAGAGATTCCTTCTATTCTCAAACCCAGCACTCAAGTGCTGGGCTATTTTCGGATGTCCCTGGCGGGACAAAGCGTCCAATCCAATCGCCTGTTTCAATGCCACAGAGAAAGATCAACAATGCTTGTAGGCAACGCGCTCGTCGGTCAGTCGGGAGGTCCGACGTCGGTCATCAATGCGTCACTGGCCGGCGTCGTCGAGACGGCGCTGAAGAGCAAATCCATTCGCCGCGTGTTCGGCATGAGATTCGGCATCGAAGGGGTGCTCGGCAATGTCTTGCTCGACCTGGGTGCCGAGCCGGCCGAGACCTGGAAGGGACTGCGGACCACGCCCAGCAGCGCTCTGGGATCAAGCCGGCTGAAGCTGAAGGACGAGCATTTCGCGCCGGTTCTGAAGTGCCTCAAAAAGTACGACGTCCGGTATCTGTTCATGATCGGTGGCAACGACACGATGGACACGATTCATCGCGTTGTCGAATACGCTCGCAGTCATGGCCACGAGATGCGCGGCGTCGGCGTATCGAAGACCGTGGACAACGATCTGTTCGGCACTGACCACACGCCCGGTTATCCGAGCGCCGCGCGGTTTGTGGCTCTATGCGTTCAACAAGCGGGTTTGCTTGCGCGAGACATGCAGCGCGTCGATCAGTTCGTGATCTTCCAGACGGTCGGTCGCAGCGCCGGTTGGCTGCCTGCCGCCGCCGCGCTCGCCAAGACAAATCCAGACGATGCTCCGCACATCCTGCTGTTGCCTGAGCGGCCTTTCGATCGCGATCGGTTCCTCGCCGCCGTGTTGAAAGCTCACCGAAAGTTCGGCTTCGTGTCGATCGTCTGCGGCGAGGGAATCACGAACGCGGACGGCTCGCCGGTCAGTGCTTCGCAGACTCGCGACAAGTTCAACAACGTCGAATTCGGAGCGATGGGGGGCACGAGTGCGGCGATGCAATTGCATCGGCTCATCAGCCAGGAATTCGGCTGGCGCGGCGAATTCCAAGTGACGGAATCGCTGCAAATGTGCGCGGCCGATCGAGTCGTGCCGCTCGATATCCAAGAAGCCTACGGCTGTGGCAAGCAAGCGGTGAAGCTCGCGGAGAAGGGGACTAGCGGCGCGATGGTCACGATCACTCGCGAATCGAAGCCGGGGCAACCCTATCGCGCCGGCTTCGGCACGATCCCGCTTGCTGAGGTCGCCAACCACGAACGCCCGTTGCCCGACAACTTCATCACCGCCGACGGGATGTTCGTGACGAAAGCGTTCCTCGATTACGCTCGTCCGCTCGTCGGTGATCTGCCGCGGTTCACGAATCTCAAACAACTGAAGGCGAAGCCCTGATCGTGGGGCACGTTTTCAACGTGCCCGAATTTGACGGGCCCGTTGAAAACGTGCCCCACTTCGCGAGGACAC
>CAMDPX010000279.1 GCA_945905295.1 Planctomyces sp. SH-PL62 | reverse complement strand
GGTTTGTCGTGGACTCGCAGCGGAGCGTCGGTGCCGACGGAGAGTTGGCCGTCGAGCGTGTTCGCCAAACTGTTTCTGGAGGGGCGGCCGGACGAGGTCCAGGCTCAGGCTCGGCGATTGGAAGATGGTCAGAGCGTGCTCGACGCGGTTCGCGATCAGGCGAAGCGGCTGCAAACGAACGTCGGAGTTGGCGACCGCGAAAAGCTCGACGAGTATTTCACCAGCGTCCGCGAATTGGAGCAGCGGCTGACCCAGTCCGCGGCCTGGGCCAAGAAGCCCAAGCCCAAGGTCGATGCCAAGCCGCCTCAGAACATCCAAAACAGCACCGACCTGATTGGCAAGACTCGGCTGTGGTTTGACCTGATTCACCTGGCGCTGCAAACCGACTCCAGCCGGCTGGTCACGCTGCAACTGATCGGGACCAGCGGCGTGCCGCCGATTCAGGGCGTGAGCCAGGGCCATCACGATCTGTCGCATCACGGCAAAGACCCGACCAAGATCGCCCAGCTAAAAATCCTCGAACTGGAGAAGATGAAGACGCTCCGCGACTTCCTGACCCAGTTGAAGCAAACGCAGGAGGAAGGGGACAGCCTGCTCGACCGCACGATGGTCTTCTTCAGCAGCAACCTGGCCGACGCCAGCAAGCACAGCGTCAAGAACATGCCGGTGCTCCTGGCCGGCGGCGGTTTCAAGCACGGCCAACATCTGGCCTTCGACGAAAACAACAATCCGCCACTGAGCAATCTCTTCGTGAGCATGCTCCAACGCATGGGCATCGAAGCCGACAAGTTCGGCTCCAGCACCGGCACGCTGACGGGGTTGGAGAATCGAGGAAGCTGACGTCTCACTTTGGTCAGCCACCAGACGCTAGTGCCACAGATCAGAATTAACGTTCCACCAGAACCATCGCTTGTTGCCTGCTGATCAAAACGTGAAATTCAGACCGATGTTCCCCACGGATGGCATGGCAATACCGCGGATAAAACAATGCTTCGCGTTTTTCATCCGTGGTATTGCCATGCCATCCGTGGTGTTTTTGGACTCCATGACAGTTCAATTGTGATCTGTGGCACTATCCGCGGGTCGATGAAGACAACCCGCGGCTAGCGCCTTGCGGCTCACGAACCGTCGGCTCGACGGGAGACATGACGAGGATCTTGCTCCATGCTCACGTCGAATAGACAACCTTTCGCGACGCGGTTCTGGCTCGTGATCGGCATCGCCTCGACTTGGGCGGTGGCGGAATCGAGTCGCGCTCAACAACCAGCGGCACCTGCCCCAAAAGGGTACGAGGAGGTTGCGAAGCCGTTTATCCAGCAACATTGCGTTGGCTGTCACGGGGCGGCGACGACGAAGGCCGGGTATCGCATTGATCTCATCGGTACTGACTTCTCGGCGGCGACGGTGGCTGATCATTGGAAGGAAGTCATCGACCGGATCAACGCGGGCGAGATGCCTCCCAAGGAAAGTCCCCGGCCGGATGCTCGGCAGAGCGCGGCCTTCGTGACGTGGGTCAACGAGCAGTTGCGTCAGGTGGATCTCGACGCGAAGAAGGCGGGCGGGCGCATTCCAATGCGGCGGCTCAATCGCGACGAGTACGCCAACACCGTGCGCGATCTGCTCAAGCTGGATGAGCTGATCGTGCGGCCGTTGATCGAGGACTTGCCCAGCGACGGGCAGGCCGAGGGGTTCGATCGGCTCGGAGTGGCGTTGTTCTTCGACCAGACGCAGATTGAACGGAGCCTCGGCGTGGCCGAGAAGATTGTCTCGCGGGCGATCGTGACGGCGGTTCCGAAAGAGAACTCGTTCACGAATCGGTTCGACTTCCAGAGGAAGAAGCCCGCGCCGGACAAGGTCGAAGTCTTTCCGGGATTCGCTCACACCATTCCGCGCGGCGCGGTGGACCGCATCGTTTATCCCGATCACATCGAGCACATCCAAGGGGGGCCGACCTATCGTCGCGAATACGACGGCTGGGGCGCGATCGAGCATTTCGCCATCGGCCAGGTGGTGACGCAGGACGGTTACTATCGCGTGCGGATCAAAGCCAAGGTCGACAATCGCGGGCGGACCGAGCCGAACAAGTTCCGGCTGCAATACGCGGTGGACTCGCCGATCTATGTCGAGCAGGAAGTGGCCGTCGATCCGTCGGGCACGACCGAAGCGCTGCTGTTTCTGCGCGGCCCGGTCAACGGCGAGGTGAAAGGTCCGCAGGTCTTTCGGCTGCTGTGGAATCACACCGAGAAGGCGGTCATTCGCGAGCCGGACTATGTGAAGCTGTTCTCGAAATGGACCGCACTGCGAGGCCGCACCGAGGAAGCGGTCACGCGCCGCGCACCGCCGAAGGAACTCGATGAACTGAAATTGCAGCGTGTTGATCTGGAGAAGCAACTCAACGCCTGGGAAGGCCCGGCGAACATCTACAACCCGGACATGGATCTCGAAAGGTTGCCACGACTGCTGCTCGAGTCGATCGAAGTCACCGGACCGATTCAGAAGGAGTGGCCGCCCGCCAGTCACAAGTCCCTGTTCTTCGCCGGCGACGAACGGCAGGACGCGGCCTACGCACGCGAGATCTTCGCAAGGTTCTTGCCGCGAGCGTATCGACGACCGGTCACGGATCAGGAGATCGAGGCCATCGTCGCGGTCGTGGAGGATGCACAGACCAAGAGCCAGTTGCCGTTCGTGGAAGCGATGCGAATTGGACTGCAACGAGTCCTGTGCTCGCCCGGCTTTCTTTTTCTTCACGAATCGTCAGCCGACTCGTCTTCGAGTAGCCGAATTCGTGAGAATTCGGACCGAAGTCTCACGACTTCGGCTACTCGCCGCCCGCTCAACGATTACGAACTCGCCTCACGGCTGTCGTATTTCTTGTGGAGCACGATGCCAGACGGGGAACTGTTCGACTTAGCCGCTTCGGGAAAGTTGCGTGATCCGGCCATCGCCGATGCACAAGTTCGACGGATGCTGGCCGATCCCAAGGCCGAGCAACTGGTCCGCAACTTTGGCGGGCAATGGTTGTCGATTCGGGAATACGACTCGGTCCAACCGGCGGCTGAGTACAAGGACTACGACAAACCGCTCCAACTGGCTGCCCGGCAAGAACCGCTCGCGTTCTTCGCCGAGGTGTTGTCCCAGAATCTGCCGATCACGCATTTCCTCGACAGCGATTTTCTGGTGATCAACGAACGGCTGGCGCGGCACTACGGCATCGCCGGTGTCGAAGGCCCCGAGTTCCGCCGCGTGACGATTCAGCCGGAGCATCATCGCGGTGGCGTGCTGGGCATGGCGGGATTGATGACGTTCCTGGCCGACGGGACGCGCACCTTGCCGCTGCGTCGCGGTTCGTGGGTGCTACGGCAATTGTTCAACGATCCCCCCAACAGTCCGCCGCCGAATGCCGGTGAGATTCAGCCCAACACATCGGGCAAGAATCTGACGGTCCGCGAACGGCTCGATCTGCATCGCCGCGATGCGGTCTGCGCGTCGTGTCATGCGAAGCTCGATCCGTATGGGCTGGCCCTCGAAAACTACGATGCGATCGGCAAGTGGCGCGAGCGATTCAACGGGGAAGGCTTTCGCGGAGACCGAGGGCCGTTACTCGATGTCGGCGGAGAGTTGTTGGACGGCACGAAGTTCTCGACGCTCGAAGAGTACAAGGCGATCCTGATGACGCAGAAAGATCGCTTCGCTCGCGCGTTCGCGGTGAAGATGCTGACCTACGCGATCGGTCGGCCTGTCGGTTACACCGATCACGACGTGGTCGATACGCTGGTCGTGGCTTTGAGACAGAACGACTACCGCATTCAGTCGCTCATCCACGGTATCGTGGCGAGCGAACCGTTTAGTACGAAGTAACTCCATTGAAGCAGGGCTGACAGAAAAATGGGGCAGAAATAGAGAGTTCATTCTTTCTGCCCCCATTTTTCTGTCAGCCCGTGTGAGAAAGCACGCCATGAACTTCCTCAAGCGCCGTCCGACTCTGCCGCGCCGCACGTTTTTGAAAGCGGCGGGCATTTCGCTCGCGCTGCCGTGGTTGGAGGCAATGAGCACCAACTCAGCCTCGCTGACAACTGCAGGCGACATCGCGCCGAGCGAAACGCCGCGGCGGGCCGTGTTCTGTTTCTTCGGACTGGGGATCAACGGTCGTGACTTCACGCCGGCGGAGACGGGACTCGACTACAAGCTGACACCGATCCTCGAACCGCTCGCGGAACTGCGTCGCGACTTCACGGTCGTCTCCGGATTGAAGCTCACGTATTCCGGCGGGCATGTGGGAGATCGCACCTTCTTGACGGGCACGAACACGCGTAGTGCAGGGGCGAAGCTGCGGATTTCGTGCGATCAGGAATTGGCTCAGGCGGTTGGAAGGGAGACGCGGTTTCCGTCGCTGACGCTCGGCATCAAGCGCGGCACCGGTTTCGGCGGCAACTACGATCAGACACTCTCGTGGACTTCCGCCGGAACACCGCTCCCGTCCGAGAACCGCCCGCACGTTTTGTTCGATCAACTGTTCCGCCCCGATACCGCCGACACGCTCAAGCAGCGCGAGGCCGAATTCCTCCGCCGCACGAGCGTGTTGGATTCACTGCGCGAAGAAGCGCGCCGGCTGAGCAACACGCTCGGCAGCGATGACCAGCACAAGCTCGATGAATACCTCACCGGAATTCGCGACCTCGAACGCCGGATGCAGGACGAGAAGGACTGGCTTCGCAAACCCAAGCCGAACGTCGAGACGCTCAACTTCGGCAAAGAGCAGGGGCTCGATCCAGACAAAGCGGGCTTGGAGTATCGCCGCTATCAGCGTCTGATGTTCGACGTCATCGCTCTAGCGTTGCAGACCGACAGCACACGAGTCATCTCCTACTTGGCTCGCATGGACGGCCAGGACGGCACCGGTTCCTGGCGCGACATGGGCAACCCGTACAACTACCACGAGATGACCCATCACGGCGAAGACCCGGACAAGCTGAAATGGTTCACGCAGTCCGACATCTGGTACATGGAAGACTGGGCCTACTTCCTCAACAAGCTGAAGTCGATCAAAGAGGGTAACGGCACACTGCTGGATCACACACTGGTCGCCTACGGCAGCAGTGGCGGTGCGATCAACGCGCACCACAATCATCATCTGCCAACGATGATCGCCGGCGGTTCACGCCTGGGATTGAAGCACCAAGGCCACCTCGTCAAAGAAGACGTTCGCCTCGGCAACTTATGGAGCACGGTGTTCGACCGGATGCAGGTTCCGCTCCCCAAGAATTTCCAAGGGGGCGAGGCGGACGGGATGATCAAGGAACTCGTGTAGCCACGTAGGTCAGCCTTTCCAGGCTGACTCGATCAACGATTGACGTGATTTTGCCAATTCAAGTCAGGCTAGAAAGCCTGACCTACGGTTAGGAGATCGCTTCCTTGATGATCGGGGCGTCTTCCACGATCAGCTTCACCGGGCGATTCGCGGGCGTATGCACCAGCGTGTCGGCGTCGATGCCCAGCAGGTGATACAGAGTGCGGCCGAAGCTCTCGATCTTGTAGAACTTGTCGGTGACTTGCTCGCCATGTTTGTCGGTGGCTCCGACGACGCAGCCGCGATTGAAGCCCCCTCCGGCCGCGATCACGAATTGTGCGTAGTCCCAGTGATCGCGGCCGGCATTGGTATCTTTCGGTTTGTCGATCTTCGGCTTGCGGCCCATCTCGCCAAGAGCCAGCACGATCGTCGAATCGAGCAGTCCGCGGTCATCCAGATCGTCGAGCAGCGCAGCCAGACAGCCATCGAACATCGGGATCTGCTGCTTGCCGGCCACAAAGTTCTCGCCATGCCAGTCCCAGTAGCCGAGGTTGAAGTGGACGATCGGCACTCCTGCTTCGATCAAACGCCGCGCGAGGAGGAAGTGCAGCGGGTCGCCGATCGGGTATCTCGCCTTCGCTGGCTTGTTGCGTGTGAATCGTTCGAGCGACTCTGCCGGTTCCTTGGAGATGTCGAGTGCCTGCCGCAGCTTCGGCGAACGGAGCAGGTTGAACGCGGTCTGCTGGTATTGATCCAGCCCGGCGATGACTTCGTCCTGCGTGTCATTGCGGCGCAGTCGCGTGTCGAGCATCTTCAGCAGATCGGTGTTGCGGGCGAACGCCGGCAATTCGAGTTGCGGCGTCAGCATCTTGGTGACGGCATCTTTGTCCTTGAGCGGTTGCATGACGAACGGCGAATGCGCCGAACCCAGGAAGTTGCGCGACAGCGCGTTGTGCGTGTGGACGTCGATCTCATCCAGCACCACGAATGTTGGAAGATCAACCGGGCCGGGCCGGAGCTTATTCACGACGCTGCCGTACATCGGGTACTCATCGCTGCCCGTCGTCAGCCGCGGATTGCCGGTGAGCCAGTAGAGCGGAGCCTGAGCGTGATCGCCCGGCTTGTTCATCGTCGTGACCGAGCGAATGACCGTGTACTTGTCGGCCCGCTTCGCCATCTCCGGGAGCAATTCGCCGACCTGCAAGCCAGGCACCTTCGTGTCGATGGGATTGAAGACGCCGCGATAGTCCTCCGTGTCGTCCGGCTTCAAATCAAACATGTCCGTGTGCGGAGGCCCTCCGCCCAACCAGCAGACGATCATTTGCTTGGCCTTGGCGTTGTTCGCCAAGGACGCGGCTTGAGCTTGGATGAGGTCGAGCGCTCCGACCCCACACAGGCCCAGCCCACCGATTCGCAGGATGTCACGACGATTCATGATCATCTCCTCGTAGAGCAGGCGGCTCGCCTGCTGCGATTCTCACAAGAAATCACAGGCGAGCCGCCTGTGCTACGGTTAGTGTTGCAACAAAAACTCGCGTGTATTGATCAGGCTCCACAGCACATTCTGCAAGCCGTTCTCCAGGCTATCGGCACCTGCGATGAACGTGATGCACGCGTCCCGTTCGGTTTCCGTCGGCAAGCGGCTCACAGTTGCCAGATACAATTCTTCAATCTTGCGACCCGTGTCGCCATCCGCTTTGAATAACTTCGATGCTCGGCCGGCCGGGTCTTTGATCTTTTCCCAGACTCGCGGGTGATTCGCCAGTGTCAGGACGTGAAAGATCGAGCCGCTGCCGTCCCGTTCGCAGTCGCATTGCACCGCTGCATTTCGCTGCGGGCGCCCATAGGTTTCCAACACGAATGACACGAATTTGTTTTGCGGCAGGAAAGGGACTTGAACCGTGCTCATCGTCTCCGGCCAGTGATGATATTTCATGTCCATGTTCTCGGTCGTGCCGGTCGCCGTGTTCAACGCGTCGAGCAACACCTCGGCCGACAGACGCCGTAGTGGGAAGAACGCGAAATGCGTGCGATCGGCAGCGGCACCCTCGGCGGGCGTGCTCGATTGCTGATACGTGCGGCTCGACAAGATCGTGCGGTGCAGCCAGCGGAGGTCGTACTTGTTCACGACGAAGCCGTCGCAGAGTTCCTTCAGCAGTTCCGGATGTGTGGCTGGGTTGAACGCCGAGAGATTGTCGGGCGGGTCGATGATGCCTCGGCCGAAGTAGTGCGCCCAAACTCGGTTCACGATCGCGCGAGCGAAGTACGGGTTGTCCGGCTTTCGCATCCACTCCATGACCCATTCGCGCGGGTCGCGATCGTCAGTCACGGTGACGGGGTCGGGCTCACCGAGCAACCGGAACGTTGTCGATTCGCGACTGCCGAGCGTGCTGGTGACTCGTGCGTTTTCCCCTTTCGGAAGCAGACGGCATTCCGCCTGCATCAGCCGGCGAGCCGCCTCAGTCAGCAGCTTCGCACGCTTGTCGAGGGCCGCTGTTTCCTGCCGGTACTTTTCGGCTTGAGCCATGACCTCTTTCGCTGCATTGAGCAGCTCGCGTTGCTTGGCGATCTCGGACTCGTCCCCTTTGGCTTTCTCGAGCTTGGCGATTTCCGAAGTCAGTTTGTCGGCCTCTTGCTTGGCCTTGCGACTGTCCTCGTCGAGTTTCTTCCCTTCCCCTTCTTTGCGCTGCTTGACGTCGGCTTCGAGCTGCTTGGCTTCGTCGTTCATCTTCTTGAAGTGCGCGGCGGCATCCGGGAACTGCTTCTCGTTCTTGTCCGAGAACCCGACCGTGCGGACTCGCATGAAGAGATTCGCGAAGTCGAGCAGATCCTCCTGCTGCCAGTTGTCATGCGGGTGCCGGTGACACTGAGCACACTCCAGCCGCAAGCCGAGAAACGCATGGGCGACCTGCATGGTCCCTTTGACGCCATCCGACCCGCGGCGTTGCCAGAACAAATCGAGCGTCTTGCGGCGGGCATACAGTTCGAGATCAGGCCGCCCCGGTGCGTAGCCTTCAAAGAGCGAATTCACTTCGGCGACATACTCGTCCATCGTCCGACCTTCGCGGCTGGTGGCGAGCAGGATGCGTTCGACGAACTGGTCGTAGGGAATGTTTTCGGCGAGCCGGGCTCGAATCCAAGCCTGCATTCGCGGCGCATCGTGTTCCTTCGAGAGCGCGTCGGCAAATACGCCGAAGTCCGCCGCCTTCAGGAGATCGCAGAACTTCAACGTCCAGAGGTCGGCATGACCGGGTCGAGTCACAAGTTCTTCGATCTTCGCCGTTCGCTTTCCGGAGGAAGCGTCGGCAAGAAATGTTCGCACTTCTTCCGGCGTCGGCAATTCGCCCACAACATCGAGATGGGTGCGGCGCAGGAAAGTTGCATCGTCACAGATCTCGGCCGGGGACAAGTTTAGCCGTCGCAACTTCGCGTGGACTTGAGCATCCACGAAGTTGTTCGCCTGCACGTCGGGAAAGGTGTTTGTCCCCGGACGTGGCACGAGCACGCGAGCGGCCGCAGGTTGAGCGCGATACCGCACCATCAATCCCGCATCACCCACGCCAACGCCGGTGACAACTCCGGCACGGTCAACCGTGGCGACAGCTCGGTCGAGCGATTCAAACACGCAATACGCCGTCACGTCTTCGACGCTGCCATCGGCGAACTCGGCATCCACTTTGACTTGGTAGGTCTCACCCGGGTGAGCGACTTGCTCGGCCGGCGTGACGTTCAGTCGTTTCAGACGAGACGGTGCGATGTCATCCTCAATGGCTCCGGCTGCAATCCACGCTCGCAGGATCTTGTACTCGGCACTGCCGACAGAGAATCTCGCGCCGCCGCCGTGCGGGATCTTTCCGGTCCCCTTTTGCAGCACCAGACTCACGTCCGGATCGATGAGGCTCAGCCGCCGCGTGCGACTGTCGCGAGTCAGCCGCTCGTGATCCCCCGCGGGGTCCGCGCTGAACATCGACAGCCGAAATCCGTTTTGCCCTTTCACGGCTCCATGACACGTTCCGCCGTTGCAACCGAGTTTGCCAAACAGCGCGGCGACGTGTCGCTGATACGACGGCGAATCTCCCTCGCCCGCGCCGGCTAATCCCGGCACGACGAGCAGCATGAGTGCCACAATGATCGAGAGTCGTAACATCGCAAAGCCTTCTCAATGCCTACGCGAAGATTTCTTGCACCACATTTCCTTCGACATCGGTCAGGCGAAAATCGCGGCCGGCGTGACGATAGGTCAGCCGCTCGTGATCCAGGCCGAGCAGGTGCAAGATCGTCGCGTGAAAGTCGTGGATGTGGACTTCGTTGGACGCAACCGTGCAGCCGTAGTCGTCGCTCTCGCCGTAGCTGAAGCCACCTTTGACTCCGCCGCCGGCCATCCACGAGGTGAAGGCTTCGGCGTGATGCTCGCGCCCCTTTGCGTCCTTGCCCGTGTTGAAGGGGGTGCGACCGAACTCGGTTGTCCAGACGACGAGCGTGTCGTCCAGCAGGCCGCGTGACTTCAGATCTTTCAGCAGTCCGGCGATCGGCTGATCGACGTTCTTGGCCAACGGCGCGTGAGTCGCCATGTCGCCGTGAGCGTCCCAGTTGTTCGAGGCTCCAGTGTCGATCAGTTCGATGAATCGCACGCCGCGCTCGGCCAGACGTCGCGCCATCAGGCATTGCCACGCGAAGCCTTTCGTGCTGCCGCGCGGCAATCCGTAGAGTTGCAGCGTCGCGTCCGTTTCTTTCGTGAGATCGAATGCTTCGGGCGCAGCGGACTGCATGCCGAAGGCTGTCTCGAAGGACTTGATGCGTGCGGTGAGATTTGAGTCCCCCTCGCGGTTCGCGAGATGTCGGCGGTTGAATGCCTGAGTCAGTCCGAGTTCCAGCTCCTGCAACGCGGCGGCTGGCTGACGTCGTTGGATATTCGCAATCGGCTCGGCACCGGGCGCGACGGGTGTCCCTTGATGACAACCCGGCAGGAAGTCCGACGCCCAGACTTGTCCTCCGGCATACGGGGTCAGCGGAGCCAGCACGATGAACGACGGCAGATTTTGGTTGATGGTCCCCAGGCCGTGACTGACCCACGAACCGATGCTCGGCCGCGCGAATGTCACCGAGCCGGTGTGAATCCCCAACGTCGCCTGAAAATGATCGGCATGATCGTTGCGCATCGAGCGGATCAGGCAGAGGTCATCGGCGCATTCAGCGATGTGCGGGAACAGCTCGCTGATCCACAGGCCGGATTCACCGCGCTGCTTGAATTCCCACTGCGGGCGCTTGAAGTATTTCTCGACGACGCGGTTGTTGGGAGCGAACGCTTCGAGCATCTTCGCGGGGACTTGGTACGGCTGGTTGTGATCGGCGAAGAGTTTCGGCTTGTAATCAAACGAGTCGACGTGCGAGGCCCCGCCGCTCATGTTCATGAAGATGACGCGCTTCGCACGCGGCGTGAAATGCGGTGCTCTCGGCGCAAGTGGATTCCCGTCAGACGACGCGATGTCCGCGGCGAGCAACTCGGAGATGATCCCCGGCAACAGCAGCGAGCCGCCGACAAGCGACTGAACCATGGAACGTCGAGAACACGAACAACGATCGGACTTCATGAGGAACCCCTTACTTTGACCGAAACGCCGCTCCCCATCCGTGCTCCGGCTCTGCCATCCGTGCAAACTCATCTTTTGAATGATCGCACAGATGGCAGGGCCGGAGCAGGGATGGAACGAGACCAGCTTCTAATTCGAATGTTGTACTTTCGACCCCCAACGGCCTTGTGCCGTTGGTGAAGCAGATGGTGGGCTAGAGAAGGTCGTCGCAACGCCCCCCAACTCTGCCGTTCCTCCGCCTTCGGCGGAGGAAC
>CAMDPX010000278.1 GCA_945905295.1 Planctomyces sp. SH-PL62 | reverse complement strand
TGGCGAATGCACCGGGGGGCTGACGCCGCCCCGCTCCCCTGCTTCATTCTTGGCCGCGCCGCCGCTCGTGAGCACTGACTTCGGGGATCGTCAGGAAGCCCCACTGCAAAGCCTCGTCCTGTCGGTACTGCTTGCCCAGCGTCAGTGCCGTCGTCGCCTTCGCCAATTCGTAACCCAGATAAAAAGAATGTGCCGAGTCGATCGGCATCGTGCGTGTGATCTCGTCAAACAACTCGAACGGATCGGTGCCGTGCCAGTGCCCGTCGCGGTTGATCATGTGCAGCTCACCACGCTCGACGAAGATCCGGAAGTTGGCGTCTCGGATCTGTTCGGCCAGCCGGCGCAGCCCCGCCTCACCCATTTCGTGGACCTTCACATCGCGCAGCATCACCAGTTGCGAGTTCACATGCTTCGGCAGAACGTGGTTCGTCACCGCGTGCCGCATCACCCGCCGCGCGAGATCGAACTCTTTGACCGCCGAACGGCACCAGCCGACGACTTCGGTGGTCAGCACGCTGCGAATACCAAGCTCCTGACAGATCGCCGCGAACAGGAAATTCAAACCGGCGCTATCGACTTCCGACAACTCCGTCAGATTGCCGATGCCCATCATCATTTCTGCGTCGGGCCAACGACGACGTGCCTCGAAGTACCGCGCCAACGAGGCCGCGAATCCGAACCCAATCGGTTCCAAAATCGGATCGATGCGAAACCTTCGGCCGGCGGCCGCAAGCAGTGCGGTCGTTCGGGCCAACGACTCGCCGTCCTGAGGTTGATCGGGAATGACGACCAACTCGGCATCGCAAGTGGCCAGCCAGTTGGCGTTCGTACTGTTGCAGCTCAACACCAACTCGGCACCGGCCGCGACCGACTGTTCCACTTCGCGCCGGTCAAAGCTGTCGATTGAGACGCGAAAGCCTTCGGCCCGCAGCATTCGCGTGGCCGCTCCGACTTGCGGCCAGAAATCGTCGGGAATGCAGCCGAGATCGATGACGTCCGCACCGTCGCGGCGAAATTTCTCAGCTTGCGTGAGCAACTCCAGGTGGCTCAATCGCGGAGCGTGATTGATCTCGGCCAGAATCTCGATGTCGTACCGGCTGAGGTCCGGCGGCGACTTCGCCTGGCCACCGAAATACTCCGGAAGATCAAACATGTCCTTCGGGCCTCGTTCAAACGGAGTGCCAAACTTCTGAGCCAGAGATCCCAAATCGCCGCCACACCAACCGGGCAATAACACGCGATCGACCCCTGACGGCGGGTCGAGTTTTCTGGCAACGAAGTCCACCGACATCAACGCCGCCACGCTGATTCCTAATACCGCGACGTCGTATTCAAAGCCCATCTTCGGAGCGAGCGTTACCAGCAACTCGCGCAACGACGCTTCAGCCAATCGTCCCGTCACGAACAAGATGCGTTCCGCTGGCATGATGGTTCCGATCACCGCTGCGCACCGCCGTTGACGTAGATCACTTGACCGGTGAGATAACTCGCCTCACGGCTCGCCAAAAAACGAGCGACGGCCGCGATATCTTCTGGCGTGCCCCAACGTTTCAGGGGGGTCTCGCGCAGGACGCGCTGCTGCCAGACTTCGTTCGCCCCATCGCCCCACTTCGTGCGAATCCAACCCGGAGCGATGCAGTTGACGCGCACACTCGGTGCGAGACTGACCGCCAACGAGCGGGTGAATCCCATGATCGCACTCTTCGACGCTGCAAAGAGTTCGCCGCTGTCCCCTTCCATGCCACGCTCGGCCTGATCCCAGCCGATGTTGAGGATCACACCCCCTCCGGCCGCGACCATGCGCTGACCGACCAAGCGACTCAGCAGCAGCGTGCTGCGAACATCGACTTCGTAGAGCCGCTGCAGCTTGTCAGCAAATTCGAGTTTCGCCGCGTCGCCGGTCAGCAGATCGACGCCCGCGTTGTTCACCCAAATGTCGATGCCACCCAGGTCCGTCCAACACCGCTCGACGAACGCTGGCAACGAGTCTTGTTCGCCCACATCTGCCATCACCGCGAAGGCGCGAGATCCGAACAAGCGCAGTTCGGTCGCCACCGATTCTGCGGCTTCGCGTCTGTGAGTCCCATGAATCACGACATCCGATCCCGCTTTGACGAATTCAAAAGCGATCGCTCGGCCGATGCCGGAAGTCGAGCCGGTCACGACCGCTCGTAATCCGGACAGGTTCGCAAACTCTGAAACATTCACGAGAAGACTCCTAAGAACTGCGGGAACATCGGCGATTTTAGATCGTTGACGACACACAGGGTGCCGCGCATAATCCCGCCCGTTCTGAATTGGTTTTCGCGGTGAATCTGCACATTTTGTTTGTCGCTGACTCATTTCCGTGGCGGTTCCGCCAGTTCAATGTCTACTCCTGAGAGCCGAGTTCTCTCGTCTCTAGGATTCCCATCTTCGACCATTTCCCGATCACTACAAGTCCATTTGCCAACGGCTCGGCGTATGCCCGGTCGTTCGTTTCTCAGATTGCCACCTTTGTTCGTCGAGTTCTCGACGCACACTCGGTTCGTGGCAAACAGGCCAAAGGAATGCCACTTGGCTAACCATTCGCAACACGATTCTCCGCAGCCGCCAGCGCCGGCGGCCTCCGCGGGCCAACCTTTTATAAATACTGAGGATGAAATGCTCGAACTTGCCGAACGCCCTGTCCGCCAAAAGCCCCCGGTTGCCGACAACAACCAGCTTCCCGACCAACTCCAACACGATTTGGTCCAACTGTTCAAACTGCTCTCCGACGAAACACGCCTGCGCGTTCTGATGTATCTGTACCGGGAAGACGAACTGCACGTCTCGGCGCTTTGCGAACGACTGCAACAGAGTCAGCCGGCCGTCAGCCATCACTTGGCCTTGCTGCGCGAGGCTGGGTTGATCGGCTGCCGCCGCGACGGCAAGCACAACTTCTATTCGATCCGGCAGACGCACTTCCATCGCGTCGTCGCGCAGCTTTTTCAAAACATCGCCGACCCGACTCAACCGGAGTTCCTGTTCGACGAGTTCACTGTGACTCCGCGGCGACACAGCGGAGCATGACATTTCCGCAGCCATCGATCACAGCGGAGCCGAGCAACATGCCGGCTCCGCTTTTTTTGTTTCTTCACGTCGGCCAATTGCGCGACATTCCGGCGAGCGGGGCGGCGTCAGCCCCCTGGTGAATTCGCCGTTGGACCGGGGGGCTGACGCCGCCCAACTCGCCTGTCTCGTACTTGATAGCCGCAAATCCTGCCGGTCGGGCTCAGGGAGGAGGTCTTTCGCGCTCGCAGAATCGGCACATCCAGAAACTCTTGCCAAAGCTGTAGCGATCGCAACGCCGATACTGGATCTAACGATTCGGCCGATCATTGACCGTCTGGAAGGGCGTTTTCATGCCACTGCGAACGATTTGGCGACCGTGGAACTGGGCCAGTGTGGTTCTAACCGGCGGCTTGCTCGTCGGCTGCTCGACTTCAGAAAAGAAGCTGAGCTACATCGGCGAGGCTGACCTGGAGCACTACAAGGATGTGGTGACCTCCATTGACTACCCAGCGGTCAATCAAGAGACCGCGGACGAAGTCAGCTACTCCGATGAACCGCGCCGCATTCGTAAGCCGCGCAAAGAGGAAGTCTGGGAACTCGGTTTAGAAGAGGCGGTGCATACCGCGCTCGCTAACAACGAGATCATCCGGGACAACGGCCAGTTCTTATCGACATCCAACCGCTTGCTGACGAATCCGGACTTCGTGCAGTCGGTCTACGATCCGGCTCTGCAAGACAGCAGCACTCTCTTCGGCCAGAACGGTGTCGAGGCGGCGCTCGCTGAATTCGACGCGCAGTTCACGTCCAACTTTTTGTTTGGCCGCAGCAAGAACATCTCGGAAACCAACAGCTTCAACAACATACGAGCGGGCGACACGCAGGAGACCGCTGCTGGTGACTTTCGAATGGGCTTATCGAAGATTTTCGCCAACGGAGGACAGGCTTCGGTACAGCACAATGTACTGTATCAAGCGTTCAACACCGGAACCCCCGGAGGCGGAGCCGGTGGAACTCGGCTCTTCCAGTCGTACTTCACGAACAATGCCAGTGCCACACAAAACTCCGGAATTCCCGGCGTGCAGTTTGACTATCGACAGCCGTTGTGGTCGGGCGGCGGCACTCGCTTCACACGCATCGCGGGTCCGATCAGCCGCCGACCGAACTTGCAGGCGACTCCACAGGTCAATCAAGGTGTCGTGATCTCACGCATCCGTACCGACATCGCCATTGCCGACTTCGAACAAGCGACGCAGAACCTGGTCAAAGACGTGGAAGACGTCTATTGGGAGTTGTATCTCGCGTATCGCCGGTACGACGCCGAACTCACGGCCCGCAACAGTTCGCTGCACACTTGGCGAGAAGTCAAAGCCAAGACCGACCAAGGTCTGGAAGGTGGCGGCGCGGCGGATGAAGCACAGGCTCGCGACAGTTACTTCGAGGTGCGTGCCCGCTCCGAGGAAGCGTTGTCGAACTTGTACAACTCGGAAGGCCGCTTCCGCCGATTGCTCGGCCTGCCGGTCAACGACGGTCGCGTCATTCGTCCCGGCGACGAGCCGACCACAGCGGAATTCTTGCCGGACTGGCGCACCAGTTTGGTCGAGGCGCTCACCCGCCGCGTCGAACTTCGCAAACAAAAGTGGAACATCAAGAGCTTGGAGTTTCAGGTCGAAGCGGCTCAAAGCCTGACAAAACCTCGGCTTGATCTGGTGACACGTGCCGCGGTGAACGGCTTCGGCGATCAACTGTTTGGCTCTGCCGACCATGCACCATCGGTAGCAGGGGGAAATGGCCGGTCCCGCAGCTTCTATGACAATTTGCTTGAGGGCAACCAATCCGGTTATGGCGTTGGCTTTGAATTCAGTATGCCGATCGGTTTCCGAGCGGCTCACGCACAGGTTCGCAACCTCGAATTGAGACTCTGCAAAGCCAGAGCCGCGCTCAGTTCGCAAGAATTGGAAATCAGCCACGAGTTAGCCAACGCCTTCCGTCAGTTGGATGCGGCCTTCCAAACCGCTCAAACCAACTTCAATCGCCGCCGTGCGTCCGAGCGTCGCGTACAAGCCTACGAGGCGCAGTATCGAGCCGGCAAAGGCAACGTAGACCTCTTGCTCCGTTCGCAAATCAGCCTCGCTCAGGCCGAGACCGCCTACTACCAAAGCGTCGTCGGCTACAACCGAGCGATCACCGAAATGAAGTATCGCAAAGGGACGCTGCTCGAAGATGACAACGTCTATCTCGGCGAAAGCCTGTCGCATCCCGAAGCCTACGTCCAAGCCTTGCGACACGCCTGGGCACGCAGCCACGGACGTGACGCGAATCGTCTCGAAACCAAGCCGGAAGAATTCGTCACCGACCAGTCCGATCCGGTCGAACTTGGTTCAGCGACCTATTCCGGGCCGGCGGGTTCCGCAGCCCCAACTCCACCGGAACCAGTCCCGGCTGGTGAGCTACCAGTGACTCCCCTAAAGCCACTGCCCGAACCAGCCGCGTCCGTTATTCCAGAGCAAAAAGAATTGCCCGATTCCGCCGAGGCCGCCTTCTTCGATGAGCCTTCCGAGATCGAACCGGCATCGCTGGAGACAATGGACGAGCCAGACTCCGACGAATTGATTCAGCAGACGGACTTTCAACCGCCGGCCGCGACGACTCGTCCTCGCCCACAACTCCTGCCGTCTGACAGCGAATTCCAACCACCCGTTCGCGGCGTGCAATCACCCGCCATCAAGCAGTTGGACGCCGACGATGACGATGACGACGAAATGGACGAGGAAGCTGAAGAAGAGGCGCTGAGCCTGCCGCGAAGACGCTAACCAAGCATTGAGCCGCAAGGCGCTAGCCGCGGGTTCTGAATTCGTTCAAAACCCGCGGCTAGCGCCTTGCGGCTCACCAATAATGTCAGACCCGCGCTTCACTTCGAGGTTGGCCCCTGCCGCAAATCGGCGACGACTTGAGCGACCCCTTCGACGCGGTTGTCCGTCAGCGTGATGTTCTTCGTCTCGGCTCCCATTCGGATGCCGATGCGTTTGACCGAACCGCGCTGTTCGACGATGCGGTTCTCGATCAACTCAATCGACTCGGTCCCGCCTTGGATGTCGATGCCGACTCCCTCGTCGCCGCCGCTGTTGACGATCTCGTTCCGTTCGATGCGATTGCGATGCCCCGCGAACGACGGACCGCGCTCCGGACGGAAGAGCACACCTGCCACACCGCTGTTCTTGATAACGTTGTCGCGCACGATGTTGTCCGTGTCGCGATGCCCGATCGAAATGCTGGCGGTGCGGATGCCTTCGATCGTGTTCTTCTCGGCGAGGCCATACTTCACGCCCCAGCAGAAGAAGATGCCGATGTTGCACCGCTCGATCCGATTGCCCCGGATCAGCGGTCGCTGCGAACCGCTCCCCGGATGCAGGCCCAGGTCCGCGTTGTCGTGGCTGTGACAATTCTCGACGACGACGTCGTGACAGATCTGCCAACTGATTCCGTCACCGTTGTTGTTCCGAGCCTCGACGCCGCGCATCGTCATCCGCTGGCAGTCCTGCAAGAAGATGCAGCCGGAGTAATTGCCGTCGAAGTGATCGTTCTTCTCGCGATTGCCGTCGAGCGCGATGTTCTCGATGACGCAGTCGCTGACGAACTCGCCGCTGATCAGCGGGAAGGAAGTCGCGATCGTCGGTTCGCCGACTTGCCAAACATTCTCGCGCAGCGCCTTATCGAGCTTGAAGCGATTCCCCGATCGAGCCACCAGCGTCCTCTTGAGAACCGTCGCTCCGCCGTTGTGCGGGTTCTTGCACCGCAGCACAACGCCGTCGCCGACTCGAAAACCGCTCGCGTCATCCAGCGTCACTTCCTGATCGTACCAATCGGAATCAACATTTAACTTCGTCTTCGTACTCGGCTCTTTGATGAGCACCGACTCCGCCCCGCTGCCGACGATGCGCACCTTCGACGCGAGATACACCGAATTCCGCAAGCGGTATGTTCCCGGCAGCACTTTGACCGTCCCGCCACCGAGCCGCGCGACCGCATCGACCGCCGCTTGCAGCACCTTCTCGTTCGAGCCAATCAGATCCCCCTCCTTGTTGCCGACCGAGATCGTCAACCGCTCGTCCCAATTCGGCTCGACGGCCGAGTCGCCGGAGGTCGCTCGCGGAGACGTCACCTTCGGCCGACCATCCTCCGCACGCAAAGTCATCACCACGAGAAAGCAAACGCCAACGCACGCGAGAACACTTCGTCGTTTCATGTTGATCTCCAAGTTCGTTCCGGCCGAAAGCCGTCAGCCGATTGCCGACAGCCGTGATACCGTTTTTCTCGACGCCTCTCAAACACACTCCGGCAGCGCCGAGTGCCGATACATGTTCCGCAACGCCGGGTTACACAGGCCGACCACATTAAACGGCCGGATCGCTTCCGCCAACTCGCTCTCAAATTGGCCGACGACCGAGGCTTCGCTCAGCCGGACACACATGCGTCGCACAACCGCCAACCAAGCCGGATCGTCCGCCAATAAGAAGGCCGGTTGAAACTCGCCGACGCTCGCGACACGAGCACGCTCATAGCTCGTTGCCGCCGCGAAGTAGAGCATCGTTGCGGCGGCAAAGCGGCGAAAGTCTCCCAACCCCGCGAAGCAACCGCTGACCAACAAGTCGATCATTTCGACTTCGCCCAAGACGCAGCGTTCGTACTCGCGGAGCCGCGATTCCAAGTCATCACGGCCGAGCGACCGAATCAAAATGCGAGCCAATCGTTCGATCCCGCAAAGCGTGTGCGCGATCCCCGAACTGTGCAGCGCGTCGATGAACCCCGCCGTGTTCGGCAACATCGCCCACCAAGCACCGGCCGCGCGGGCCAGCTTGCGTTGCAACCGCCCGGTGCTCCGCAGCCCACCTACCGGTCGGACGATTTTTGCGTTCGCGAATTGCTCGCCGACGGACGGGTATCGGTAAAGCCATGAATCCCATTCCTCGCTCGCCGAAAAATTTGGCCGCTCACCTCGATTCAAGTCCTGCACGAAACCTGCGCTGACGGTCTCGTCATTGAACCGCAGTTGCCACATCCAACCGGCGTCGAAGGCGTGATGCAACGCGGCGTGATCGCAGTCAAACGGATGCTCGGCCGTATCGAGGCCGCGAGATTCCATGCAGCGTTTCCAGCGAGTCACGTCCGCGAAGTGAGCGAACACCGCTCGCGAGTTCGTCCGCAATTCGTGCGTCCGGTTTTCAATTCTCAATTGCTTCGCGAGAAACCCACCTTCACCGGTCGCATCGACGACAAAGCGCGTGTGCATTTCGTGGGGCACGTTTTCAACGTGCCCGTGCTTCATGGGCACGTTGAAAACGTGCCCCACGCCCGACGCTTCAATCTCTCCAACATCGCACTCCTCAAAACAAATCGCCCCCGCCGCGCGAGCTTCGCCGAACAAGAACCCATCGACATCCTGCCGCAGCCACTGCGTGTCTGAGTGCTGATCGCTGCTGCTGGCCGCGACGAGCAACTCCGTCGAATGCTCCGCATCCGCCACGAACGGCTGACCGGCCTCGTGGTGAAAGTACGAAAAGCCGCGCTTGATCCCAGAGATGAGTTGCGGATGCGTCGCCTGCCAAGTGCCGTACTTCGCCAACGGAGCGATTCGCGGGAGGTCGTACTCGCGGCACAAGTCTCTCAACACGAGGTTCGCAATCGGAGTGGATGATTCGCCAATCGCGAATCGCGGATGCCGGCCCCGGTCAATGAGCGCGACTTGTAACCCCGCTCGCCTCAGCACCAGGGCCAGCAAACTGCCGCCGAAGCCTCCGCCCACAATTGCCACGTCCACATCAAGCATGAATTCGTCCGCTCGTAGTGACCGCATTCATGCGGTCGAAGCAAGTTGTCACCGTCGCCTTCCGCCCGGCCCGATCAATCGGGTCACGACGAGCAAATCGCGCACTCGACTCTCGGCAGGATCGTCTGCGACAAATTCATTTGCCGCAACCGCTCGACCCGCTCGGCCGCACACGTCGTGCATTCGGCGAAGCGAGCCGCATCCCACGTGTCCGCGAAAACACGTCCGCGATTTATTTCCATCCCAGCCGCCAAGACGTGCTCCAGCGAACTCAATTTCGGCGAAGAGAAGAATCCCTCCGCTTGCAAACGCTCCATCACCCCGTTGCCAGCGCGTGTCGGTATCACCGAGACGCACGTCGCTCCGCAATCGAACGCAAACGTGATCGACCGCAGCGACCAATCAACCCCCTCCGCTTCGGACAAGAACGGCGGTCGCAGCAACACGAACGCGCGGACGGCAATGTCGTGCTCGACCAGAAACCGCGCCGCCCGTTCAAAGTCGCCGAGCGTCATGCGCTTGTTCATCCGCGCGAGGACTTCCGGGTGAATGGTCTCCAATCCCATCGCGACTTCCAGTTGGACGTCACGGGGTCGGGAGTCTTTTTCCGAGCGGCCCGCCTCACAATCTTGTCGATCCAACGACATTGGGCCGCTCGGAAAAAGACTCCCGACCCCTTCGCGTGGCACAAGGAGGAGATCGCGAAACCGCAAACAGCGATCATCGATCAACAACGGATGGTTCTCGACGATGACCCGCTCGAAGCGCCGCACGCGATCGGCGATCGCCGGCCAATCTTCCACAGGAATTGCGGCGGCATCGAAAAAGTTGCCGCTGTTGTAGAGCTTCACGACCTGAGCAGCAGGACGGGGTCGGAAGTCTTTTTCCGAGCGGCCCGCCTCACAAGCTTGTCGATCCAACGACGACAGGCCGCTCGGAAAAAGACTCCCGCCCCCTTCGCGCGAGCAGAGTTCATCCAACGCGACGTCGATCTGCCGTGGCACGGCACCGCGCGGCGTCGGCTCGTCCAGCGTGTGCTGCCAGAGATCGCAGTAGACGCAGCGGAACGGACATTCGCGATTGGCCAAGAAAATCGTGGCCACATCAACCACTCGCCCATCCGCTTGCCGCTCCGGTTCGACGAACGAGGCGATCGGCCTCCACGGATCGACCGACGCTTTCGGTCCACGCGCGGCGAGAACTTCACGATCGGTGAGTTTGGACAAAAACGGTATCACGGCGATCGGCGGTCGGCTGACGGAGATCGGCCGGAGAAGTTGCGCGGCGCGTTCCTTTTCCCCAGGCACTTGGCCCACAAGAATACCGCCGCCACAAGAACTCGAAAGCAACTGCGCTTGAAAACAACAGTGAGATCATGAGCCAAATTCCTCCCAAAGCAGTCGTCCTTCTCAGCGGCGGGCTCGATTCCGCGACGGTGCTCGCGATCGCGCGACAGCAAGGTTTTGAAACTTACGCCCTGTCGATCGACTACGGCCAGCGGCATCGGTTCGAGCTGGAAGCCGCGCGGCGCGTTTGCGAGTCGCTCGGAGCGAAACAGCACCGAGTGTTTCAGATCGACTTGCGGCAGTTCGGCGGCTCGGCATTGACCGCAGACATCGACGTGCCGAAGGACCGCAGCGACGCTCAACTTTCCACCGGCATTCCGATTACTTACGTGCCGGCACGCAACACGATCTTTCTGTCGCTGGCACTTGGTTGGGCCGAGGTGCTCGGTGCCTTCAACCTGTTTATCGGCGTCAACGCGGTCGATTACAGCGGCTACCCCGATTGCCGGCCGGAGTTCATCCAAGCGTTCGCCGAGGTCGCGCGGCTCGGCACCAAAGCCGGGATCGAACGGACCGGCCGATTCGTGATTCACTCGCCGCTGATCTCGCTGTCGAAGGCAGAGATCATTCGTCGCGGCGTCGCGCTGGGAGTCGATTACGGTCTGACGACCAGTTGCTACGACCCCGATTCGGCGGGCCGGCCGTGCGGTCATTGCGATTCCTGCCAACTGCGGCGAAAAGGATTCGCCGAAGCGGGACGCGTCGATCCGCTGCCGTATAAAGACTGACCTTCCCCCCACTGAGCTTGCCTCAGTGGCTCGCGGGCTTTTGCACTACGCTCGCTTCGTAGTGCAGAAGCCTGAATCCACCGAGGCAAGGGGCCTGTCGGTTTAATCGGAAAGAAGCCCTGTTCAGTACATTTACACTAATTTGAATTTGGCACTTTAAGCGTCCGAATGACATTTTTTTGAAGTGACCTGCAATTTGGACGCTTATACGCGAACACGCTTCGA
>CAMDPX010000277.1 GCA_945905295.1 Planctomyces sp. SH-PL62 | reverse complement strand
GAAGGGGTCGGGAGTCTTTTTCATGCCGCACGACGTCGCTCAAATCAGCGCAATCGAGAACCTGCGGCATGAAAAAGACTCCCGACCCCGTAACGCTGGCCGAACCTCGTCCTCCGCTGGACTCACACCGATGTCTCTTGTTGCGGCTTCGCCGCGATTGAAAACGATCATGAAGAATTTGTTCGCCATCTTGCTGACAGTTGTCACCACGGGAAGCTTCGCGATCTCCGCCGAGCCAGCCGATCCGCCCGCCTTCAAGCATGCGCGAGTCACCGACGCATGGGAGGCTTACGCCGGCAAGCTCACGTTTGGAAAAGGCCAGACGCTCGCGCTGCTGGATGACGGTTGCAAGCTGTCGATGCCGGAGTGGTCCCAATCCGATGGCGAGTTGCCGAAGGTGCTCGTGTCGTATGACAGCGTCGATGGGGACAACGATCCCAAGCACGAAGGACGCGGCTATCACGGATCGACGATCGGGATTCCCTCGTCAGTGAACTACAAAGGAAAGCTCGGCGTCGCGTTCAACAATCAAGTGGCGGTCGTGCGGGCGTTGGAGTGCTGTCATTGCAACGTCTCCGACAGCAAGACGCTGGCTGCCGGACTGCAATGGGTCATCGACCATCATCAGAAGTACCGGATCACCGCCATCAATCTCGCTCCGGTCGATGATCTGGAACACGGCCAGCCGGTCGCCACCGAGATCGACGACAAACTGAAACGGCTCCGCGAGCTGGGCATCTGGGTCAGCGCACCCGCCGGCAATCACGCCTTCACGAAAGGAATCTCGTGGCCGGCCTGTCAGCCGAACTGCTTCGCGATCGGTGCCGTGAGATCCGGCAAGGACGAGGTCTATCTCGATCGCCACGCAAAGATCGATCTCGTCGTCCCGGCATCAGCGACATCATCGTCCAACGCGATCGTGTGCGGAGCCGTCTTGTTGCTGCGCGAGGCGATCGAGAAGTCGAACTACGACTGGAAGAAAGACGGCACGAACCTTCCCGAAGCGATGCTGGCGATCTTTCAGAAGACCGGGACGGCCGTCGAAGATCCGGGCACGAAGCTCACCTTTCGACGCTTGGATGTGAAGGCCGCTCTCGATCATGTGTTTGCGAATGTGAAATGAGCCCGACGAATCGAAGGAGACGACGAATGCTGGCCCCCATTCGTCGTCTCCTTTCATTCGTCGGGCACCTTCCCAAAAAGGTTACCAATCATGAATCGCATCCGTTGTGGCGTCATCGGTCTCGGCTGGTTCGGCGAGCATCACGTCGACACGCTCCAGCAGTTACCTCAAGCAGACCTGACCGCGATCTGCACACGCCGTCCGGATCGTCTCCGCGAGGTCGCTGACAAGTACCACGTCCCCAAGACCTACACCGATTACCGAGAGCTGCTGGCCGACCCGGAGATCGACCTCGTGTCGATCGTCACGCATGTCGGCGACCACTTGGAGCCCACGCTCGCGGCGATTCGAGCCGGCAAGCATGTCTTCCTCGAAAAGCCGATGGCTGACAGCGTCGAGTCCTGCGACCGAATCATCGCCGAGTTACAAGCCGCGCGAGAGAAGCGTGCCTTCATGGTCGGACACGTCTGCCGCTTCGACACGGTCTACGCGCTCGCCAAGGAAGAGATCGCGGCCGGTCGGCTGGGGAAGATCGTCAGCCTGCATGCTCGGCGAAACCTCGCGAAGTGGATCACCGAAAGCCATCTCCCCAAGATCAGCGCTCTGTTCGGTGACGGCGTGCATGATCTCGACCTGATGCTGTGGTTCACCGGAGCCAAGCCGAAAAGCGTTTACGCTCTGACGTCGAACACTCGGCCGCATCTGCCACACGCGGATCTGGGCTGGGCGATGTTCCGCTTCGACAACGACTGCATCGCCATCATCGAGAACGCCTGGTGCTTGCCCGACAACGCCCCGTTCGCGATCGACGCCCGCATGGAAATCATCGGCACCGAAGGAGCGATCTACATCGACAACTCCGGCAGCCACTACACGCTGCTGACCAAGAACGGCCTGAGCTTCCCACAGTCAACCTATTGGCCCAAGGTGCATGGCCTGCGGCGCGGGTATCTCAAAGAGGAACTCGATTACTTCCTCAAGTGCATCCTTGCCGGCGAGAACCCAAGCGTCATCACCCCGCAGGAATCCCGCGACGTCGTCCACGCCGTGCGCATGGCGGAACGCTCCGCGCGTGAGAATCGTGTCATCGAGTTCTAAAGTAGGTTGGGACTCCGTCCCGGCCGGTCGGGACGGAGTCCCAACCTACAAGACACCGACCTTTGAGAGCTTGTCATGCATCACACGAACCCGACGCGCAAGCGAGGCCATACGTCGAACGATTCTCCGCCGCCACCCAACTCTCTCCCTCGCTTGCGCGTCGGGTTAGTGTTGGCGACACTGCTACTGACTCCGCTCAATGCACTTGTCGCCGCCGACGCACCGCAGACCGCCAAGCCGAACATCGTCTTCATCATGGCCGACGATCTCGGCTGGACCGACGTCGCGTTTCATGGTGGCAACGCGCCGACTCCGCATCTCGATCGACTGGCTCGCGAGGGGCTCGAACTCGCGCAGCATTACGTTGCTCCGGTGTGCAGCCCGACTCGGACCGGCTTGATGACCGGCCGCTGCTGGAGCCGGTTCAACGTCACGAACCCGCAGAACGAACGGGCGTTGCCGTGGGACACCGCCACTCTGCCACGCGCCTTGAAGAGCGTCGGCTACGACACCTGCCTCACCGGCAAATGGCATCTCGGCTCACTGCCCGAACAGGGACCGAATCATTTTGGGTTCGATCATTCGTATGGCTCGCTGGCCGGTGGAGTCAGCCCGTGGAATCATCGCTACAAGGAAGGTCGCTTCACGCAGACATGGCATCGCAATGAAACGCTGCTCGAAGAACCGGGCCATGTCACCGACTTGATTGCCGCCGAAGCGGTCCGCTGGATCGAGTCTCGCGGCAACACTCCATTTTTTCTCTACGTCCCTTTCACGGCGGTCCATTTGCCGATCAAAGAACCGGACGAATGGCTGCGTCGCGTCCCCGACTCGATCCAAGGAGACGTCCCGCGCCACTACGCCGCCTGCGTGATGCACCTTGATGACGCCGTCGGCCGCATCGTCTCCGCGTTGGAGAAGAAAGGCCGCCGCGACAACACGCTGCTCGTCTTCACCAGCGACAACGGCGGCAGCACGGTCGAGAACAACGATCTCAAGTATCCCGACGACAACTGCCCCAACGGCAAACTGACCGGCAACAACAAACCGTGGCGCGGCGAAAAGGGATCGTTGTATGAAGGGGGCACGCGCGTCCCGACGATCGTCTCCTGGCCCGGCAAAGCGAAACCCGGCAAGGTGAGCAGTCCGGTCCAGATCATCGACTGGATGCCGACACTCTGCACGCTCGCCGGTTATCGTTCGGACCGCGAACTCAATTGGGACGGCACCAACATTGCCTCGCTGCTGACCAATCACACCGAGTTGCCGATTCGCCCGTTGTATGCCGTCGCACCTGGCGGGCGTTCGCGATCACTTCGTTTCGGCGACTGGAAGCTCATCGTCCACGAAGACAAGAACGCTCGCAAAATGGAACTCTTCGATCTCGCTCACGATCCCTCCGAGTCCCAGAACCAAGCCGACCAGCACCCCGATAAACTCAAACAACTGCTGACCAAGCTCGACAAAGCCGCCGCTCGCGATCGGGATGCTGTCGCCAAGGATTGACCGGCAAAGCCGCAGGAACGTAGGCGAGTCGCTCCTGCGACTCGCATTCCGAATGTTGGACGATTCCCAATGCGGTGATTCACTGCGATTGATCGCGTATCGCGAATCTCAGTCGCGGGAGCGACTGAGCTACGTACTTGGCCGCCGTTCCAAACTCAGAGTTTCACGCAAGACAACAACAAAACCACCGATAAATTTTTAGTCGTGTCGGAGAGCGATGACCGGCGGAATTCGCGCCGCACGCCGAGCCGGCAACCAGGCCGCGACCAGAGTGACCGTCAGGGTGACAACGAAGATTCCCGCGATGAGCCACCACGGAAACAAAAAGAGTTGATCGTCCACCGGTTGGTTCGCTTCCTTGGAAACGATCTGCTGAATCCACGAGTTGGCGAACTTGGATGCGCCCCAGGCTCCGGCCAGCGCGACGGCGGCTCCCACGAAGCCCACGAAAACTCCTTCGGTGAGGAAGATGGCTTGGATTTGTCCGTCTCTGGCACCGACCGCTTTCATGATCCCGATTTCGCGAGTCCGTTCGAGGACCGACATCAGCATGGTGTTCGTAACACCGAGGGCCGAGATCAGCAGAGCGACGGTGCCGAGAGCCGTCATGCTCCAGAGCATCAGGCCGTATTGGCGTTGGAGGTGCTCGACAATCTCCACCAGCGAGTGAACTCGGTACTTGCGCGAACGGAGTTGCTCCACGACGGGACGAACATTTCGCTCTTCATCAACCCGGATGATGACTTGGCCGTAGCCGGTCTTGTCGAAGCCGGGTATCTGCCTCACGAATGCACGAGCAATCTCATCGGGAACCAACACCATTTCGTGATGACCGAAGTACTCATGGAGCTGGTGTTCGACTTCGGTCGAGCGACGGTAGAGGCCGACTACGGTCAAATCCCCGGTGCTCGCACGCTGCGGCTGCAACAACGTGGACGAAAGGGATTCGGCCGACACCAGGAGAATGTGCTTGATCAGTTTCCGACATTCCGCAGGCAAGTTGGTCAGTTCGGCGACGGCGGGAAACGATCGAATGACTTTTTCAACGTTCTGTTTGTCATCGGTCGACAACTGGATGAGTCCGTTGCTTTTCGAGGCCAACATGTTGTCGAGGTACGCTCCGCCAAAGTCCGCGTTCAGCCGCACCTTCGCCCCCAGTAGTTGGTCGAGGTCCGCTTCGTTCTGAAACCCCAGGTTGTAAGCCAGCGACTCGTTCATCAGGACTTCCGCGGCCGCGTTGGATGCGATCGAACGTCCCGCCACCAACGAGCGGGCCAGGTTGCGATTCTCGGTTGTGGTGCTGAAGTAATTGACGTTGAGCGATTGATCGCGAAACCGAAGTTCGGCGTTCATTGCAATCGTTGGAACGGCGGATTCCACGTGCTCAATCGCCGCCAGTTCAGCCAGCCGCTGATCGTTGAGCGGTTCTCTCAGGTCACCGGAATTGCCCCCCGCATTGCGTCGCTTTGTCGCCTCCGTCAGCCGAACACGTCGTTCGTCGGACATCACGCCG
This sequence comes from Planctomyces sp. SH-PL62, assembly GCA_945905295.1. Classification (GTDB taxonomy): domain Bacteria; phylum Planctomycetota; class Planctomycetia; order Planctomycetales; family Planctomycetaceae; genus SXKJ01. Next base: position 5,942 of record CAMDPX010000277.1, on the reverse strand, counting down.
ACAAGCGCTTCCTCGGCCACAGCGACGAGCTGCTTGCGTTCCCAATTTGGATCGACCCGAATCTGACGCAGTTGATCGTTGCGACGCATCAGGCGCGGGATGACTTCTTGAACTCCTTGTCCGATCGAAATCGTGACGATGACCAGAAACGCTCCCAGAATGACCCCCAGCAGCGTGAGCGAGGACCGCAGCTTGTGCTGCGTCAGTGAGTGAAACGCGAAGCGAATCAGATCGGAGAACTTCACGCCGCGTCCTCCAGCAAGTGTCCGTCGTGCATGCGGAGGATCCGCGTCGCGAATCGCCGCGCGAGTTCTTCATCATGCGTGACGATCAGTGCGGACGTCTGCTGCTCGCGACAGTAATTCTTCAGCAGAGCCATGATCTCATCCGCCGTCACCGAGTCGAGATTCCCCGTCGGCTCATCCGCCAGCAAAAGCTGCGGCTGATTGATCAGAGCCCGAGCGATCGCCACTCGCTGCTGCTCTCCGCCGGAAAGTTCCGTCGGCCGGTGATGAGCACGAGGACTCAAGCCGACCGCATCGAGTGCCGCCAGCGCCCGCTGCTGCCGCACCCCCGGAGCGCACCCAGCGAAGACGAGCGGCAGCTCAACATTCTGCAAAGCCGTCCGTTGCATGATCAGGTTGTACGACTGAAACACGACCCCCACCACGTTGGATCGGTACGCCGCCATCTGCCCCGAGTTCCACGAGTGCAGCGGCTGGCCCCCAACCATGAGCGACCCGGAAGAAGGCTGATCCAACCCAGCCAGCAGATTGAGCAACGTCGATTTCCCAGACCCCGACTTCCCCAACAAAGCCGCCAGCTCACCTCGATGAAGCGTGAAAGAGACATCGCACAGCGCCGTGACCGGCGTCTTGCCGTTGTAAACTTTGGCGAGGCTCACCGCCTGAACCAGGATGTCGATCGGTTGTGCCATCTCGGCGTCGGTTCCCTTCATGGTCGTGAGATATGAGAGACCGCGCGGTTTGATCGTCAACACAGCCGAAACATGATCGCGCTCGATCTGACAACGCTGTTGGCGATCTCCCACGGCTGGCCAATTTGTGAATTTGGGTGGCACGTCCTGACCATCGGGAAGGGCGTGGTTTTCAGAGTTGATCAACATTCCCACGCCCTTCCCGATGGTCAGGGACGTGCCACCCACGCCAGCAAACTCAACTCAATTCGAACTTCTAACCAGCCGTGGACGATCTCCGGCTTTTGCTTGACCGTTACCAACACGATTTGAACAATCCCGCCGTCGATGGAGCGTGAACGGACTCGGAACGGTAGCGAGAAGGATTCAGTCATGGATGTTATCGGAACCCTCTACGGCTGGTACGTCGAAAAGTGGGAACGTGATGAGGTGCTCGCGAAACCGGCTCGCGTCGCGTTGCGGCTTGAGGGAACGCATCTGATTCCCAGCATGATCGGCCAGCAGGAGTTCATTCGCTGGTTGAGAAATCCAAGCCGCAATCCCCGCGTCAAGCAGATGTGGATCAACGGCTTCGTCGATGGCCACGCAGAGGAACTCGCCACACTGCCCGATTCCGTCAAACGGTTTGTGAGCGACTGTGCGAAGAACCCGCCGGCATTTCTCGACGGCGAGTCCGTCCTCCGCGAGGCGTCGTAGCCGCCGCTCACTTAGCCGCGATCAAGCGCGTCACGCAAAATTGCTTCCACACCGGCGTGATCGAGTCGGCACGCTTTGGCAAGCATCAAATCGGCGGCGACGTCGTCGAATAGCACCGCAGTCTTTGTCTCTCGGAAAACAGCCTCACAGAGTTCACGGACGAATTGTACCGAGACTTCGGAGTCGTGCCTCAAAATGTTCGGAAGCGCCATCACAACGACAGTCGCGCCGATGATGGCGAACTCACTGGCCGTTCCGCCGACTTCGTGAATGGCTTTGTAGAGACTTGAATCGGCAATCGACATCGCGGAATCCAACACTTCCCAACGGTAGGGATCATGGAGTTCGAGGTACTTCCAGTCGTTCTGGTCGCACACCTGAGAAAGAGACTTGCCGGTCACCGAAAGCGCATGGCCTCTTCCCAATCCAGCGGCATCGACATCTGCCTTCAGCTTGGCGATTCCCGTCAAAGGAATTGCTTCTGTATTCGATTCCGCTTTCTTCCCCGTGATGCCCCACACCAGTTTGTCGAGTCCCCCCTTGTCGAATCCGTTTCGCAGATCAACCCACGTTCGATTGCCGAGAAACATCGGCAAATCGGGCTGAGCCGATGCACCCGGCATGAGGACGGGAATCACCGGCCGCTTGTTCTTCACGGCCAGCGAGAGCGCTCCTTGCATCTCTTCATCTTCCCAAGGTCCAAGTCCATCCTGACCAACGAGGACCGCGACGCTTGCCGAATTCTTGATCCCCTCTTCCAACAACTTTTGCCACGGAATTCCCGGCCGGAGTTCATCCTCATCGAACCACACCTTGAGCTGAAGTTCGACGAGCCTGTCCCTTAACACGCGAACCGTCGGTTTGTCTTGGCTGTTGTGGCTGAGGAACACGTCAAACGAAGTTGCTTGTCGCTGTTTGATCGGAGAAGCCGAATCGCGGAGCGCCCAGAGTGTGCGCGCTCCCGGAAAGCCTTTCATCACGACCGCGTTTTGCTGTTGCCATTTCAGGCCACTGTGGCGACTGGCCTTCAGAGCGTCGATGTCCTCTTTCGCTCGTTCGCTGAGCCAGATTTCAGCATCCTTGATCGCTCCCACGACGCGAGCGGCGAAGTTCACCGTGCCGCCGAAGACATCGTTCCCTTCCACTTGCATCGCGCCGACGTGAATGCCGGCGCGGACTTGAATCTTCGGGTGGCCCGGTTTCGATTGCAGGGCCAGCGCAAAGTCCAGCGCCTCTTCCACGCTCTTGAAGGCCACCATGAAGCTGTCGCCGATGGTTTTGATCTCGCGTCCGTGGTGTTGGTCCAGCAGTTTCTGGCCTTGGGCAAAGTGAGCCCGGCGGACGTCGTTCATCTCGGCGTCACCGACCTCGTGCCCCAGCGCGGTCGATCCAACGACGTCGGTGAACACGATCGCGAGCGTCACACGCTCGCCACCCGCCCAAGCCTTAAAGCTCGGCGTGCTCGTCTCGCCACGCGCCGATTCGACGAACACGTCGAAGTCACGCTGGCGGTCGGCGGATTGCTCCATCACCGCGACCTTCGACGGGAAGTGCAGCCGCTCCTTCGGCTCGGTCAAAGCGACGATCCCCTTGCCCGGACAAATACATTGGAACTCATTCTGCTTCTGCTCCCGCAGCATTTTCACATAGGCGTCAGGGACGGGAGTGCCACATTTCGGACAGACAAAAAACCGCACCAGTTCGACGGTCCCCTCCAGCGACCGGTGCTGAGCGTGGGCCAGCACGAACTCCTCGAAATGAAACCGCGTCTCGTCGCTCGGTGCTTGGCCCTCGTGCTGGTCGTAAAAGATCACGAGCCGCCCGCGAGCCTCGGCGAACTCGTGCAGATACAAGCCGCATTTGCCCCCCGCCTTCGCGGTGAAGACCGCCGCGTTGCGCCACATCTCAGCGCGGCCGGTCGTGAACAGTCCGCTATGGCCAAGCCGCACAGCCAGCGTCGAGTAGAGACTCTGCACCGGGCCGTCGAACGTCACCGCCACCGCCTTCCCCGGCGGCTCCGGCGCGTCTTCGTAGTCGCGGTTGAACTGCGACGGAAAGACGAGATAGCGGCCATCGGAGGCAGTCTCTCGCAGAGCGAGATCATGCCGCGCTAGCTCCTCCACCGTCGCGTTCAAGAGCAACTGCTCCTGCCCGCGCTCACCGACCTTCTGCTCGGTGGGGACAAAGAATTGCCCGGCCAGAGCGGCGTCTTCGGCGATCGAACCCAGGCCGTCCGGCTCGTTCTTCGCCGCGTTGACCATCGCCGAAGCGTAGGCATCGAGCAGTTCCGGCTGGAGCAGGACGTAACCACCGAAGCTCAGCCGGCGGATCAGGTCGCGATTCTCCAAGCGCCCGATGCACGTTTCGAACTGTGCTGGCAGATTCGCGTGCGCCGCAGCCAGGTCAGCGTGCTCGCGCGCGAACTCGTCGTAAAGCTGACTGGCCGGCGCGAGCAACCGGCCCGTCTCCTTGAGCTTGAGCAGGAACGCCTTGATGCGTGCGAAGAGTTCCTCGGACGTAACGACCGGCAGTTCGTCCCACGGAATGGCGGTCTCGATCGCCGCCCGCAATTCCTGCATCTGCCAGCCTTCCTTGGCACTGGTTTCAAAGTAGCCGTCGAAACCGAATTCCTTGATGACGCTTTCGAGCCGCTCTTTGCTGACCGACACCGTGCCTCGATCCGAGCGGGCGGAGACGAGGAACTTCTTCATGGGGACCGATTGCGCGCCTTGCCGTTGATGGGCGAGGCGCAGGGCGCGCTCCCAGTGTCGTACGCCGGCAAGTGGGTCGGTCTCGCTCCGCGCGTCGAAGACGACCAGCGCGACCGACACTTCGTTTAAGTGCAACTGATGAATCACGCGATATCCCGGTTGCCCAGCCAGATCCCACAGTAGCGTTTCACGAGTCTGCTTGAGATTGCCGTCCACGGCCACCTCGCGCAAGTCGAACGTCCAGACGTGCCGTCCTGGCGTCGATTCCGTGGCTTCAAACGGCTTGCCGTTCAGCACCAAACTGAGTCCCGACTTGCCGACCCCGGTGTCGCCGACCAACACCACTTTAGCGTTGAGATAGTGGACCGTCGGGGCCGCAACTTGCCGGCCCAGTAGCAGGTCGACGTCCAACTCCCAGAGGTGGATCAGCCGGGATCGTTTGCCCTTCGGTGCGTCCGGTTCTGAGCCCGCAGTGGCCAACAACGGCAACTTGGGATGGAAGGCGAGTGCGGGGATCCAATTGTTAGGTTCTGTTGGCTCTGGGATGACCGCGAGCGTTTCCCAGGTCTCGCAACTCCAGACGCGGATGGTTCCATCACGACTCTTGGAGGCAAGTAACCGCCAGTCCGAAGAGAAGGCGATGGCATCGACACTACCGGTGTGCCCTTCGAGCGTGCGGAGTAGCTTGCCGCTTTCCGCCTCCCACAGGTTGACCGTAGCGTCAGAGCTCCCTCCGGCCAGCCGATTACCCTGCGCATCAAACGCCACGCTCCAGACAGTGGCATTGTACTGCTTGAGCGTGCGGAGCAGCTTTCCGCTTTCCGCCTCCCACAGCCTAACGGTTTTATCACGACTCCCGCTGGCCAGCCGACCGCCCTGCGCATCAAACGCTACGCTCACGACCGAGTTTGTGTGCCCTGCAAGCGTGCGGAGTAGATTTCCGCTTTCCGCCTCCCACAGCTTGACTGTGTCGTCATGACTCCCACTTGCCAGCCGATTGCCCTGCACATCAAACACCACGCTCAAGACCGAGTCCTTGTGCCCTTCGAGCCTGCGGAGCAGGTTGCCGCTTTCCGCCTCCCACAGCTTGACCGATTCGTCCGCACTCCCGCTTGCCAGCCGCCCGCCCTGCGCAGAAAACGCAACGCTCAAGATCGCACCCTGGTATCCTTCATGCGAGAGGAGCAGCTCGCCGCTATCTGTCTCCCACAGCTTGGCCGATTGGTCCGCACTCCCGCTGGCCACCCGACCGCCCTGCGCAGAAAACGCAACGCTTAATACCGCGCTCTTGTGCCCTTCGAGCGTGCGGAGCAGTTTCACGCCTGGGACCGGTTGCCAGCCTGGTTGACCGGGGATGCCCACCGACGGTGCTGACGCCGGAATGGTTGGTTGTTCTCGCTGCTTGGCCACGGTCGGCATCTCCACGTCCAATGGCACAAACGCCACCCCGCTTGGGGACTGTCGTTTTACAGGAACCCCAAAAACGAATCCAAAAAACCGGGCCAGCGATCGTTGTGAGCAATCTCAGCGGTGGTTGCCTTGGGTCGTGAGTTTGACTCCGTGTTTTTTGGGCAGATGAATTTCGAGACGTTGGAAGG
>CAMDPX010000276.1 GCA_945905295.1 Planctomyces sp. SH-PL62 | reverse complement strand
TTGCCAAGGCAATTTTGAAATTTGAACACCCGACCCCAATCTTCTGTCGCGAGGATTATGGCCGGAGTCTCCGCCACACGAAACCGCTGGCTTGGGAAATCGTTCGAGACGCCGCTACAAAGTCGCGCATGACTCAGTTCTTCAAAGATCATTGGGAATTCTTGCGGCAGTTCCGAGAGCGCTTCGAGACGACCGGCGCGATTGCCCCCAGCAGCCGGTTTCTCGCGCGAGCGATGACCGGCCCAATGGCTCGCCGCGACCGGCCCGGCCGCATTCTGGAAATCGGTCCCGGCACCGGAGCCGTCACGCAACGCATCGTCCGCCAGTTGCGGCCGGAGGATCGCTTCGATCTGGTTGAACTCAACGAGACGTTCGCCGGCTTGCTGCGCGACCGATTTGTGTCCGACCCGCATTACCGCGCGGCAGCCGATCGTTCGGCCGTGCATGTCTGCCCGATCCAGGAATTCGCGGCGACGGAGCCTTACGACATCATCATCAGCGGCCTGCCGCTCAACAACTTTCCCGCCGAGTTGGTCCGTTCGATCTTCGAGACGTACTTCAAACTGCTGGCTCCCGGCGGCACGCTGAGCTACTTCGAATACATGTATGTCCGCCCGATGCGGAAGCTCGTGGCCAACGCGAGCGAGAAGACGCGATTGACCGAACTCGACACGATTGCCAACGGTTATCTGTCGAAGTACCGCGTTGACCGCAGTTGGGTGTTCGTCAATGTTCCCCCCGCGTGGGTGCAACACCTGCGAAACCCGTAGCCGATTGCCGTGACCACCACTCCTCCACGCGATGAAGTCAGCTTTGAACTTTCGGCCGAAGCCATCACGGTTCGCATTCGGTGGTTTGGTTTGGCGTTCGGTTATGCGCTGGTGAATTTCCTGGGGCGCGATGCCGGCCGACCGCACTCGGCGTTGCCGGAGTGGTTGTCGAATCAGCAAGTCTTGAACGGCATCCTGACGCTAGGGGCCGGGTACGCGATCGCCGACACGTATTTCAGTCTGCGCGGCCGAGTGTTTCTCAGCCGTGTGCCGGCGGCGATCTCGGTGATGGAGGCGTTGTTCATCGGACTGCTGTGTCATTTCGACGCCGGTTTGGAAAGTCCGTTTCGGTTTTACTACTTCCTGTCGCTGCTGGTGTGCGCGTTTCGGTATTCGCAATGGATCACGTATTCGACGTTCGGCCTGCACGCGCTGAGTTACTCGGTGCTGGCGTTCGCGACTTCGCCGGAGTCTTCGGACAATTCGACGCGCGTGCTGTTGATGCTGGTCTGGCTGGGTTGGATGACATGGGCCAGCACCTCCTTGGCGGGGTTGCTGCAATCGGCGGGTCGGCGACTGTCGTTCCTCAATCAGGAATTGCAGAAGCATCAACGCGAGCTGGAACAGCGGATCGAGGACCGTACCCGCGATCTGCGCGAATCTCAGGCGTTGGTCGTGCAGCAGGAGAAGCAGGCCGCGTTCGGATTACTGGCGGCAGGGATCGCGCATGAGGTCGGCAATCCATTGGCCGGGATTAGCTCGGTGATCCAATTGTTGAACCGCCGCGACGTCGATGATTACACGCGCGAACGTTATCAGATGGTCGATGACCAACTCCGCCGCATCCAGCGGACGCTGCGGGAGCTGATCGACTTCAGCCGCCCCGCCACGCTCAAACGGAGCCAGTGCGATGTGCAGGAAGTCCTCGACGCCGCGCTGAACATCGCCAAGTACTACAAGCGCCGCAAGAACAAGCAGATCGTGACGCACTATGCCGAGAACCTGCCCAAGCTCAACGCCGTCCGCGACCAGTTGGTGCAAGTCTTCCTCAATCTGATCCTCAATGCGATGGACGCGACCGCCGAGGGGGGGACGATCGAAATCGCGACGCAGCGCGATGCCGCCGGGCTGCGCGTGTCCATTCGAGACAACGGCCACGGCATCGCCGAGGCCGATCAGACCCGACTCTTCCAACCGTACTTCACCACGAAAGAAACAGGGACCGGGTTGGGGTTGTTCGTCTGCAAACTGATCCTGGAGCGGGGCGATGGCCGAATCGAACTGACCGAGACGTCCTCCAACGGGACGACGTTCTCCGTGCTGCTGCCGGTCGGCGATTCACCCTGAGCCACGGCTGGCCAATTTGTGGATTTGGGTGGCACGCCCCTGACCATCGGGAAGGGCGTGGGAAACGCGATCAACTCTGAAAACCACGCCCTTCCCGATGGTCAGGGGCGTGCCACCCATGACAGCAAACTCAACTCCGTTCGAACTTCTAGCCAGTCGTGTCTCTTGAGCAGCCGCTGCTCGACCGGCTTTCCGCAACGGCTATAATCCCCCGCCGTAGTTCACACCAATCACGTTTATCACACCGCTTCGCCGAGCCGCCTCATGCAGATTGTGCAGTATGGTCATCCCGTGTTGCGCTGGAAGTCGAAGCCGATCCAGTCGATCAACGAAGAACTTCGCTCCACCGTGCGCGAGATGTTCGACTTGATGTATTCCGCCAAAGGGATCGGCTTGGCAGCCAATCAGGTCGGATTGCCGTTCCGGTTTTTCGTGGTCAACGTGACCGCCGATCCGGAGCAGCAGGATGAGGAATTCGTCTTCATCAACCCGCGCATCCGCCGCCGCAAGGGTGCCACGACGGGCGAAGAGGGTTGCCTCAGCCTGCCCGGCTTGTATGCCAACATCGAACGGGCCGAGGAGATCGTGGTCGAAGCCTACGATCTCGACGGCGAAGGCTTCGAGATGGAGTTGGATGAACTCCCCGCGCGCGTCGTGCAGCACGAGACTGATCATCTCGACGGCGTCCTGTTCGTCGATCGACTCGATCCGGAGGAACGGTTGAAGCTGGACCTTAAGCTGTTGGGCTTCGAATCCGAATTTCGGAAGCAGCAATCGTCCGGGCAATTCCCCGCCGACGACGAGATCAAGCGACAGCTCAAGGCGTTGGAAAAAGGCTTGGTGGCCAAGTAACACGACGGCGTGCGATCGCTCGTAGTGACCCGATTTATCGGGTCTGGTGATCGAGTCAGTGTCGCGGGTTCGACCCCATGAATGGGGTCACTACAAGGTGGGATCGACCCCATGAATGGGGTCACTACAAGCGAGGAGTTTCCTGTGACGTTGCGGATCGCGATGCTTGGAACCGGATCGTTCGCGCTGCCGACGTTTCAGGGATTGCTCGATTCGCGGCACACGCTCGTCGGCTTGGTGACGCAGCCGGATAAGACGGGAGCCGGGCATCATCAGCATCGCAATCCGCTGAAGGAGTTGGCGGTCGCTCGCGAGCTGCCGGTGTTTCAGCCGGAGAAGGCCAGCGCTCCCGAATCGTTGGAGGTGCTCGCAAGCTGGCAAGCCGATCTGTTCGTCGTCGCCGCTTACGGACAAATCCTGTCGAACAAGCTGCTGGGCATTCCGCGTCTGGGCGCGATCAACGTGCATGCGTCGATCCTGCCGAAGTATCGCGGTGCGTCGCCGATTCAACATGCGGTGTGGCTCGGCGAAGCGGAGACCGGAATCACGATTTTCCAGATCGTGCGGGAACTCGACGCGGGTCCGGTGCTGGCAATTGAACGGACTCCAATCGGGCCGAGCGAAACATCGGGCGATTTGGAAGAGCGGCTCGCGACGTTCGCGGTGCCGGTGCTGCTGCGCGTTGTCGAGCAACTCGATTCCGGGACCGCGACACCTCAGCCGCAAGAGCATTTGCAATCGACGTATGCTCGGCGGCTGAGCAAAGCGGACGGGCAGATCGTCTGGACGCAGACCGCCTCCGAGATCGCCTGTCATGTCCGAGCCATGCAGCCGTGGCCGAAAACTTTTTCGTTTTGGCAGCGACCGGACGGCTCGCCTTTGCGAGTCATCCTCCCGCGTGCGAGCGTCGTGACGGATGACCGTTCCGCACCCAGCGGCAGTGTGTTGCCGTCTGCTCCGGGGCGGTTGCTGATCAAAGCGGGCCGGGATGCGATCGAACTAGAATCGCTCCAGCCGGAGGGGAAGCGCCCGATGTCGGCGGCCGAGTTTCTGCGCGGCTATCCGATCCAACCCGGTCAGCGGTTTGAGTAGTTCGGACGCCTACGACCGAACGGACGTCGGCGTCCGTTCTACGTTTTGATTGGGACATCACCGAAACCCGACGGCCCCGATTGCCGGTCTCACGCAGCAGCGGCATACTCCTGCGGTTTTGCGTGGCGGCCCTGTTCTGGGCCGAGCAGCCAGATTTTTTTCTTCACGGTGCGGCATGTCACGCGACAACTTTCGATCTGGCGAACTCGGCGGGCAGCGCGCTGCCATTCGTTACGTCATGGTCGTGGACGACGATGCCGAATCCGCTCGCGAGACGAAAGCCACGCTGGAGAAGTCCGGGCTGGAGGCCAAAGTCTTCAAGGACGGCGGGCAAGTCCACGGCAGCCTCTCGATGGATCGGCCCGACCTCGTGCTGCTGAAACTGATCCTGCCGGGCGAGAGCGGTTTTGAAATTTGCGAGCGGCTCAAGAAGCAAGACCGGTTTCTGCCAGTCGTGGTCTACTCTGAGATCGAGTTAGAGGCGGCACAGAATCTGGCGGCCAAACTTGGCGCGGATGGCTACATCCTCAAACCGTGCCTGCCGGGAACCCTCGTCACCACCATTCGCGAAGTCGCCGACGCCGTTTGGGATCGTCAGGCGGACGAACGCGAGGGGAAGGAAAAAGGGGAGATTCGCTTCCCTTGCCGGTGCGGCCACCGCATGAAAGAGAAGCTCGAAAATCGCGGCAAGCTGGTGACTTGCTCGCAATGCCAGGCGACGGTGCAAGTCCCCGAACGTGCCATGCACGACATGCTCGTCAAGCTGAGCGACGCCGCGAATGCCAATGCGCTCGACGACCCCATGCGGTTCCTGTCGGTCAAATGCCAGTTCTGCGGGACGTATTACAAACTCTTCTCGAACGATCTCGAAAAAGCCCGCACCTGCCCCAAGTGCGACAAGCGACAAATCGGTGCGCTGTCGATCATCGGCGCGCCGCTGTCGCGCGCCGCGCTCGCCAGTTCGTTGCGAGTTCTCCGCATCCTGTCGGGACAGCTCAAGGGGAAGAAGCTGATGCTGCCCGATCATGAAATTACGCTGGGCAGTGCCCGACCTTGCCAGCTCAAACAGCAGGGCGAAGGGATCGCACCGCAGCACTGCACGCTCAAGCCGACACCACTGGGAATTCTGGTCAATGACCTCAACTCCGAAACGGGCACGTTCATCGACAATGAGCGCATCACTGGCGAAACGCTGCTCGAACCGGGCGGCCTGCTGAAAGTCGGCACGATGCTCTACCGCCTGATCGGCCAGGACCGCGACGTCAACTCCACCGACTTCTACGACCCCAAGCAGGCCAAGGCTCAGCAAAAGGCCGCGGAGAAGGGGGTCAAGCTGTTCCTTTCCGACAAGCCCACCGCCGAAGAAGCCGCCGACGTCATCCAGGCGCACTGGGACATCGTCCGCAAGAAGTCCGCGATGTCGAGGGACTCCGCTGATGCGTGAGATATCCCGGCGTGCGGGGCGGCGTCAGCTCGTTCACAGGCTCTAAATGACCGTGCGGGATTCGTGTCGATGATTTTCGTTGCTGATTGAATGATGAATCGAGAACGAATCTCTGCGCTCTTCGCTTCTCTGCGGTGAATGAAATGGGCTTTTACCGCAGAGAAGCGAAGAGCGCAGAGATCCCCAAATTCAAAGCGCAAAACGTCCCTCCAGCATTGCATCCCACTGGTTTGGGGTCGATTGACACGAATCACGCACGGTCATTTAGCCGATGGGATCGTCGGGGGCACTACAGCGCAGAGAAAGATCGGCTTCGAGTCGCTCCAGGATGCGTTGGACAGTCCGTTCGCTGCGGCCGATTTGGGCGCTGATCTCGGGCACTGGATAGCCCTGCAAGCACAATGTTGCGACGCGGCGCTCTTGCTCGCCGAGTTCGCCGAGCAGGACTTGCAACGTGTCCGTGAGGATCGCGGCCTGTTCGGGAGTCGGGTCGTTCGCGACAGCCTCCCAATCTCCGCGCGAGTCTTCGAGCATGCGTGCGTTCAAGCGCGTGGAATTCTCCTGATCAATGTCGCGGCAGGCGGCCTTGAAGTATTCCAGCTTGCGACCGCACTTGCGGAGCGTGATCAGCGACAGCAGACCCCACAACGCCGCCCAATTCTCGAAATGTGTCTCTTGCTCAGAATGCAGCCGAAAGAAACTTTGAAATGCCGACTGCACGACATCCTCCGGGTCCAGCTTGCGCCGCAGTCGCCAATTGAGCCGCTGTTGAGCCAGTTGAATCAACTGTCCCGAGTAACGATTAAAGACCTCGGACGCAGCCGACGCATCGCCAATGCTCAACCGCCGCATCACCAGATCCACAGACGTCTCAAGGTACAACATCGCAACCTCACTTCCAGAACGCCGAGTCCACCCCGATGGACCAACATCAGAATCCATTCGTGTCCGCGGGGCAATGTCGGAGCCAGCCGTGGCCTGCAATCCACACGCACTTCACGGGGTTGAGCCGATCCTGTTAGAACCCGCCGCTTGTGAATCGCCACGACCAGCCGATCGACGGGCCATTTCGCGATCTCACGCTGAAGCACACGGAAGCACTTCGAGCGTCGTCGGCACATCCCCTCATTCGCGGCCCAGCACGGACGGTCAATTCCATGAGCCATTTTCTTGAGAAGCGCGATCGGTGGGGAAACAGTCTCTCGCTGTGGATGATCCTGGGCGCCATCTTCATCACGCCGCTCTGTGTCTGGTCGCTGCGTCACATGCGGATGGAAAATGACATCGATCACTGGTTGCCAGCGGACGATCCGAACTCGGTGACGTTGAAGTGGTCGATGAAGCAGTTCAGTTTGGATTCGGGAGACAGCATTTTCGTCGTCTGGGATGACAGCACGCTGCGAGATCCGCGTATCGATCTGTTGGCCGATCGGTTGGGTGGGAAGCTCGACGAGAATGGATTTCGTCGTGGTGGTCTGAAACAGGTGGCTCGTGTCGTGACGCCGATGTCGGTGGTCAGCCGCATGGTCGAGCACGACGTTCCACGAGATGAGGCCATTCGACGGTTGGAGGGAGTGCTGGTCGGCACCGGGGCGATCAAGATTCGACTGACAGCGTCAGGTCGGCAGCGATCCAAGGAAGTGACGCGCGAGTTGCTGGCGAAAGCGAAAGCTCAACTGGGTGTCGATCTGCAAGTGCTCCCGGCCGCGCGGGATTTCGAAGCGATGGAAGAATCGTCGTCCGTCGTTGCGGAGGCTGCGTCGACGGATTCTCCGGCGGTTGAGTTCGATCCGGTGCCGTTGCACGATTTTCAACTTCGCTGGAAGGGAAAGTGGATCGGCACCGACCACTCGAAGCTGCGCGATCTGGCGCTGAGTTTGAAAGGGAGCCCAACATCAGAGACACCCGAAGGATTGCCGCAGGTTGAGGATTGTTTTCAATCGCTCGGTTCGCCGGTGGCGCTCTCGGTGGTCCTGAGCGAAGCGGGCGCGGCCGACATGGCGACGGTGGTGAAACTCATCCGCCAAGCCGCCATTGAGGTGGGCGTTCCCAATGAGCAACTGCATTTGGGCGGCCGCCCCGTCGCCACCACGGCGCTCAATGACGGTGTGTTGTCGGCTCTCTGGAACCGTGGAGTCCCGGGCATTCAGTTTTGGAAAAAGTCGGTCATTGGGATGTCGGCGCTGGTCGGTGTATTGGTCGCGTTCACGATGCTCCGCAGTCTCAAGCTGACACTCTTGGTGTTGTTTGTGTCGTACTTCACGGTGTTCGTCACGATCGCGTTGATCCCGGCAACTGGCGGCAGCATGAATATGGTCATGGTGCTGATGCCGACGTTCCTGCTGGTCGTGGTCATGTCGGGCGCGATTCACGTCGCGCACTATTGGCGTCATTCCGCGTACCACAACCTTGGGAACGCAGCGATCGAAGCCTCGAAGATGGCCGGCCCGCCCTGTCTGTTCGCCACGGTGACGACGGCGATCGGCTTGCTGTCGCTGTTGAGCAGCAGCCTGACGCCGGCTCGCGATTTTGGAATTTACTCGGCAGTCGGTTCGGTGATCGGAGTCGGTGCGGTGCTCTATCTGCTGCCGACGTTGATTCAACTGGTTCCGTTCAAGCCCCCCAAATCCTCGGACGTGGATGCCACCAAGTGGGAGAACTTCGGCCGCTGGTGCTGCCGCGAACGGCACTGGATCGTCTGGGGCTATACGCTGGCCACGATCGTCTGCGTCATCGGATTGAGATGGTTCCGAACCGAGATGAAGGCCATTCGTTTTTTTCCCGCCGACGCGCCCGTCGTGCAGGACTACAACTTCGTGGAGGAGAATCTCGCCGGCATTGTGCCGGTCGATGTCATCGTGCGGTTCGACGCGGCTTCGCAGGAGCAGCGGAATTTCCTCGAACGCATGGAACTGGTGCGGGACATCGAAAACCGAATGCGAAAGCATCCGGAGATCAGCGGCGCGATCGCCCTGCCCGACTTCAGCGCGGTCACGGCAAGGCCAGCGGAAGAGTCCGGTGCGCTGGCGAAGATTGGCTACAACCGCAAAGCCAAAGAGACCGAACGTCGCATCAAAGAGGGAGATGTCACCGGCACGAAGCTGTTCTTCGTGGTGGCGGACAAGCCTCACGATCTACTTCGTCCTGGGGATGCTCAGTTGAATCAGGCGGGCGACGAACTGTGGCGCATCACGGCGCAATGCCTCGTCATGTCCGACGCCGACTTCGCGGGATTGATCGAAGAGATTCATGGGATGGCTCAGTCGGTGTTGAATCCGCACGACGGCACCCATCACATCGTGACCGGGATGGTGCCAGTCTTTCTGCACACGCAACAGGCTCTGCTGGACAGCCAGATCAACAGCTTTGGTCTCGCGTATCTGTCGATCATGATTGTGATGATCTTCGCCGTGCGCAATGTCTGGGCGGGGTTCCTCACGATGCTGCCGAACGTTTATCCCATCGGGCAAATCTTCGGTTTGATTTCGTACTGCGGCGTGGCCATCGACATTGGCACGATGATGACGGCCTCCATCGCAATGGGCATCGGCGTGGACGGTACGCTGCATAAGCTGACGTGGTTCCGCAAAGGAATTGCAGACGGAAAGACTCGTGAAGATTCGATCGCGCTGGCGGTGGGACACAGCGGCCCCGCGATCTGGGAAACCAGCGCGGTCCTCGCTCTGGGGATGTTGATGCTCTATCCCGCCGATTTGGTGCTCATCAGCCGCTTCGGCTGGCTGATGGCGGCGATCATTGCCGTCGCGGTGGCCGGCGACATCATTTTCCTGCCCGCACTTCTGGGAGGATCGCTGGGCACGGTGCTCATCAAGGGAGTGAAGAAGTCGTCGATCAAAATCGACTCGGCCGTGCCGCAGCCACATTTGGTTTCCGGCGATGTCGCGTCATCGCTGTCGAGCAACAATCCGTAGCCGCGTTCGCCAGAACGCGGGCTCCCCGCACTCTGGCGAGCCTGTTGAAAAAGTCGTGGAGCACGATTTCATCGTGCTCATTCTCCGAAGAAATTGGGCACGTTGGAAACGTGCCCCACGTTTTTCAACAGGCTGTGGCGAGTGCGGCTACGCCTTGAACAATCGCGGTTTCGGTGTCGCTGCCTGAGGGCTCGCTGTTCATCTGGCTGACGCATTATGTGCAAACCTGGATGCGAACGAAGCGGCGAGGTGAATTGATGACGGAGCCTAATGACCTGCCGACACCAGACTCGAAGAGTCCGTCGGCTGCCGTGACTGATTCGCCGTCATCACCGGTCGTGCCGTCGTTTGCCGAGACTGACGATCACACCAACATTCAGAAGACGCTGTCCGAGTCGGGAGACGAAGCGTCGCAGACGAGTCGGGCGAAGTCCGGTGTTGTGACGGTCGGCTCAAAGCTGGGCCCGTACCTGCTGGTCCGCAAGCTGGGTCAGGGGGCATGGGAGCCGTCTATGAGGCTCGACACACGAAGCTCGACAAGACGTTTGCGTTGAAGGTCTTGCCGCCGGGATTCGCGTCGAACGCCGCCGCGTTGTCCCGCTTCGAGCGGGAGATGAAGGCAGTCGGCAAGCTCGATCATCCACACATCATCAAGGCGACGAACGCGGACGAATGGAACGGCACGCATTACCTCGTCATGGAGTACATCGAGGGCTCGGACCTGTCGGTGTTGGTCAAAGAGCGTGGCGTGCTTTCGGTGCGAGACGCTTGCAAGGTGATTCGGCAAGCGGCGCTCGGCTTGCAGCACGCTCATGAGCATGGCCTCGTGCATCGGGACATCAAGCCGTCGAAATTGTTCCTCACGAAGAGCGGTCAGGTGAAGCTGCTCGACCTGGGCCTGGCGCGGCTGGGCGGTGACGACCAAGAGAACGCGGGGCTGACCTCTTCAGGGCAGATGCTCGGCACGCCGGACTACATGGCTCCGGAGCAGTGGGACGACATCCACTCGGCCGATGCGCGCGCCGACTTGTATTCGCTGGGTTGTACGCTCGGTTATTTGCTGACGGGGAAGGCTCCGTTCGACACCGGCAAGGTCCGTTCGTTCCTGCACATCATGAAGGCGCACTCCGAGACCACGCCGCCCGACCTGGCCGTTCTCCGTCGCAGCGTCCCCGCCGAGCTGAATGTGCTCTTCCAACGCCTGCTGGCCAAGAAACCCGAAGACCGTTTCCAAACCGCTGCTGAAGTCGTCACCGCGCTGGAACCATTCGTTCGCAAGCACGACGCGCCTGCGAGTGATCGTTCGCGCAACGAAACCCCATCCGCTTTTGGCGAGCGGGGCGGCGTCAGCGCCCCGGTTGATCTCGATTCCCCGCAACACACCGGGGGGCTGACGCCACCCCGCTCGCCTGAAATTCAAAAGCCGACCGATTCGCTCAGCGCCACCTCGTCGTTTCCGCAGGCGGCTCGTGCTGTTGAGCCCATCCCACTCACCGCCACCACGACCCTGCCCTCGGCGAGATGTACGACAAGTTCCGCCGCATCCTGCGCGTCGAGACGGTGATCAATCAGCCGTCCGAGTTCAAAGTGTTTCGGCAGGGGAAACGGAACGGTGTCGAAGGAATGCATTGGCTCCCGCTTCGCAAGGGGGTGGCCAACATGTATCGCTACGCCGAGATTGGCCGTGCCACGAACGGTCGCTACTTGAATGCTCTCTCCGAAACGGTGGACGTGGCTGCCGCTCGGGAACCGTTCCGCAAACTGGCCGAACCGGCGAAACGTCC
>CAMDPX010000275.1 GCA_945905295.1 Planctomyces sp. SH-PL62 | reverse complement strand
ACCGGGGGGCTGACGCCACCCCGCTCGCCAAAATGCCTAATGGATGGCCGTGCGAGTCTAGGCCGACTCGTGACCAACGCCAACCGCCAAACTTTGCTCCATGAAGTGCAGCGCCAGCCGCAAGTTCGCCTGCGTCCACAACAGCGGAGTGATGTCGTTCGGTCCCCAGACGCCGTTCTCGCGGTAGTACGATTCCGGGCAACGCAGCGGCGGGAACGGGCCACCTTCACCCGTGAGTTGCCGCAGGCTGCGATTGAGATACTTCGTCTGCAATTCGAGTTGCTCGGCATCCCCAGTCTGCTGATAGCGCCGGCCATGAATGACCGAAATGATCGGATCGAACAGGCACCACTGAGCCTCGCCTCCCGGTTGCAGCAAGCTGTCGCGAGCAGACATGTCTTCGCTGACATCCACCGTGCGGCTGGCCGGATCGAGCAGCTTCTTGTAGTCCGCGCACCAGTACGAATCGCCCAGGTAGCGCCGCACTCCGTAGGGACCAAGCAAATTCGCGACGACATCGGCGACGATCGTCTCGGCCATGTCGCCGTCCACGACCTGCAAGGGATAGATCAGAAACAACAACGCCGAGTCATATCGCCGCTGCTTGGCGGGATCGTCTTGAATGCACTCGCTGGGCAGAATCGCTTTGAGCGCCGCCTGGCCCCGTTCGATCAACCCTTCGGCTCGGCGACAGGTTTGATCGATGAACGATTTCGTCGCTCCCTGCGGCATCTGCGCGGAAGCCATCGTGACGAAGTAGTCGCGCAGCGCGATCAGCCCGCCGACCACGGCACCGATGCTCGACGCTTCCACCTTGCGAGCTTCTTCCCAGTGGCCGCTGTCCTCGTCCTGCCAGAACTGGATCGCCTCGAAATACTGCACGAAGTTGGAGAGCAACTTGATGTCCTCGCCCGTCGGCTGCCAGTGCCCCGCGAGCGCCAGTTTGCTCGCCAGCCAGATCCAATTTCCGAGAGCGTCGTTTTGCGCGTGAGCCCATTGCTCGGAGACTTCGGCGAGGTGATCGCCATCGAACCGAATGTGCGGCCGGAGCATCACGTTCTGCGGGTCCGCTTTGCCGACGATGATGTCTCGCAGCTTCCCCTTCTGTGTGTGCTCGAACTGCGTGATCGAGGCGACCGCCTGAACCGCACGGTCATGCTCGCCCAGTACATGAAAATGATGCGCGATGTGGATGTTGTCCCGCACCCAGACGTTCTGATAGCCGGTGTATTCCACGTCTTTGCTGCTCGCGAGCGCGGCCGAAAACAACCCGCTCTTCAGTGTCGGAAACTGAAACGTCCCATGCTCGATCAAATGCCGAGTGATGTTGCGCACGTCGTCCGCGCGGTATTGGTCTCGGATGAAGCCTTCCAGGGGATGAGTCATGTCAGCCTTTCGATCGGGAGAATTCCAGGATTGAGCAGACGAAGTTTTGGAGAGCCGAGACGGTCGTCGCCCTGTCTGCCAGAACAAGCGGTTGTCGGTCAGAACTCCGCGTCGGTGAGCACAATTCAGACAAATCTTCTCTTCGCCGTTTTGGAGAAACAGTTCGCCGTCGACGAGCGTGTGAAACCAATCTTCGCCGGGAGTTTGGTAATAGCAGTACTCGCGCGGCCCCGACTTGAACCGCGCCTGCCAGCCTTCGGGGGCGGGAAGATACAGTCTGCGATCCAAGTTCGCGCGGTCCGGCCGCGTGGCTGGTTCCTGATCGGTGTCGGATCGATCCGCTTCTGAGAGTGCATGCTCGACCTCCTCCGAGTGTTTGCCAGACTTGGAGAATTCCTCCGCTTCCGCACGAGCGGCGAACAGTTCCTGAATGGCGTTCTGCAATCGCTCGGCGATGCCCTTCAGCGCCTCCGGAGTTTCATCGGGGAGATCATCGTGTTCATTCGACGTCACGCTCACAACAGCCTTTCCTTGGGAGGACACAACGAAACGGTCTCACCTGAAATCCATGAGCAGGAGAAGAGCCCGACGAATCGAAGGAGACGACGAATGCTTTGAATGGGAAACCATTCGTCGTCTCCTTTCATTCGTCGGGCTCCTTCATCATTTCCAGTGCTCCAGCCTTGGACGAATTCGTGTCGACCAGCCACTCGCAGATGATACAACCCGACCGCTCGCACGTCCGCTTGGCCGCAGGTTTCTGAATCGACAAGATTTGATCCGTCTTTTTACGATACATTCGCCAGAGAAGTCGGACTTCATCCCGATTCTGAAGACGAGTGCGGAGACGAAAATGCTGAGCCTGAAAACACAAGGCGTGCAACTTTGCGACCGAATGACGCGGCGAGAAGCTCTGCGCATCGGCGGTTTGGGTGCCTGTGGTTTGTCGCTGTCGCAATTGTTGGCTCCGCAGTCAGCGTCGGCGGCACCTGTGATCGCCAAGAAAGCACGGTCCTGCATAGTCCTGTTTTTGATGGGTGGTCCTCCTCAACAGTCAACGTGGGATCCAAAACCGGATGCCCCGAAAGAAGTCCGCGGCGAGATCGAACCAATCGCGACCAAGATCCCAGGCGTGCAATTCGGTGAGTTGATGCCTCGGCTGGCGAGGCACGCCGACAAGCTGGCGGTCCTGCGAGCAGTTTCGACCAACGACAACGCCCATTCCTCCAGCGGCTACTACATGCTGACCGGCCGGCCGCACATCCCCATGAACGCCGAAGGAGCGAATCCCGGCGCACCCAACGATTGGCCCAACTGGGGCAGCGTCGTGCAACGGCTGAGCAGCCCGCGCGGACAACTCCCCGCATCGGTGCGTCTGCCCAATCACATCTTCAACACGGACGGCTCGACCTGGCCCGGACAGGACGGCGGGATGCTCGGCCGCGGTCAAGACCCGTGGTTGTTCCGCTGTCAGCCGCACGCTCCTGACTATCGCATCAGCGAGTTTCAGTTGCCGGAGAATATGTCTCTCGATCGGCTTGCCGGGCGGCGCGATCTCGTGCGATTGTTCGACCAGCAATCTGAAGCCTCCGAACGATTGTCGCGATCACGTCCCTTCAACGAACAACAACAGCGGGCGTACGGCTTGTTGGCTTCAGCGGCGTCGCGCGGTGCGTTCGATCTCTCGGCCGAAGACGACAAGACTCGGCAACGATACGGCCAGTCGCCGTTCGGACAGAGTTGCTTGCTGGCTCGGCGGTTGATCGAAGCGGACGTGCGACTGGTTCAAGTGAATTGGTTTCGCGGCCCAGATGAACCCGCGGCGAATCCTTGCTGGGACTCGCACACGAATGAAACCCAACGACTGCGCGAAGTACTCGTTCCACCGGCCGACAACGGATTCGCCTCACTGTTGGAAGACCTGTCCGATCGCGGAATGCTCGACGAAACACTGATCGTCTGCATGGCCGAGTTCGGTCGCACGCCCAAGATCAACGGCAGTGGTGGCCGAGACCACTGGGGGCCGGTCTTCTCCGTCGCGCTCGCCGGCGGCGGCATTCGCGGAGGCGTCATCCACGGAGCCTCCGACGCGCTGGGAGGTTATCCCCGCAGTGGACTCGTCCGACCGGAAGACATCACGGCCACGATGTTCCACTGCCTCGGCTTCGCACCCGAGACCGAGTTCCACGACAGCCAGAACCGCCCCTATCCAATCAGTCGCGGCCAAGTCATTCAACCGATCTTGGCGTAGGTCAGGCTTTCCAGCCTGACCCAGATGATCACAACCGCGTCAAACGCGCACCGAGTCATCCTGGAAAGGCTGACCTACTTAAACGCAAAGTCCTCGGCGACCGGCAGGTCGCTGAGTTTTCCAATCCCGAACAGCGAGAGAAATCGCGGCGTCGTCACATACGGCGGATCGTTTTTGCTCTTCGAGTTCGGCGGCGCGTGAGCACGATCAATGCGGATCAGTTCGCGTTGCAGCAACTGACGGAGCACGGAACCAGAATTCGATTTCCCCAACGCTTCCATCTGCGATTTCGTGATCGGCTGCTTGTATGCCACAAGCGACAACACTTCGAGCGCGTCCTGCGTCAGCTTCACATCACGAGGTCCATAGCCAAAGACTTTATTCCGCACCGACTCGAACTCCGGCAGCAGCGATAACCGATAGCCACCCTCGCCAAGCGCGATCGCGTACGGCCGCCCCTCTTCGGCGTATTGCCGGTTGAGTTCATCGAGCAGGCACTCGACGAAGCCAAAGCCGTGATCGGTGTGAAACAAAGAGCTGAGCTTCTTCGCCGTCAGCGGCATCCCACCAACAAACAACGCCGCTTCGACGACCTGCTTCTCGGAAACACGCGGCGGGGCATCCATCACGTCTGTCGCCGGCTTCGGAGCGGTCGCAGGCACGCTGCTGACAGAGACTGGCACAGCTTCGATCGGAGCTATGACCGCAGCGGCATCGACGAATTCCGTGAACTCTGAATGAGCGACATCGTCAGTGGGCGACGATGGCGACTGCGAGTCCATCTCGCGTTCAATCGCGTCGGTCGCTTCGAGCGCCCGCAGGTAAGCGGCTTCGAGATCATCGGCCAGCAACGGCTGATCCCACCCGGCCGCATCGTCGCACGCGGGCGTCTCTTCAAGTTCATCGGACTGTGGCAATAGCTCATCCATGAGCGTCATCTCCGACCGTAGGAGTTCCCAGCGGGCGGGTTTATAGTCCCGCCCTTCGCAAAGCGACAAGACGCCTCGCGAATGGCTAATTGGCGAACCGTAGCCCGACCCCTTGTGGGGCGGACGATTCGATGTTTCTGTGGAAATGTCGCCAATCAAAATCATCCGCCCCACAAGGGGCCGGGCGACAAACATGCCAGATTGAAGAATTGACCGGCCGTGTCGCAGCCCTTCCGAAAACCAGGAGAATCGCATTCGTGGATCAAAAGGTGACGATCAATCGCCGTTTAGTCGGCTGTCTGGCGCTCGCGTTTCTCGTCGGCGCAGTGATCGCGTTCACCAGCGAAGGCGATTCCGTCAACATGTGGCAGGGCATCTGCACGCGAGTTGGCGTAGTGCTCGGCGCGTTATGGCTGGCGCTGCCTAAGGACGGTACGTTGGGCAAGTGGGCCGAGGTCTCAATGACTAAACTGCTGCTCATTGTCCTGGGACTCATCGTGGTGGTCCGCGCTCCGCAACGCTATGTGCCGATCCTGCTGGCCGTCGCGGCCATCGGCCGCTACCTGCGTCCGCGCGACAAGCCACGCCCGCGCCGCGAGTTCACCGAAGTTGACCCGCAGAAATGATTCGACATTAGCCGCACTCGCCAGAGCGTGTTGAAAAACGTGGGGCACGTTTCCAACGTGCCCAATTTCTTCGGAGAATGAGCACGATGAAATCGTGCTCCACGACTTTTTCAACAGGCTGGCCAGAGCGTGTTGAAAAAGTCGTGGGATGGGCTTCCGGCCGGTCGAGGCAAGGTAAAAATGACGCGATTTGTCACCATGCTGACAGGCTGGAAGGGGGCGGTCGTTGTCAACGACATCGAGCTTCACGCAACCACTGACCGAGACGTTTCTACAACGGCGATTGCCGATCGAACTCGAAAGCCCCTCACCCTAACCCTCTCTCCCGAAACGGGGGAGAGGGGACATGAAAACCGAACGTGCGCAGTAGGATTCGGCAACAGTCGTTCGGAGACATGGATCACACATTTCGGTCAAGCGACCGGCTGTACGAGGCGGTCTCGGCCTTGGTAGAACAGGCGAGCCGGGACGGCGAGGATTCGGCTCTGGCATTCGGACCTCCTCATTCCTTCGCCATTCCGGCAAGACCCGCACGCAAAAAACACACCTGCTTCTGACAAAGACACTGACTCTACAAATATGGAAAGATTCCGATGACCGCAGACATCAAGATCACGGCCGACCCCGCCTCCAACACCTCCTGCAAATTCACCGTGGACCGGCCGGTCTACCCCGACAGTTCGTTCTACTTCGCCAGCAAAGAGCGAGCGAGCGGGTCGCCCTTGGCGGAGCGCTTGTTCGAGATCCCGACCGTGAGAAGTGCGCTCATCTCACACGACCGAGTGGTTGTGGACAAATCCGGACGCGAAGAATGGCCGGTGACAGGCCGGCAGATCGGAGCGGCGATTCGGGCACACCTGGCGACCGGGCTGCCGGCTGTTTCGGAAGAGCTGCGGGCCAGCATTCCCCCCCCCGACGTGATCCGCAAGCGGGTGCAAGAGGTGCTCGACACGCGGATCAATCCGTCGGTCGCAGCGCATGGCGGCCGAGTGGCGTTGATCGGCGTGCAAGGGAACACGATCTTCATTCAGATGGGGGGCGGCTGTCAGGGCTGCGGCCAAGCCAATGTGACGCTGAAACAGGGCGTTGAGGTCGAGATCCACGCCGCCGTGCCCGAAGTCGGCGACATCCTGGACACGACCGACCACGCCGCCGGTCGCAACCCGTACTACCAGCCGTCGGGGAAGTAGATGCCACGGGTTTTGTTGTTGCTGCCCACGACCACCTATCGGACTCACGACTTCATGGAGGCCGCGCAACGGTTGGGCGTCGAACTCACCGTGGCTTCGGAAGAGGCGAGCACTTTCATCCGACTGAATCCCAGCGGGCTGCTGCGACTCAACTTTGACGATCCGCAAGAGGCCGCACGCCAAGTGGTCGAGTTCGCTGGCCAGTATCCGATCGCTGCGGTGGTTCCCGTGGACGACCAGGTGACCATCTGCGGCGCGAGCATTTGCCAAGCCCTGGGACTGCGCCATAACTCGGTCGAGTCAGTCACGGCGACGCGAAACAAGTACCGCATGCGCGAACGGCTCGGACAGGCCGGAGTTCCGCAGCCGCGCTACAAACTCTGCTCGCTGGATGACGACCCAGTCCACATCGCCGAACAAGTGGAATACCCCTGCGTTGTGAAACCACTCACACTTTCCGGAAGCCGGGGAGTGATCCGTGCCAACACCGCTGTGGAGTTTGTCCGGGCCGTCGCGCGACTCGATCACATACTCCGCTCGGAATTCCGCCAGTCGCATTCCTCAGCGGCGGCCCGAAGTCGGCCAGCCCATTCGCTTCCAGAAACCGCTCGGCAGTTCCTCGTCGAGGACTTCGTCGCCGGCCCCGAGGTGGCCCTGGAAGGACTGCTCACGCAGGGGACACTCCGCGTCCTCGCGCTGTTTGACAAACCGGATCCTCTCGATGGGCCGTTTTTTGAGGAAACCATCTACGTCACTCCCTCGCGTTTGCCGGTCTCTGTGCAAGCCGACATTGCGCGCTGTGCGAGCCACGCCTGTCGGGCGATGGGACTGAGTGAGGGGCCGGTGCATGCGGAGTTGCGGATCAACGCGGACGGTCCGTGGATCATTGAGATCAACCCGCGGTCAATCGGCGGCCTCTGCTCGC
Organism: Planctomyces sp. SH-PL62; assembly: GCA_945905295.1. Taxonomy (GTDB): domain Bacteria; phylum Planctomycetota; class Planctomycetia; order Planctomycetales; family Planctomycetaceae; genus SXKJ01. The sequence goes on along the minus strand of CAMDPX010000275.1, from coordinate 3,935 downwards.
GAGTGCTGCGGTTCGGCACCGGTCTGTCGCTGGAAGAGTTGATCATCCGTCATGCGCTCGACGGCGACGATGTCCCTCCCAACCGTGAAAACCAACCCGCCGGTGTCATGATGATCCCGACTCCTCGTGCGGGGGTGCTGACCGAGGTGCGCGGGTTGGAAGAGGCTCAAACCGTTGGCGGCATTGAGCAGGTGACCATTTCCGCGCACCTGGGCCAGGAGCTGATCCCGCTGCCGGAGGGTGCTCTTTATCTGGGCTTCCTGTTTGCCCGAGCCGCAACGCCTGAGGCCGTCGAACAGGCCCTGCGCGCGTCTCATGCCCGGCTCGACTTCTTGATCCGACCGACCGAACCAGCAACAGCTCACGCAGGAGCTGGATCACGCAATCGCTCGTGACCGACAAACGATCGGCACCTGTCTCCGCGAGAGGCGTCCACTTCGGCGGCCAGCCCGTTGAACGTCACGGCCCGCCGATCGAACAGGAACGCGCTGCGTTTTGCGGCCGCCGGAGTCGTCGCTCCAGTCGGTGTGCATGACGTCCCAACTCGGCCCAAGGATCGGGAGCACGCGATCGAGGTCGGTCAGACCGTTCCGCAAGCCGCACGGACAAGCGGCGCGAATCACGACACACGATCGACGAGACCGAAGGCCCTCACACGCCGAAACCCCGCCGCTTGTCCGTTTCGGCTTGAATCGCTGGTTCGGCGGCGTTTGGTTTTTTCTTGGAAACGTCCGTCGGCGAATCAACAGTTCCTTCAGCTTTGTTTTCCTTTGTTGTTTTCAGACTTGCCGCCCGCAGCTTCATTGGCTACCGTACTAGATACCTAGTACAGAGGCCACGACATGTTTCTCCGCATTGATCCCGACAACGGCTTGGCGATCTACGACCAAGTCGTGCGGCAAATGAAATTCGCCATCGCTGGCGAGGCGCTCAAGCCCGGCGACCTCGTGCCGTCGGTTCGCGAGTTGGCTCGCGACTTGGCGATCAACCCGAACACCGTCTCGCGAGCGTATCTGCAACTGCAACATGACGGCGTGCTGGAAACCGTGCGTGGCCTCGGCCTGTCGGTCTCGGCCGGTGCCGCCAAACGCTGCCGAGCCGAAGGGGGCAAACTGATTCGCGAACGGCTCGCTCAGGTTTTCGAGGAAGCTCGCCTCAGCCATCTCGACCCGGACGAGCTTCGCAAGATGGTCAACGCTGAACTGGAATCAGCCCTGAAACGGAAAGATTGAGCTTCGTAGCCCGACTCTCCGAGTCGGGACTTTCCAGCAGCGACCCGACTCGGAGAGTCTGGCTACGACTTTCAGAAAGTGCATCACATGGACCCGATCATCCAACTGAATCACGTCACCAAGCGATTCGGCCGCGAAATCGCACTCGATGACGTCTCGTTTGACGTGCCGCGCGGCGTGGTCTTCGCGCTGCTGGGCGAGAACGGCGCGGGGAAGACCACGTCGATCCGCTGCATGTTGGGACTCGCCGAACCGGATGCGGGCGAGATCAAAGTCCTCGGCCTCGACAGCCGGCGCGAACATCTCAAGATTCGCCAAGCAGTCGGCTACATGCCCGATCGGCCGACGCTCTACGACTGGATGACAGTCGCCGAACTCGGCTGGTTCACCGCCGGATTCTACGGCGGCGAGTTTTTGTCTCGTTTCGAGCAACTCGCGAAGCAACACGAACTGCCGCTCGATCGGCCGCTAAAGGCGTTATCAAAAGGAATGCTGGCCAAGGCCGCGCTCGCGCTGGCATTGGCTCACGACCCGGAACTGCTGATCCTCGACGAACCGACTTCCGGACTCGATCCGCTCGTTCGTCGCGAGTTCCTCGAACGGATGGTCGATCGCGCCGCGGCCGGCAAGACGGTCTTTCTCTCCAGCCATCAGATCGCCGAGGTTGAACGTGTCGCCGACATGGTCGCGATCCTGCGCGGCGGCAAGTTGGTCGTGGTCGAAAAGCTCGAAGTTCTGAAGGATCAAATCCGCGAGCTGACCTTCACGCTGGCCGATGATCTTCCCGAGCCACCGCGTGTCCCCGGCGAAGTCCTGCGGCAACAACGCCGCGCGCGGCAATGGCAACTGCATGCACGGCACCTTTCCGACTCGGACATCGCCGCGGTGCGAATCGTCAGCGGCGTTGTCGATCTGGAGGTTCGTCGGCCAAGTCTCGAAGAAGTTTATGTCGCCTTTATGCGTGGCAATTCGACAGAGGCGGCAGTCAGTGAAATCAGCCGGAACGCGCTAGCGTCCGGTTCACGATGAATTCGCAACCGGACGCTAGCGCGTTCCGGCTCATGAACGAGAGAGGCCCCCGTATGAACGCCGCCATTCTTCAACGTCTGATTTGGAAAGAGTACCGCGTCCTGCGTTCGTTCTGGCTGGCGACGCTGGTGCTTGCGGCGTTTGCTGTCATCGCGTGGAGTTCGCTCGCCAAATGGTCTCACCGACCGGTGCAAGTCGATGACTTCTTCGTGCTCGCGGCAGCGGTCACTTCGCTGTTTGCGCTGGGAGTTGGTGGCACATTGTTTTCCACGGAGCATGAAGTCGGCACGGCCGAGTTTCTGCGGCGTTTGCCGCTGGATGCCAGGCATTTGTGGCTTGGTAAATTGACGCTCGCGTTTTTGAGCGTGATCGGTCTGAAAGCGGTGTTGTGGTGTTTTGCCGGCTTCATCGCGCTGTTGATTCCCGGACATGCTGAGCAACTGCGAACGATCTGGTGGTGCAGTTGGGTTTCGGAACTCGAACTGTTTGCTTGGGCGGCGATGTTTTCGTTGCTCTCACGGCAACCGTTGATGGCGATTACTTGGGCCATCACGGTGTCCTCGATCATCATTCACATGGTGCTCCCATTTCTGTGGCCCGTCAGTCGTCTGGGAGCGCTGCACCGCCCAGTCCCTCAAGTCGGGCTGCTGATCGACTATGACTTCGCTTTGGCAGAACGAACTGTGTTTGCGTTGGGTTTGCTGGCGTTGACCGCGGCACTCTCCACGAAATGGTTGAGATCACCGCAGCCATTGTCGCTCCTGCCCGATTGGTGGAGACAACGGTCACTGCGCCGTCGCACCGGTCAACAACTTTGGTTCGCTGCGTCCGCCACGGCGCAATTGTCAGCGGCCACCACCAGCGGACAACTCACTCGGCTGATGTGGCTGCAATGGCGTCAATCACGATGGCTGTGGGTGTCGCTGGCGGTTCCGTTCGTCGCCAGTGGCGTTTGGAAATTGATGACGATTCATCGGACTGAGAATGTCGAGCTTCTGTTTGCCATCTCCACCGGCATCCTCTGGTTGGGTCTCGGCGTGAACGTGTTTCATGGCCAGCAAGCTCAATTCCGCTTTCGCTACTTCGCCGAACACGGAATCTCCCCCGCGCGAGTTTGGTGGGGACTTCAACTGGCTCTCATGCTGCCGCTGGCTGTCAGCATCGGCTTGATTGTCATCGTCCTCTGTATGAGCGGGAACTTTCCCCGAATGATTGACGCATCGGAACGGTTGAAAGAGTTGGCCGCGATGATTGGGGGGCTGTCGCTCCTGGCCAGCATTGTCTTTGCGACGGGCCAATTGGTGGGCCTCTTGTTTCGGCAAGCGATGACTGCCGTTGCAATGTGCATCGTTGGTTTGACGATCCACGGATGCTGGTGTTTTCTCTTGATGACTAGCGTGTCAGATCCGGGAGTTTGGTCCCCGGTCATCTGGGTCGCTCCATTTCCAATCGCGTGGATGTGGCTCAGCCGCCGACATGTCTCGAATTGGATTCTGGAACGCCGCACGCGAGCGACACGGCTGCGGCTAGTGCCGCGTCAAAGCTTAATCTTCGGGTAGACGGAGGTGAGCTTACAGCGGGCGTCGTCGATTTTCATTTGCCAGTCGACGCCGCGTTGGGTCGAGTTCACGTCGGTTGACCAGGCGGCGGTTTCGTCACGCAGGGTCTCGATGT
>CAMDPX010000274.1 GCA_945905295.1 Planctomyces sp. SH-PL62 | reverse complement strand
GTTGCTCAGCGGCGAATTGACCGGGGGGCTGACGCCGCCCCGCTCGCCTACGCTGAGTTGTAATGCGAGTTCACACGCGGCACCGAAGCCGACAACCAACGGAACAGGCAGCGTGCCGCTGCGGAGATGCTGCTCGTGTCCGCCGCCGTCGAAGAGCGGTTCCAGCGGAATGCGCGGACCATCTCGCCGCACGATCAGCGCGCCGACTCCTTTCGGGCCGTGAAACTTGTGAGCGCTCAGCGACAGCAGATCGACCGGCAGTTGCTGAAGATCGACCGGGATCTTGCCGACCGCTTGCACCGCATCGCAGTGCAGCAGCACACCGCGCTCGCGACAGATGCGGCCGATCTCGGCCAGAGGGTTGATCGCGCCGACTTCGTTGTTTGCCAGCATCACCGACACGAGCATCGTTTCCGGGCTGATCGCGTCGGCGACTTGTTGTGGATCAACTCGCGCATGGCGATCAACGGGCAGGATCGTGACGTCAATCCTTTGCCGACGCAGTCGCTTGGCGATGTCGAGCACCGACGGATGCTCGGCAGCGTTCGTGACGAAGTGCGGCCGAAGGGGTCGGGAGTCTTTTTCCGAGCGGCCGGCTCTCCCATCTTCCGAGTCCACCGACATGGGGCCGCTCGGAAAAAGACTCCCGACCCCGTCACGCCGGCGAGGCATCGCGGCTGCGAAGAGCCCCTTGATCGCCAAGTTGTTCGCTTCCGTCGCGCCGCTCGTGAAGACGATCCACTCCGCCGGACATTTCAAAAGGCGAGCGATCTGTTCGCGAGCACGCTCGACCGCCTCTGCCGCACGCCAACCGAACGCATGATTCACGCTGGCGGCGTTGCCGTACTCTTCGGTGAAGTACGGCAGCATGGCCGCCAGCACTTCCGGAGCGGCTCGCGTCGTGGCGTGGTTGTCGAGATAGACCATGCAGAGGGGTTAGGGGTTAGGGGTTAGGGGATAGGGGCTGGGGAAAACAAAGAACCGTGCAGGGAACGTGCGGCAAAATGGCGTCCATTTGCGAGCCGGTTCGGCAAACGAGCAGCTCGATTTTCCATTCGTCGATCAGGCGTCGCAGCGTCGCCGAAAAGTCGCCTTCGGCGACGTGCGCCAAGATGCCGTAGTTCATCGTGCGGTGGTCAGTCGGCGCGAGATGGTCATGCAATCGCAAACGCGCCGATTCGACTCGTGCCCCTTGTCGTCGCGCGAGATCGTCGGTGGAAAGTCCCCCTTGCCACGCTTCCGGCCAGCGATCCGGTTCGACCACATGAGTCAGCCAGCATTTCGCATCGCGCCACAATCCACTGCCGACGAACGTCTGCAACAGCTCGCCACACGAGTCGCTCAAGTCGTCCGCGATCAGCACATGCAGCGGCTCGCCGTCGTCTTCACCTACCTCCGGCCGCAACGCCATCACAGGGCACTTTGACGAACGCATCATTCGTATTGCCGTGGGGCCAAGTTGATTCGGCTGCGATCCCGCTCCGAGCACGATCAAATCCGTCGGCCACTCGTCCGCTTGCCGCAGGAGTTCCTGCCAGGCGTGACCTCCCAACAACGAAGTCTCGCAATCAACTTCTGCCTCGCGAGCCTCGTCGGCCAAAGCATCGAGCCGCTCCGACAAGATCCCACCGAACGCGCTGACTTGCTGAGGCGTCACCGGAACACGCGTCAGATCGAGACCATCGATGACAGCGCACAGATGCAAGTCGCCGCGCTGAGCAACGGCGATCTCGATGCCGCGCTCGACGAGATGCCGAGCCATCGCCGGCACGAACTCGTCCGACGATTGATCGTTCTGGTCCAGATCCAGTCCCACAAAGATTCTGCGAAAGTACATGTCGTCCGCCTTGGTCAAACTCAGTCAGAGGCTCTTCGAGAAACCCGTAGCCTGACTCTCCGAGGCTGTGAACTTTTTGGTAGCTGAAGTCGCCAGACTTCAGAATTCGCCGAGAAAACTGAACTCTGGCGAGTTCAGCTATCAATTCTTTCACAGCCTCTCCGAGTCGGGATTTCTGCGAGAAAACTCCCGACTCGGAGAGTCAGGCTACGTGAAAACAGCAAGCCGCCCCTCAGTCAGTTGGCGGCTCAACATATACCGGCGATCCCACAGGAGGAAGCACGCGACTGCTCGGCGGAGGAGGCAGCAGCGGTGGTTTTGGAAATACTCCATCGAGAATGGATGGCGATCGCGGTTCTTCTTGCCCGATTTGCCCGGTGTCTGTTTCCCGATCCGGCGACTCGTCTGATCGAGAGGCTCCCTGCTTGTTGTCTGTCTCTTCGGCGAGACCTGCGGTCAGGCTGATCGCGGAGTTGCGAGTCCCGCCCTGCTCGCGTTCGTCGAGCCAGCGATTTACGAATTCCTCTTCGCGAATCAACTCGCCTGACTCGGTGGTCCGTCCATCGGGTCCAAAGCCAAACGTCACACCCAAGCCGTAATACCAGAACTCGCGATCGTGGCTCGAAGTGGTCATCCAATAGCTCGCGCTGGCCGAGAGCCGCGTGCGGCCGTTCAACCAGACATGCACTCCGGCCTCCGGATAGACCGCGCCGAGAAATCTGGTATTTGTGCTTTCTTCATCGTTGAGGGAGTCGATTACCGTGGCCACATCGACGCCGCCAAACAGTCCGGCTCCGATAAAGGGAGCGACTCGCGTCGGAGTGGAGACATGCACCGCCGTGTTCACTCCGGCGAAAGCGTCCTGTGCTCCGGAATTGACCTGTCCGGCGAACGCCAGTTTGGTCGACAGCCAGGGACGCGTGTAGTTCGTCACCCCCACCTCGGCTCCGCCGGCGGGATTCTGTCGAAAGTTGCTCCCCGCTCCGCCGATGTAATAGCCGGTGTCATTGGCCACATGCCGAGCATCCACCATCTGCCTGGCCATCCGGTTCCACTTCTTGAAGTCGTTGCCGGAATACGGCCGCTCGTACTTCTCACGATAGTCCGCGTGGTCCATCGCCCACTTCGAACTGAAACAGCCCGATGCCGCGACAGCCAACCAACCGATCCAGAAGAGTAGGTGGCAACCTCGCAAGACTTCGCCCTCAGCCCCCTGACAGCGAGCAGACGTTAGGCGAAGAGTCACGGTTCGGCCAATCGCAATCTCAACGCCCCTCGGGCGCACTACCGAATTGACGGGCGAGCCGGTTCCTATTGTGCCCAGTCGGCGCACAAGACTTCGGCTTGTTCGAGAACCAGCTTGGTGGCTTCGTCTTGGCGGTCGGGTGGATAGCCGTGCTTTTTCAGGATGCGGCGGACCATGACTCGGATTTTGGCGCGAGCGGCTTCGCGGACGGTCCAGTCGATTACGACGCTCTGGCGGACGTTGGTGACGAGCTCCGTCGCGATGACTTTGAGTTCGTCGATCCCCATCGCCTGCACCGCACTGTCGTTCTCGGCGAGCGCGTCGTAAAAGCATTTTTCGTCGTTGTTCAGCCCCAGTTGCTCACCGCGCTGGCCCGCGTCACGCAGGTCTTTGGCGAGGTCGATCATCTCTTGAATCACTTCCAGGCTGGTGATCGCCCGGTTGTGGTACGAGTTCAGCGTCGTTTGCAGCATCTCCGAAAACTTCCGCGATTGGATCACGTTCTGTTTGTGACGAACCTTGATCTCGTCGCTGAGCAGTTTGCGAAGGAGTTCGACGGCGACGTTCTTGTACGGCAGTCGGCGCACCTCATCCAAGAACTCATCGGACAGGATTGAAATGTCCGGACGTTTCATTCCGGCGGCGGCGAAGATGTCGATCACTTTGTCATCCGCGGACATCACCGCTTTGGACACGAGCTGCCGAACCGCCAGATCGAGTTCAGAGGCCGACCGGCTGCTCTCGCCGTATTTGCGGAACATCGTCGCCACGATTTGGAAGAACGCGATGTCCTCGCGGATGCGCATCGCTGCTGCGTCGGTCGGGCAGAGGGCGTAAGCCTGCGACAGATTCGAGACATGTCCGAGCCATCGCGCTTTGCCGTCATCTTGACCAAGAATGTGATCCTGTGCCGCTTGCGGCAGCGTGACACGCTCAGCCGGAGTGCCGCTGATCCACTTGGACCAATCGAAGCCGTGCAGCATGTCGCTGCACTGTTCGTGGTGCATGAGCAACGCGGCAACCGCCTCCGAAGTGTCGATCGTCGTCTGTCCGCGACCGCCGCTTTCCGTGTAGGTCCGCAGGGCCTTCTTCAGCGCGTCGCCGATGCCGAGGTAATCGACGACGAGTCCGCCCGGCTTCTCTTTGAAGACCCGGTTCACGCGAGCGATCGCCTGCATCAGTCCGTGCCCCTGCATCGGCTTGTCGACATACATCGTGTGCAGACACGGGACGTCGAAGCCGGTCAGCCACATGTCGCGGACGATGACGATGCGGAATGGATCATTGGTGTCCTTGAACCGAGTGGCCAACGCCTTGCGACGTTCCTTGCTGCGAATGTGAGGCTGCCAGTCAGCACCGTCTCCAGCACTGCCTGTCATCACGATCTTCACGACCGTGGATCGCTTCATTTCAGATTCGACGTCGTCGTCAGGCGCGCTGGCCCAGTCGGGACGCAGCTTGATCAGCGCGTTGTAGAGGTCCACGCAGATGCGGCGGTTCATGCAGACGATCATCCCTTTGCCGTCCACACCGATTCGTCGCATCGCGTCCTGGCGTTGTTCAAAATGTTCGACCAGATCGCGAGCCAGCAGTCCGATCCGTTCGTCGTCGCCGACCATCGCTTCCAGCGCGGCCCATTTCGTCTTGAGCTTCTCTTTGGTTGTCAGCTCTTCCGCTTCGGTGATCTCTTCAAAATCCTCGTCGATCGTTTCGATACGGGCGTCGTCGAGCGTCAGCTTGATGACGCGGCTTTCGTAGTAGATCGGCTTCGTCGCTCCGTCATCGACCGCCCGCTGAATGTCGTAGACGCTGACGTAATCGCCGAAGACGGCCCGCGTGTTCTTGTCCGTTAGTTCGATCGGCGTGCCGGTAAAGCCGATGAAGGAAGCGTTCGGCAGCGCGTCGCGGATGTTGCGAGCGAAGCCATACGACACCTTGCCCGTTTCCTTGTCGTGTCGCGCATAGAAACCGTACTGGCTGCGATGAGCCTCGTCAGCGATGACGACGACGTTGCTCCGTTCGGTGAGCCGCGGAAATTGGCCGTCGGCTTCGGCGAACTTGTGGACCGTGGTGAAGATGACTCCGCCGGAAGCCACTTGCAGCAGTTCCCGCAGATGCTCGACCGAGTCCGCCTGCACGGGCTTCTGTCGCAGGATCTCGCTGCACCGCTGGAACTGGCCGAAGAGTTGGTCATCGAGATCATTGCGATCGGTCAGCACCACGACCGTCGGGTTGTTCATCGTCGGGTTCGAGATCACCAGCCCCGCGTAGAACAGCATCGTGTAGCTCTTGCCGCTCCCCTGCGTGTGCCAGACGACACCGCACCGCCGATCGCCCTGCTCGCGAGTCGCCTTGATGGTCTCGGCGATCGCCTTGTGAGTCGCATGGAACTGGTGATAGCCCGCCAGAATCTTCGTCACGCGGTCGCTGTCCTGATCATCCTCGAACAACACGAAGTCGCGCACGAGCGACAGAAACCGCGACTTCTCGAACACACCGCGCACCAGGATTTCGAGTTCCAGAATCCCTTTGACCGGCTGCTCGCTCTCGATCGTCGGCCACGGTTTGAACCATTCGATCCCCGCCGTAAGAGACCCCAGCCGAGCCTTCTGCCCGTCACTGATCACCAGCAGTTCGTTGAACCGAAACAGCGAAGGCAACTCCGACCGATACGTCTGCAATTGGTTGAAGGCCAGATCAATCGTGGCCGCTGCATCTGCGAGGCTCTTCAATTCAATCACCGCCAGCGGCAGGCCGTTGACGAACACGACAACGTCCGGACGCCGATTGTGCTGCCCCTCGATGACCGTGAATTGATTGACGACGAGCCAGTCGTTGTTGCCCGGTTCATCGAAGTCGATCAGCCGCACATGATCTCCGGCAATCGTGCCGTCTGTTCGTCGATACTCAATCTCGACTCCATCGCGCAGCCTCTGGTGAAACTTGCGATTGTTCGCCTCCAACGACGGCGATTCGGTCAGCATTAGTTTCCGAAACGCCTCGTCGCGAGCTTCGGCCGGAATCTTCGGATTCAGTCGGTCGATGGCCTCGCGGAGCCGACCCGCCAGCACGACATCGCTAAATGTTTCGCGTTCAGCGCCCGGTTCGGCCGGGGCAATCTCAGGGCCATACAGCAGCGAGTAGCCCAGTTGCTGGAACCAATCGAGTGTGGCCAGTTCCACGTCGGATTCTGTCAATGCGCCAGAAGCCATTTCGGATCACGCTTCGCAATGGACCGGAACGATGTGTGGGATTGGGCTGTAGGCTTCGTCGCTGCAAGGCAGAAAACCTTCTGGCCAACAAGCATGCAAGCGACACAGCACGCGCTGTTGCAGGGGAGCATCTTGGTTGACTCGTTCGACGAATAGTTCGATGTAGGAGCAATCAGAAAGTAGTCGGCCAATGTCACCGGCGAGATAGCGCGGCACATAACCCAGCCGCATTCCATCCGCAGTCCAAACGGCGACCGCCTGCGGGTCGAATTCATTGTGCGGATCTGGGACAAGATTCAAGGACTCATTGGGCTTCAGTCGAGCGATTCGATCCAGCGCGACCTGTCCCACCCAGCGAACGCCGTGGAGGAAAAACTTGTTGATGTAGCAACCATCAATGTCGGGAGCAGGACACGGAAAGACTTCGATGGAGTCCGTTTGGCGAATTCCCTGCGTGACACTGAGGATCGAAATTGGTTCCGGCGGGTTGTCGGGATCAAACCCACCCCAGCAGAGATAGGCGTCGAATTCCGGACGTGATGAGGACAACAACCGATTGGCAAAAACAGGAAACAGATCTTCCGACTCGTAGACGGCGTTCAGATTGTCCATCTGCGGAAACGGTCGAAATCCGGCGAGCGTTCGGGCACCACGGGTGTAGAAAAAACGATACACCCCCGAATCGAATTCCAATCGGCCAACCGGCCCCCACACGCCGTTTTGAGGATCGCCACCGCGCCATGCCACAAATAACGCACTCATCAGAAAACCGGACCCTTCAGAAATCGCTCTTGATTGAACGCGAGCAAGTGTAGCGTGAAGTCTTTGGAGATTCTCGACATTCGTTTGGGAGGCACTTCGTCGAGAATTTGTCGAATCTCGTCAAGGCGGATTGCGGCCAGCCGGTCGAGCCAGAGTTTCGCCGCGTTGGGTGAGCGTCATCTCGCCGCCTCACAAAGCAGTGCCGAGCAGCGATCGAATCAGGTCTGCGGCCAGATAGTCATCGAGGCAGTTGTCGAAGCGTCCGACGGCGGGATTCATGCCGAGCTCGGCCAGGAGTTTCTGCGGCACCTCAGTCACCTTGGGTAACACCAACTGCACTCGCACTTGAAACGGGAACTTGCCGCCCCAGATTTTTGGGACCAGATTTCGAGTGCCGTTGCAGGTCGCCTGCCACAGTCCCAGCAGGCCGCCGATTTCGTAATGGTGAAGCAGGCAGTAGTCGCCCGCCTTGATCTCCAGCGGCCAGGGTTTGTTGGAACCGAACAGACTCTTTTCCACGCAGTCGAGGTACGTGTTGCTGCTGCATTCAAAAATGTACGCCTTGGATGACTTGGTCAATGCAGAGCTTGCTGGAGCGGACATCAAATTAGTTCCCGAAGCGGTGTTTCTCAGTTTTAAGATGAAATGAGCAAGACATTTGAGTGCAAGCACTTGCATTGAAGTGCAATACCCCGCGAGCCTTTGCGATGAAATGAGAATTCAAGCCCAGGCCGGAACATATCGCGAGTAGCGTTTGGACGCCGCGCCTGATCCCGTCGAGTCGGCTTTTATCTTCCCGGCCTCAACCGTCGCCGAAATGATTTGGGACACCGTTCCGGACTTACTTTCCGCCAGCTTGAATCGTTCCCGGAGACTTTGGTTGGTCATCTTCTGGTTCATGACGTACCGCAGGCAGCAGTGCTGATAGCAAGCCCGAATGCGGTCACTCCGGTCCATGTCTTCAAACTCTTTGTGAGCGAACAGCAGCGAAATGGTCTGTCGTTCGTTGGCTCGAAAATCGGGGGCCGGAAGTTGAAACGCTTCAGCGGCGGCGATGACTTTGTCGATGCCGCTCCCTTTCTCTTCGCAGATGTGCAGCCGCCGCATCAAGTCCGCCAAGCGTTCGTTGCGCGACTGGTATTCGTCAATGAATCGGTCGGTGGAAATGAAGGGCCGGCCGGGACTCGTGATCTCCATCCGATCCGCATACAACTCGACCATCACCGATGTGCCGGTCTCAGTGAAGTCTTGATGGATCAGTGCGTTGGCAACGAGTTCGCGGATGGCAATGGACGGGAACATTTTCACTTCCTGCCGTAGAGCCTGGCCGATCACTTCGTTGGAGGGAACCTGCTCGTTGACGAATTCCAGCAGACCCTCAAAGCCTGCCGCATAGCCCTTGGCGACAGACTTGTCCAAACGCGTTGCCAGCTTGTTCTGCCCGGAATAGACGACGACTCGCGGGGCTTTGCGAGCCAGCCCGTCGAAGTCATCCAGTCGCTTGGCAAACAGCACGGCTCCCAGCCGCGTGATGCACCACAACGACTCCCGACGGCAAATCAGTTTCTCGCGTTCGAAGCGATCGAGCACCGCGTCGCGTGTCGCGGGATACGGCAACTTCAGCAGATCGAAGTAACTCTGCGTGTCGAGCAACTGCACGATCTCATCTTCGGTGCAGTCTTCCCGCGCAAGCAACGACAGCCAGTCCGGTTGCCCCTCCGCAAAAATCAATCGCAGGCGGTCCTCGCTCATCGGCACCAGTTCTTCGCCCGACCGCATCAGATAAGTTCCTTCGAGGTGATAGGCGGTGCCGCGCGGTCGCGAGGGAATATGGAACACCAACACGCGCCCGTCCGGATGAGCGACAACTTCAATGTCCACGCGGAAGCCCACGGCAGTAAACAGTTTCTCGGCCATTTCCACCGGATCGTTGAACGCCTGGGTGCCGACAACCTTTCGCGGCGGCTGGTCACTGACGCCCAGCAGCAACACTCCGCCACCCTCGTTGGCCAGCGCGACGCAGTACTTGTAGAGCTTCTTGTTGTCGAACTGGTTCTTCGCTTCTTTGAATTCGAGCCGCTGGTGCTCGGACGGGCTTTTCAACCAAAGATCAATTTGCGCGGGTATGGTTGCCATTACGTCGTCTCCTCCACCAACCGTTCGGCCTCGGCCACGCGAATCTCGCCCGACAGCAGCTTCGGAAGCAGTGCGGTGCGAGCGACGGATGTGTTCATGGTTTTGGCTTTCGTCTGGGACGGCGCGGCGGGGTTGCGGTTTTCGGGAAGCAGATGGTCGAGTCCATGCGGTTCCAAAGAGAGACCCGAATCCGGGCGTCGATCGTGTCCACCGCTTTGTATTGTGCCTCGGTCGGCATGGTGAACTCGGCCACGAACCAGTCCGGTTGGTCTTCGCAAACCACCACGCGCACGCTTTCCAGATCGTTGGTCAAACCCAGCGCCAACCGGCGGAGACTGGCTTCGTCCTCGGCGGTGGGTGACTCGAACTGAATTTCCAGACGGACTTTCATCAGACGCTTTCTTGAATGGTGAAGAGTGAAGTGTGAAGAGAGAAACGTGGATGATTCATGATTTCACCCTTCTCTCTTCACCCTTCCCAAGTTCCCGGTGTGACGTTCAGCCCCAGACGACGTGAGCAGGATTCACGCTGAATCCGCAGGCGGTGCATTCAGGGCGGTGGGCGGTCAGCGTTCCCTTTTCGCATTGGGGGCAGCGATCGGAATCGAGCAATAACTTCACGTCGCGGCCCATTGTTGCGCCGCACGATTCGCAGGTGGGGTGCCGCGACTTGAAATCCCAAACTCCCCAGCAGCGCGGGCAGTGATCGTGGGGGACGATGATCATTTCGCCGTTGACGATGTAGCGATGAGGGCTCGAATCGGCCCACGTCGGATACGGCGGCTCACCGTCCGACGAGGCCAGCCCCATTTGCAGCAGCGGCAGGCTCCGTTCTCGCTCCGGATCGAAGACCTCCACGTTCATCTCGAGCGTGAGCGAATACCCGCCGAGCTCACGGCTCAGGTCGGCCAGTTTCTGTTTGAGTTGGCTCAAGGTCTCCTCCTCAATCAACTCGCTGATCTGTTCCGCAATGTCATCGACGAGCGGGTCGATCTTTTCAAAGAGATTCTTTTCCATCGCTTCCTTTCACCCTTCACCCATCACGTTTCCCACTTCGTTCGCGGCCTCGGCCACGCAAATCTCGCCCGACAGCAGTTTCGGAAGCAGCGCGGTGTGTGCGGTCGGGGAGTTCATGGTTTTGGCTTTCGTCGGGAACGGCGCGACTTGGTGGCGTCTTTCGGGAAGCAGATGATCGAATCCATGCGGTTCCACAGCGAGAGACGAATCCTGGCGTCGATCGTGTCGACCGCTTTGTACTGCGCCTCGGTCGGCATAGTGAACTCGGCCACGAACCAGTCTGGTTGGTCTTCGCAAGCCACCACGCGCACGCTGTCCCGATCGTTGGTCAAACCGAGCGCCAAACGACGGAGACTCGCTTCGTCTGCGGCGGTGGGTGACTCGAACTGGATTTCCAGACGGACTTTCATCAGACCCTCTCCACCAGCCGTTCGGCCTCGGCCACGCGAATCTCGCCCGACAGCAGTTTCGGAAGCAGCGCGTCGCGGATCGCGGCGAGCTGCTGTGATTGAAGTTCGTTCGCGGACTGTTTCAGCCTCAACGGGTGAACCACTCGGCAGAATGCTTCTGCGATCTTAGGGCCTGGAATGATCACCGGGGCGGTAGCCAACGAGCCATTCGGAATGAATGGCTGCGCAGAGCCTGTTCGCATTGAGGTGAAGTCGAAATGTAACATTGACTGCAAGACGTACTCATCCCACTTCGTTGGAACGACGGCGCTGCCATTGTTGTTGATCCACGCGCTGTTGTAGCTCCAGTGAATTGAGCCGCAGTACGCTCCAACCCTTCCAAACGCGATGACAAAACCTTCGTGCGTTGCGCGTTGGGTATATCCCATGATCCCGTTCGCACCGAAGACAACGTACTTCTCAACCGACACACAGTCCTCCGTCGGAAGTTGCTTGCCACCTTGGATCGCCGCAACTTCTTCAAGTTTGGCGACCTTCCAGCCCATCGGAATCTTGCCGAGTTCGGAGTCTTCGAAGCTGTCGGGGAAGAGGGCGGCGGTGGTGGGGGAGAGGGCGGGCGGGGGGAGGCCGTCTCGCTGGGCGCGGACCGGGTCGAAATCGACGAACCAACTCTGGAAGATCGCCCGCGCCAGACCCTCCAGCGTCTCATTCATCCGCCG
>CAMDPX010000273.1 GCA_945905295.1 Planctomyces sp. SH-PL62 | reverse complement strand
AAAGAAGCCCTGTTCAGTACATTTACACTAATTTGAATTTGGCACTTTAAGCGTCCGAATGACATTTTTTTGAAGTGACCTGCAATTTGGACGCTTATACGCGAACACGCTTCGATTAAACCGACAGGCCCCAAGCTCGGTGGGGTTTGGTTCGTTACTTCAGGTCCGTCTTGAGTTTGAACTTAATCTCTCGAATTTTCAGATGCGCGAATTGTTGTTGCAGGTTTTCGAGCAACGATTGTTTGTGAAATCCGGCCAGCTCATTGAGCACCGCCGAACTGCCGACACTGATCTGCAACACGCCGCGACTTAGTTCCAACACTCTCGATCTCCGTCCGATTTCCTCGCCGGCGACGGTTTGCCAAGCCTGTTGTAACTGCTGACTGCCGTGGAGTCGCGCCAGACCTTTGAGTGCGATGAGTTCCGAGAGCACTTTGCCGACGTGCTGTGGCTCAGCCGATTTCTCGGCGGGGAATCCTCGGAGATCGCGGTACGGGTCGTGCGGCATCTTCTTAAACAAGAATTGATTTGGGAGGGCGAGGCTCCCGCCGAGCCGCGTTGATGCGAACAGGCTCGGCGGGAGCCTCACCCTCCCAAGACCTAGCGATCTCTTGCGAGTGGCATAATGACGTAGGTGTAGCCGTCGTCCGTGCGGAGGACTGCGGCACTTTCGCCATCGGTGAGTTGCAGTTTGACTGACGTCGATGCGTCGAGGATGCGGAGAAAGTCGGAGATGTAACGTGGGTCGAAGGTGATCGTGATCGCGGTGCCGTCGTAGCTGATCGGCATTTCAATTTTCGATTGGCCGATGTCTGCGGCAACGCTTGTCAGTCGCAGGACGCCGTTCTCGAAGGTGAAATCGACTCCACGACTTTCCTCATTCGTGACAATCTGAGCTTGTCGCACTGCGGCATAGAACGGCGAAACCAACATGTCGATAACCGATCCGCCACTGGACGGGATGACGTCCGCATAACGTGGGAAGCGGCCTTCCACCAGACGGCTGTAAATCGTGCTGCTCCCGACTTTCACCAGAACGCTGTTGGGATACACGGCCAAGTAAACGTCTTGGTCGTTTTCGGTGATACTGCGTTCGATCAGGCTGAGAGCTTTCGCCGGAACGACCGGTTGTGTTGCTCGCGGTTCAATGGTTCCAATCACGCTGCTGGACGTGCTGACGACCGCCAAGCGGCGACTGTCGGTTGCTGCCATCGTCAGCTTGTCGGCACCAAACTCCATCAGCACACCGCCCAGAGCGTAGCGCGTGCTCTCTGTATCCGTTGCGAAGACCGTGCGCCGAATCATCTCTTTGAACGACGCGGCCGGGACGACGTGATAGCTGGTGGCATCGAACGCCTGCACCGGCGGAAACTCGGCGGGGTCTTCGGCCGAGAGTTTGAATTCACTATTTGGCGACCGAATCCACAAAGCCTTTTCAGTCACTTCGAGATCCAGCCCATCGTCGGTTAATTCACGGAGGATCGCGATGAGCCGATCCTTCGGCAGCAGGACTTCACCGTCTGAATCGGTCTCGACTCCGGGGATGTCGTAACGGATTCCGACTTCCTGATCGGTACCGACCAGCGTCGCTTTGCCTCCGCCGACTTGCAGTTTCACATTCCGCAAAATGTCCTTCGGAGTCCGTGACGGCACAACACCGCTGACAATCTGAAACGCTGTGGCCAATGTCGGTCGATGGCAATGCAACTTCATGATGGACTCGCTTGGGGAGAGAGCTGGAGAGCGGTGTGATGAGCTTCTTCTAAAAGAAATTTAGGAAGCAGTCGTCGTATCAGAGACGGTCATTTTTGTTGATCAATTCACAGGCGAAAACGGAGCGGGAAGGTAGCGAAAAACTTACGTTCTCACAACGAGCCAAAGTGCCTGTCGACAACCTGTGGAGTGGTCGTCCAACCGTGTCAATGAGACGTGATTTTAGGCCCTCTGATCGACAAGTTCGCGGGTTCGTCAGAGCCGGCGTTGAGAAGCCAGCCGTTCTCAACGGATCCCCAACAAGTTATCGACAGACTCCTTCCAACCGAGCGAGCCGTTGCCGCAACGCCGGTTCTTTATCGAGCCGAGCTTCCAGTTTTCGGACGGCATGAATCACCGACGAATGTTGCCGTTCAAAGAAAGTGCCGAGTTCTGGATAAGAGACGTGGCAGAGCTTCCGGCTCAGCCACATGGCACATTGCCGAGGCAAGACGAGTGCTTGCGAACGTCGGCTGGAACGTAACGCGGGCAGCGTGACGCCGAATTCTCTGGCAACGGCACGAGTCACTGTCAGGGGCGTGACCAACTTGGTGGGCAGTTTGTCCCGCAGGAATTCTTCGGCGTCAGCTCTTTTGAGCGAACGGCGCAACTCGGAGAGTTGATTCACGACTCCGATCAACTCTCTCGGCGAGACGTCCAGAGATTCTGCGAGCAGCGCGAGTGCGTCGCGCGAGATCGACATGTGGCGCAGGCGGCAGAAGAGCTGCAGGAGAACCGTTCGACTTTCCGGCCCCGGTGGTTTAATGGCGATGACTGTGCCGCCTCGAAAGCGGCTGACCAGTTTGGCAGGGAACGACTCCAACTGTCCCGGCAACCGGGTGCTGGTCACGATCACGTCGCTGCCGTGCGCGAGTAAGTCGTCGATCACGGCCAACAGTTGTCTCTGAGTTTCTGGCCGGCGCTCGATGGCTTGGATGTCCTCGCAGACCAGCACCGATACAGATCGGAAGCGCACTTGGAAGTCGGGGACTTGCTGATTGCTGGAGGCCTCTGCCAGTTGCGCGGCAAACTCCGCAGCGGTGAGTTGCCGTGGCGTGACTTGCGAGGAAGGGAGCTCGCGGAAAGACTCTGCCAGCAACGCCGACTTCCCGCTGCCGGCCGGTCCGGCGAGATACAACAACCGACCTTTGTCTTCGGTGGTCGAATTCAGCAACCGGCGCAGGACCGAACGAGCCAAGCGTTGCTCAGCAATCGGGATCAACGGTTGCAGGTCGGTCGTTGAGGACATGGCGGTGGCATTGTAGGCACAGGCGGCCCGCCTGTGCTCTCAGGGGATCGATTCACGAGAGGGACAGGCGGGCCGCCTGTCGCTACGGAGGAACTCATGGCATACGACGTTTATGGCGTCGGGAATTCGTTGGTGGATATTCAGGCTCGCGTGAACGATCAGTTCTTGGAAACGATCGGTTTCACGAAGGGGATCATGACGCTCGTTGATGAGACGGCTCAGCGACGAGTGCTGGAAAGGCTCGCGGACCAGCCGACGAATCGGTGTGCGGGTGGCTCGGCGGCCAACACGATTATGGGTGTCGTCGATCTGGGTGGTCAGGCAGGCTACGCCGGTAAGACCGGTCGCGACGAAATCGGCGAGTTCTTCCTGTCCGACATGCGGCAACGGGGAGTCAGCATCGAAGTCCCGCCGACCGTCGGTCAGTCCGGGACGTGCGTCGTGCTGATCACCGATGACGCCCAGCGGACGATGCTGACGAATCTCGGAGTCTCGGCGACGCTCGGCCCCGATGACATCAATGAAGCGGACGTTCGGAAAGCGAAGTACGTCTACATCGAAGGCTACCTCTGGACGAACGAGCTGACTCGCTCCGCCGCTTTGAAGGCGATCGAGCTGGCGAAGAAGAATCAGGTGAAGGTGGCGTTCACGGTCTCCGACCCGTTCTTGATCGGTCTGTTCCGCGACCGCTTCTGGAAACTCATCGAAGAGGATGTCGATCTGCTGTTCTGCAACGAAGAGGAAGCTCGTGCGCTCACAGGCAAGCAGGACTCGATCGAGTGTGCTCGGATGATCCACCAGCATTGCGAGAACGTCGCGCTGACTCTTGGAAAGAACGGTTCGCTGCTGATGCACCAGGGCGAAGTCATTCCCGTCGAGGGGGTGCCGGTGGTCGCGGTCGACACGACCGGAGCCGGCGATATGTACGCCGCGGGAATCTTGTACGGAATCACGAATGGGCTTTCCTGGCGGCAAGCGGGACATCTCGCCTCGCACGCGGCGGCGCGAATCGTCGGGCAGCTTGGAGCTCGCTTGCAGCGACGGTTCACTCGCGATGAGATCGCGGCTTTGTTGAAGTAACGAAATCAGAGTCGGCGAGCCGGAGGGCGTTAGCCCCCGGACATCGCCCAACACGTCCGGGGGCTAACGCCCTCCGGCTCGCCAACATCAGGTAATCAAGGGAACGACGATGAAAACGCTCATTCGACTCTTCACCGTGCTCGTTGCTTTGCAGGGAACCGTGTCAGTTGCAGCAGACGAAGAGGGCTTCACACCGCTCTTCAACGGCAAGGACTTATCCGGCTGGGTGCCGGTCAACGTCGCGCCGAACACGTTCACGGCGAAGGACGGCATGATTGTCAGCACGGGCAAGCCAACCGGCGTCATGCGGACGGCGAAGCAATACGAGAACTTCCTCCTCGAACTCGAATGGCGGCACATGCAGCCGAAGGGGAACGCGGGCGTGTTTGTCTGGAGTCATCCACTGACGGCTCAAGGGACACCGTTCGCCAAGAGTATCGAAGTCCAAGTGCTCGACGGTCACGAGACTGCGAACTACACGAGCCACGGGGACGTGTTCTCTATTCACGGTGCGAGAATGAAGCCGGATCGGCCGCATCCCGGCGGTGCCGAACGCTGTCTGCCCAGCGAAAAGCGCAGCAAGCCGTCCCCCGAATGGAATCACTACCGCGTCGAGTGCCGCGACGGAGTCCTCAAGCTGGCGGTCAACGGCAAGGTGGTCTCGGGTGGCAGCGAATGCCGGCCGCGCAAGGGTTACACCTGCCTCGAATCGGAAGGCTCCGAGTGCCACTTCCGCAACTTGAAGATCAAAGAACTGCCGTCGTCGAACCCGCCCGCAGACGAAGTGCAGCCGGTGATCGACGGTTTTCGGTCGCTCTACACGGGCCTCGACCTCGCGAACTGGGTCAACGATCCGGGCCATCAAGGTCACTGGCAGCCGCAGGATTGGGTGCTCAACTATGACGGCAAGAGCGAAGCCAAAGGGACCGGCCCCGCCGATGCCGGACACCTCTGGACCGACAAAGAGTTTGGTGACTTCGAGTTGATCTGCGACTGGAAGTGGACCGGCAAGCCGAAGCAGAGCAAGCGGCCGGTCATTCAACCGAATGGCGACGAAGGCCCGGAGGAAGAAGAGTTCGCCGACGCGGGGGACAGCGGCATCTATCTGCGCGGCAACGATAAATCGCAGATCAACATGTGGTGCCGACCGATCGGCAGCGGCGAGATTCGCGGCTATCGGCTCGACAAGTCGATGCCCGCCGAGGTTCGCACCGGCTGCATTCCCAAGAAACGGGCCGACAAACCGATCGGCCAATGGAACCGCTTTCACATCACGATGAAGGGGGATCGCGCGACCGTCGTGCTCAACGGTGAAACAGTCATCGACAACGTGCAGCTTCCCGGAATCCCCGCTCGTGGCCGAATCGCGTTGCAGCATCACGGTGATCCGATTCAGTTCGCCAGCATCCTGATTCGCGAATTGAAATAACTTGCGGGAAGTGCCCGACGAATGGAAGGAGACGACGAATGGGGCCGCGTTATTCGTCGTCTCCTTTCATTCGTCGGGCGCACTTCGAATCACCGTTGAAGGACGAATGACGATGCTCTCGCGAATCTACCTCGACCATAACGCAACGACACGCCCGTGGCCGGAAGTGATTGAGACGGTCGCGTACCACTTGCAGCACAGCTATGCGAATCCCGGCAGCCGACATGCGGAAGGCCGGCAAGCTCGCAAGGTGCTGGAATCCTCGCGCGAGTCGATTGCGTTGATCCTGGGTGCGCAGCCCGACGAAGTCATCTTCACCAGCGGCGGAACCGAGGCCTCTAATCTCGCGCTATTTGGTGCGGCTCACTCGATGACTCCCGGGACGATCGCGCTGACGGCGGGCGAGCATCCCGCGACGATCGAAGCGTGCAAGTCGTTGAAGCCGAGTGGTTGGGAGTTGACGCTGCTGCCCGTGGATCGCGAAGGACGGTTGACGGCCGAAGGGGTCGGGAGTCTTTTTCCGAGCGGCCCATCGTCTCACGACAATGCAGATCGTTTGACCGGCCGCTCGGAAAAAGACTCCCGACCCCGTTCCGTCCGAATCGCCACCGTCATCCTCGCGCACAACGAGACGGGAGTGATTCAGGATGTGCGACCGCTCACAACGATCTGCCGCGAGCACGGAGTGTTCTGTCACATCGACGCGGTGCAAGCCGTCGGGAAGATCGAGGTCAACTTCGCGGAACTCGGCGCGACGTCGCTGGCGTTCGGCGCTCACAAATTTCACGGCCCGCGCGGAATTGGTGGGTTGCTGTTGAAGAAGGGAACGACCCTCGCGCCGTTTGAGTTTGGCGGACATCAAGAATCGGGCCGCAGGCCGGGGACCGAGATGGTCGCGCTCGCGGCCGGCATGGCGAAAGCGCTCGAACTGTGGCATTGTGAGCGACACGAACGGACAGCGCGGCTCAACGAACTTCGCGATCGGTTGGAAGCGGGATTGTTCGATCGTTGCCCGTGGGCGGTCGTGAACGGCTCGCGCGAGCAGCGCCTGCCCAACACCCTCAACATCGCGTTTCCTGGCCTCGATGGCGAGGCGATCCTCGTCAACGTGGACCTGGAAGGGATCGCGTGCTCGCTGGGCAGCACCTGCGCGAGCGGCTCGGCCGAACCCGCACCGGCGCTGGTCGCGATGGGTGCTCCGCCAGAAGTTTACAAGGCGTCGGTACGCTTCACCGTGGGGTTGGAGAACACAGTCGCTGAAATGGATGATGCCGCCGAACGCATCGGCCGCGTGATCGCTCGGCTGCGTGGTTGAACGCGGGGTCGTGAGCGAGGGGTCGGGTGTTCGGTTTTTCGGAATTGGCGGGAATGAATCGTGATTGATCAATCCAACTCGATCCCCGCCAATTCCTAAAAACCGAACACCCGACCCCGGCTTGGTTCAGAGCGTCGCTGTCTGATCGCGCTGCTGGTGCTCGCCGCGCTGCTGCGGTTGGGAGTCATCTGCTGGAAGCCGGAGTCGCTGGCCGAGGATCGCGATCTGTATTGGGGGATCGCGAAACATTTGGCGGCCGGGCATGGTTTTATCGAACCGACTCTTGGAAATCCGACAGCGTACCGGCCGCCACTTTACCCTCTGCTTTTGGGCGGGATCATCTTTGTGGGAGGTGGTTCCAAACTGCTTGCCGCCGTGCAAATCGGCATGAGTGTCGTGATGGTGTGGCTTACGTGGCGACTCGCCCGCAAGCTCGGCTTGAAGTCCAACGCCGTGTTGGCAGCAGCGTTCGTCGCGATCAATCCGCTGTTGATCCAATCGACGGCGCTGGCGATGACGGAAATGCTCTGCGCCTTCTTGCTGACCGCGTTAATGGTTGTTGTGGTCGAGACGAAGCCCGGTACGTGGCAACAGCGATGGGGCATTGGCCTGTTCTTCGGCTTGTCGGCGTTGTGTCGCCCGACGGTTTGGGCTTTTGCGGTGTTGGTAGGCCTCGTGTGCGCGGCGAGTTTGTTCCGGCGGTCAACGACAGGCGCACCTCACGAAAGAGTCAAAACGGTATGGCGTTGGGTGGCGATTGTGCTGACAAGCGGACTCGTCATCGCGCCCTGGATGTTACGGAACCTTCATCTCTCGTATGAGCCACTGATGACGACGACTCACGGTGGCTACACGCTGCTCTTGGGCAACAATGCCGAGGCTTATCAGGCGGAGATCGCCGAACCGGGAGTGACACTTTGGGATTCACGGGCTTGGCAAAAATCGCTCCAAGAGGAATGGCATCGCACAAGCGAGTTTGAATTGGCGAGACATGATCGAGATGGCGGTCACAACGGCAACTTGCGGTATGAACTCGAACGAGACCGCTGGCTGTCGCATCGCGCACACAAATGGATTCGCCTGCATCCGCGAGAGTTCACCGAGTTGTGTTGGCTGCGCGTGCGTCGCTTTTGGAACATCTTCCCCGGTGGTACGGATGCGGGATCGCTGCCGAAGATCGCTCAATGGGGAATGGCGGCTTTCTTCGCCATCGAATTGCTGGCCGCAGCGGTCGGTTTGTGGAGTCTGCGGCGCGACGAGTGGTTGCGGTGGTGGCCGCTCGTGCTGCTTGTGCTGAGCTTCGCGCTGGTGCATGTGGTCTATTGGAGCAACCTGCGAATGCGTGCTCCGGTCGAGCCGGTGTTGGCGCTGCTGGCGGCGCGAGGGATCGTGTCGGCGAAGTGGTCGGGTCTACGATTTTTCGGAGTTACTCTCGAGCCTGTCAAAGATCCAGAATTTCCGTCCCGACGTTGAATTCTTTGGGTGAGTCGGCTTGCCGATGATCACGCGGTTGATCGTCCGGCCCTTCGACACCAGTGTCTCCCGCCAGCTTGGTGTTGGCGTTGACGTCGTAATCGCTCGGCACGGGGATATCGTCGCCGAGCAGCACGTCGACATCCAGCTCCCAGAGATGGACCCGGCGAGATCGCAGTCCCTCGGGCGCTTCTGGTTCCGAGCCTGCAGTGGCGAGCAGCGGCAACGAAGGATGAAATGCGAGCGCGGAAATCCACCACTTCGAGAATGTTGGTTCCGGAATGATTGCGACGGTCTCCCAAGTTTCGCAGTTCCAAATGCGAATCGTTCCGGCTCGGCACTTTGAGGCTAACAAAGTCCCATCGCAGGAATAGGCGACGGCTTCGACTCGGCTGGTGTGGCCTGTCAGCGAGTGGAGCATCGTGCCGCTATTCACGTCCCACAGTTTGACGGTCTTGTCAGAACTTCCGCTCACCAATATGCGCCCCGTGGGATCGAAGGCGACGCTCCGGACCGTACCCGTGTGCCCATTGATCGTGCGGAGCAGCTTGCTGCGGCCCACGTCCCACAGTTTGATGGTCTTGTCATTCCCCCCGCTCGCCAATCTGTGCCCCTCAGGATCAAAGGCCACGCAATAGACCGACAGTTCATGCCCATCGAGATAGCGCAGGAACTTACCGCTGGTGGCATCCCACTGTTCAATCACGCCGTGATCCGTCGCGCCCACCAGCCAGCGTCCCTGGGAATCAAAGGCCATACTAAAAACGGAGCCATGGCATCGTCTTTCGAGCGCGCGCACAACTTCGCCGCGACTCGTCTCCCGCTGCTCGATGAACCCTCTATTAGTGCCGCTCACCAGAGTGCGTCCTTCGAAATCAAAGGCCACACTAAAAACGGGGTTCTGGAAGTGTCCTTCAAATGTGTTAAGGAGCTTACCGCTGTTCAAATCCCACAGCTTGATTGTCGAGTCAGAACTCCCGCTCGCGAGCGTAAGGCCCTCTGGATCAAAGGCGACGCACCTGACCGCAGACGCGTGCCCTTTCAGTGAGCGGAACAGCGTCACTCCGGGAACGGGCTGTCGGCCCCGTTCGTCGGGAATGTCCACAGACTGTGCCGATAACAGTCCGGTGAGCTTGTGCCACAATTTCGCCACGCTGGACACGTCCGACCTCGCGATGTCTCTGGGAGGAGCAGCCTGCCAATGCTGTCACACTCGTAAAGCGACAACTTTGTAAGACAAACGTTCCAGGAATCAATCCCGAGGTGTCTTTCCCGCAATTCTTCGGATGGCACACGAGCCGTATGTGTCACAGAAACCGATTCCGGTCAAACCCGGCGATGGATACACTCGCCGCGACAAGGAGATCGCTATGCAGCCGCTGCACACCTCTCGCTCTGTATCGCGCCGAAAATTCCTATCGGCCAGCCTGTGTGCCGGCGGAGCGGGTCTCGCACTGGGTGACCTGCTGCGTCTGCGGTCGCTCGCGGCGGATCAGGGACGAGCCATTCCCGACACCTCGATCATTCAGATCTGGCTGGGCGGAGGTCCTAGTCAATTCGAGACGTTTGATCCAAAACCGCTGGCCCCCGTGGAGATTCGTGGCCCCTACCGAGCCATCCCGTCAAAACTTCCCGGCGCGCTGATGTGCGAGATGATGCCGCTGACGGCGGGAGTGCTCGACAAGACGGCGATCATCAAGAGCTTCACGCATCCGTATGACGATCACTTCGGCGTCATGCGCTGGTGCCTGGAAGGGCGCAAGGAACCGGACAAGCGCGAAGGCTATCCGTCGGTCGGCTCAATCGCGTCGAAGTTTCGAGGGCCACGGCAGCCCGGTATGCCGGCGTATGTCATGCTCGCGGAAGAGCCGGTATTGCACCATCATCTCTTTGACGCAATGGGGCCGGGATATCTCGGCGTGTCGCATTCGCCGTTCGCTGTGTTGCAGGATCCGTATCCGTTCGAATTTCAATTCGATCGCTTGCGCAGTGCGACCAGCAGCCTCGAACTCGCCAACGACACGACGCTGGATCGGATCAACGATCGCCAGTCACTGCTTGCGGAACTCGACCGTCTGCCACGCAAGCTCGATTCGAATCAGGTGCAGGATGGGCTCGATCCGTTCGCGAAGCTCGCGCTGGAATTGGTCACCAGCGCGAAGGCTCGCCGGGCGTTTGACCTCAATGAAGAATCAGCCGCCACGCGCGAGCGATACGGAACTCATCGCTGGGGACAGATGGCGCTGCTGGCGCGACGGTTGGTGGAATCCGGAGTCACCTTCGTGACGCTCAACACGGCTCCCGACTGCCTGCGCTGGGACTGGCACGTCAGCATCACGCGTGAGAATCGCGAGCAGCCCAGTCCAGGTGGCCCGAACGTCGGCATGGAATGGAGCGGCCCTCCGCTCGACCGAGCGCTCTCCGCGCTGATCACCGATCTCAGCGAGCGGGAACCTTGCCGCAACGTCCTGCTGGTCGTCTGGGGCGAGTTCGGCCGCTCACCCAAAATCAATGTGACCGGAGGCCGCGATCACTGGCCGCGACTGGGCAGCGTGTTGCTCGCAGGCGGAGGTCTGAAGATGGGTCAGATCATCGGCGCATCAAGTCACGACGGCGGCCTCCCCACCGATCGACCGATCGGTCCCAGCGATGTGCTGGCGACGCTCTACAAACATCTCGGCATCGACCCCAACCAGAACGCCGTCAATCTTCAAGGACGCCCGATCCCGCTTCTGCCGGACGGGAACGTGATCGATGAACTCTTCTGACACCCCACCGACCTTGCGTTATTGGTCTCTACACAACGCGAGACCTACCGTGTTCTGGATTTCTCTGCGGTCTTCCAACCTCTGCGGTAAAAATCCCTGAAGACTTTTTTACCGCAGAGGTTGGAAGACCGCAGAGGTTGCTAAGGGGGCGAGGAAGAATTACTCCGTGTTTTTAGCGGAGCGAGGTTTGATGGTGTAGTTCCATCGTGGGCAGACCTCGTGGCGGTGCAGATTGAGCGAGTTGAATTCGGCGTTTGAGACTTTGACATGGAGGGGATACGTCTTGGTG
>CAMDPX010000272.1 GCA_945905295.1 Planctomyces sp. SH-PL62 | reverse complement strand
TCAGCCCCCCGGTACATTCGCCGCTGAACCGGGGGGCTGACGCCGCCCCGCTCGCCTGTTTCATTCGTGAATACCGTACCGCAAGCGTGACGGTCACGGTACGGCCCGCGACGCTTGGGATGGTGGGGCCTCGCAAGTACGATGGCTCGCCTCTTGCGATTGACGACGACAACTATGCGTGGACTCTTCATTACCGGAACCGATACCGGCGTCGGCAAGACGCACGTCACGTGCGCGATCGTGCGCCAATTGCGAGAGGCTGGGCATCGCGTCGGAGCCTTCAAGCCAGCGTGCAGCGGAGCATCGCTGGATCAAAACGGCGGACCGCACTGGGACGACATCGACCGGTTGCGCGACGCGCTCGGTCGAGAGATTTCTGATGACCAGATTTGTCCCCAGCGGTTTTTCGCGCCGCTCGCTCCGCCGGTCGCCGCTCGAAATGAGGGACGCCGGGTCGATTGGGAGTTGATCCATCGTGGATTCGAGGCGTGGCAGAAAGATTGTGACATCCTGGTGATCGAAGGAGCCGGCGGATTGCTCTGCCCGTTGACCGATGAGGCCACGATCGCTGAGTTCGCGGCCCAATGTTTATTTCCTCTGGTGATCGTCGCACGGCTGGGACTCGGCACGATCAATCACACGTTGCTCACCGTTGAGGTCGCTCGGCAGCGCGGCTTGCGGATCGCGGGGCTGGTCTTCAATGAGTCAACTCCGACCGAAGAGGTTCTCGTGGCGTCGAACCCGGCGGAGGTCGCCGCTCGTTGCGACGTGCCGATCTTGGCCGTCTGCCGGCATCAATCGGAGGGAGTCGGTCGCGTGAACGAATCGCTCCGGCTAGATTGGTGGAGCCTCGCAGGGGTTCCGTAGGATGGTTTTCCAAACCGTCCTTTTTGTTAGCTGCCGTATTTTGTTAGCTGCCGTTTTTTCAAACGGGCCTAAGGCTGGGTTCGACAGAGGTTCGCATGGCGTTCGAGATGATCTGCGGTCAATGCCGCGGCAATTTATTGGTTGAGCATTTCGGCGTCGTCGTCGCCTGCCCGCATTGCGGAGCGCATCTGCACGTTCCAGATCCAGATGCTCCCGCGGAACCCAGTCCGGTTCCGAGCGTGCCCGAGCCCGCTCCGTTGCCAGTGCCGGTTGCCGTGGAAGAGCCTGTCGCGCCGGCCGCGGTAACGGAGCCAGCACCAGCACCACCCACCGAAGAAATGCGAGTGTTCACGGGAGAAGAGTCTGAGCCGCCTCCTTCGATCGAAATCTCCGTCGTGCCGTCTATCGGGGTGAGCGAGGAACCTCCGACGGAGAGTGTTACAGAAGAGGCTCCGGTCTCTGCGGCGGGTGAGGGAGCCTTCTCGCTCTCTAAGCTGCTCGCCGCTTCCGCGACCACGGAACCGACTCCGGAACCTGTGAGACCACAACCAGACCTCAGTACTCAGGCAGCCGTCTCCGACGCGGCTGTCTTGGACGCGAATGCGCCGATCGCAACGTCATTGCCAACCGAATCCGTTGTGCCGCAAGTCACGCCAGAGCCTGTGGCCGTCTCGGCCCCGGTGGTCAGCGAGCCAGTTGCTGCGCCACCAAACGTCGCGGTTTCCTCTGGCCTGTCAGACATCTTTGGTTCCTCAGATTCAGCAACGACATTACGTGAAACCGCCGTCGTTGCCGAGCAACCGGCCCACGTCGCCGCCGGCAGTCCGGCATCCATCGCAACCACGGAAAGCGATCCACCTTTCTCAGAACCTTCGGAAGCCAGTTCGTTCGTCGAGACGTCACGTCCCGTCGTGCCAGCCGCAGCGGCGAGCAAGCAAGAGAATCATGACCTGGTGACCTTCTCTAAGGCGATGCTTGTGGTCTTGATCAGTTACGCGAGCGCGATGACGTTGGGCTTTGGCTGGCTGTTGTATCAGATGAAATCGGGAGGCGCTGGTGGCGGACTGGAAGCGTTGCCCGATCCTGTGCCGGCCAAGAAAACCGGATTCCAATGGTATCCACCGAGAACCGTAATGACGGCCGGGCACGAATTGGGAATTGGTGACTCACAGCGGTTTGGCAACATCAAAGTGACCGTGTTGAAGGTCACTCGCGGCCCAATCCAGTTCCGTCATTTTTCCGATGCCAAGCAAACTCGGCCACCGACATTCCCGGTACTCAAACTTTGGCTGCGGTTTGAGAATGTTTCCGAGGACCAAGAGATCGCACCGTTGGACGACCAACTCCTCTTCCGCCGCAGCGGCACGAACTACACCCAGTACAAGAGCAGTCAGTTCGTCTGCCGAGCCGATCAAAAGACCAAGCCGAACCCCAAAATCGTGATCGCCTATGACCACGTCAGCGGAAGCGGCTGGGACTTGGCAAACTTGCCGCTCGATAAGCCGCTCGCGCCGCACGAATCGCGCGAGTACTACGTGCCGACCGTCGAGCAGAACCTCGACGAACTGACTGGCGACCTGGTCTGGCGCGTCCACATCCGCAAAGGCTACAGCGCACGCGGCAACGGAGTGACAACCCTCTTCGAGGTCCACTTCGACAGCAACGACATCCACGACGAACCCGCGTGATCGTTGCCCCTGGAATGAACTCGGCGTGCTTAAGCCGGAATCAATTCCGGCAGCGGTCGGTGATCGCCGACGAGGTATTGCGGGCGGCCAGCGAGGTCGGTGAATTGCGTCGTGGCGACATCGATCCCCAGTCGCTGATAGAGCGTGGCGAAGACTTCGCGGAAATGGACCGGGCGGGTCAGCGGTTCCTCGGCCCAGCGCGTGGTGGAGCCGAGAACTTGGCCGGAACGCAGACCGCCTCCGGCCACGAGTGCGGCACCCACCTTGGGCCAGTGGTCGCGGCCGGCATTCTGGTTGATCTTTGGAGTGCGACCGAACTCGCCCCAGGCGACGACGGCGATGTCATCCAGCAGGCCGCGCTCTTCGAGGTCTTGGATCAACGCGGACAGTCCGAGATCAAGTAGCGGCAACGTCCCGCGAGCTTCCGTGAAGATGTCCTTGTGCCAGTCCCAGTTGAAGTCCCCCGACAACATGCGTCCGAACGGCCAACGGGTAAAGGCGAGCGTGACGCAGCGAGCACCCGCTTCGATAACTCGCCGAGCCAAGAGGAACTGATCCAACAGCGTCTTGCCTCCACGTTCGTTCGGATAACGGCGATCCAGACCGTAGCGCTGGCGAACGGCACAATCCTCGCGGCTGAGGTCTAGCGCCTCGGCCAAGCGCGGTGACGTGAGGACTTCCAGTGCCTGACGATGAAACTCTTCGAGACCGTCCATCAGTCCGCCACGATCGACCTGCCGGCGGAATTGGTCAAAGCTGGATAACAACGCTTGGCGATCGGCGAGGCGACGCAGGCTGGTTCCATTGAGCGTGATGTTCCGCCGATCGACTCCTTGCACTTCAAAGCCGGCATGGGCCGCACCGAGATATCCCGGTTGAGTCGGCGGTGTGCGGAGAATGAATCGCGCATCGGGATCAATGGGGGTCAGATCGACGGCAGGCGGAACACCCGGCAGACGCGGACCGAACTGTTTGGAAAGCACCGATCCCATCGACGGCCAATCGCCCGGCGGATATCCCGGTACGATCGCCGAAGAGACCATCGGTGGATGCGATTCCCAACCGGTCGAGCACCAATGCGTGTTGTGATCGTCACGAAAACCAATCAGCGACCGGATGAGCGTCAGCTTGTCGGTCATCGACGCCAGCCGCGGCAGCAGTTCGCAGATGTCGATCCCCGGCACGTTCGTGGCGATCGGCCGAAACTCACCGCGAATCTCCGCCGGCGCATCTGGCTTCAAATCAATCGAATCCAAGTGCGTCGGACCACCAGGCAACAGGACCATGATGATCCCCTTCGCCGGGTTCTTCGCACCGCTGGCGGCTTCGGCTCGCAGGATTTCTGGCAGCCCCAGTCCGCCCAGCGCCAGTCCGCCAATGCTCAAGCAACTGCGACGCGACATTCCATCACAGAATTGCGACTCCGATCCGGCGATGGTCAGCATGGTCGAAACCTCTCGCGACTGAGGAACGCATCAAGCGCCGCCAATCTACCGGTGCCGACACGGACTCGCAACGAGTTCTCTGAGCGAGGGCGGCGGCGGCGTGACGTGGAGCACGTTTTCAACGTGCTCGTGGCGGGCACGTTGGAAACGTGCCCCACGTCTTGCGGCTTCAACACGCCGCGTCACCACAAGCCAGTTCTTGCAGGTTGCCATGCACCACCGACTGCGGACAGGACCAGACGTAGAAGAACATCGCTTCGCGGATCGCGCGTTCGGCCGGATGTCCGCTGACGAAGCCGGTCCCCTTCGCGGCGGCGAGATATCCTTGAGCCAATCGAGTGACATACGAATTGGCTCGCAACCGAATCTGCTCCGCCGACCACGCATCTGGCTCACAATGACCAGCGGCCAACAACGCGTGCTCCAAGGAGTCCCCTTCATCGGTCAGTTGCGAGATGACCGGTCTCAAACTCGGCGTCTGTTCCAACTCGCCACGCAGAGCACGCAGCGTCGATCGAGCGGTGCCCAATGCGAGCGCCGATGTCGTCAGTGATCCGGTCCCTCCGCGGCTGCCGATCTTCAGCACCTCGAATGCAGGCCCGGCGACGATCTGTTCCGAGCGGACCATCACGTCGTGCAACTCGATCGGTCCCGTCTTCGATGCCGTCAGCGCCAGAAACGGCAACGGTGCGGAAACTTTCAAACCGGGATCGGTGGTTTCAATCGCGGCGAGCAGTTGCTCGCCGTTGGAAGTTGTGCCGCCAACCACCATCAATTGAGCCGCGATTCCACCCGTCACCCACGGGATCCGGCCGCTCAGCCGATAGCCGGTTTCAACCGGCTGCGCAACCACCGCCGGTCCGGGGCCGCGCGAGCGAGACGTTGTCAGATGCGAGATGCCCACCGTCGTAAAACATTCTCCGCGAGCCAATCGCGGCAGCCACGCTTCTTGAAGTCCCTCACTGCCGCATGTCACCAGCTTCTGCACGGCCGAGTTGAACTGCGTCAGGATGAACGCGCTCGTCAGGCACGCGTCCGCCAGTTCGAGGTATCCGCTGAGAAGATCCGGCTCCTCAAGTTCGCTGCCGCCCCATCGCTGAGGGATCAGCCAGCCGAACACGCCCGCCTCGGCCAACCGAGCCATCTGCCGAGCCGGCCAGTCGCAAGCCGGTTCGAGTTCGTCGCGCCATGTAGCCAATTCCGTCAACATTGCCGTGGGAATCATGCCGAGCATTCGACTGGCCGCGAATCAGGAACACAAGCATTTGGAAATGCTGTTGTCGAATTCTTCCAGATGAAGCGAGAGAGCGTATGATTTATTCGCCATCGACATTGTGTCGGTGGTTCCCGCGCTCCTGCGCGACTTGCGAACATCGAGAGGATTGACGTAGTGCAGAAGCGCGGGAACCACCGAGATGAACTCGGTGGCGTGAAAAACTCGCACCCTACGATCTCTTCTCAAAAGGATTCCTACATGAATGTTGAATTCCTCAATCCGCCAGAGTTGTGTCCGACATTTGGCTGGTCGCACGTTGTCTGTGCGACGGGTGGCAAGACGATTCACATCTCAGGCCAAGTCGGCATCAACGAGCGCGGTGAGGTTGTGGGCCGAGGCGACATGAAGGCTCAGACCGAGCAGGCATTCCACAACATCTCGCTCGCCTTAGCAGCAGCCGGAGCGACGTTTCGCGACGTGGTGAAGACGAGCCTCTTCGTCGTTGGGCTCAAAGCGGAGCATGTGCCGATCATCCGCGAAGTTCGCAGCCGCTATGTCTCGGCCGAGCATCCGCCCGCCAGCACGCTCGTCGGTGTCTCCGCTCTCGTTGGCCCCGACTGGCTGATCGAAATCGAAGCCGTCGCAGTGATTGCCGAGTGACGTTGCGGAGCAACTCGGCCACCGCTCGCGAGCAGATCAGTCTTGTTCCGTCTGCATTTTGAGTTCGTCGCGCTCCTTGCGCGTCGCTTCCAGATCGAACATCAGGTACTTGATGTCGAGCCGCAATTGCGAGAGTGCCTCTTGCACCAACGCCAGAATGCGGCGGCGACGGCGAACGGATTCGACGACTCGGCAGTACGCCGTTTCCAAGTCTTTTTGCAGCGGCGCGGGCAACTCGGCGATCTTCTGGGCGAGGTCCACCAGTTCGCGAGGCAAATCGCTCTCACCGGTGTCGGGAAATCTTGGCGTGGTGGTCATGGCTGGGGGCTCCTGGATTATTCCGGCCGAAGTGAGTTCAGATTCTGTGCCGCGCGGCGGGATTCTACAAGCGAAAACTCTAAGCCCGTTGATGCTGCTGGAGTTGCGTCTTTTACGGTGATGCGGGTCCGGTCGTGTCGGTCGCAACGATTGGCGCGGACCTCATCTTGGCTCGTTTTGCAACCTCTAATAGATTCCCGAACTTACGGCGAGACGACCGGCCGAACCGTTCTTTCCGAATGTTCAGCCGGGTGCCAACGACGCAACACACATCTGTTTCACAAAGTAAACAAAACCCAGCCGGCGGAAGTCCGGTTGTTCCGGTCGCGTAAAATTCATGGACGGATTGTTCACGCAGGATGCGACTTCGCAAACCGCCCAGCCACGTCGTTGGCTGTGCGGTGTTGTCGCCCTGTGGCTATCGCTCGCGGCGTTGACCGCGCGGTCGGAAGAGCACTTCGACGGCTTTGAAGACGATCAGACCTCCTGGAAGATTCGCGTTGCGGAAGGGGAGTTGGCCCCACCCGACCAGCGACGACTGACAAATTCCAAGGCGGCGTATCGCGGAGACGGAGCCGAGTATTTCCTGCTCCGGAACAACAACGGTCCGGCCCGAATCATCCTCGAACACAAGCTGCCGGTGGCGCAAGTCATCGACGATCTCAAGCTCAAGCTGATGGTCCGCGGAACGGGCGGCTCGATTCGTGTCGGAGTGCGCGTGGTCTTCCCTCGGCAGATCGATCCGCGCACGAGCGGATCGCAACTGAAAACCGTGTTGTACGGCGACACCTACACCAAGATCGGAAGCTGGCAAGAACTGACCGTCCAAACGACTTCAAAGGCCATCCAGGAACAATCCAGACGAGTGCGTGCCGAGCTGCGACCAACTTCGATCGATGTGCGTCAGCCCGTCGTGGATCGCGTTTTACTGGAGGTCTCGCTGGAAGGCGGTAAGACGGAACTGATTTTGGACGAATTGCGATTCGGACCGATCGTGAAGCCGATCGCACAGACCGATGTGCAGCTTGTTCAGAACACCGAAGACGCGGCACCGTGGCCGGTGTCGTTTCAATTGGATCGCCTGCTGGTGAATGGTCGCCCGTTTTTTCCGAGGCTGCTGCCCTATCACGGCGAGCGATTGGAAGGTTTGAGAGACGACGGCTTCAACGTGATTTGGATTCCGGAGGCGGATGATGTCGCCTTGCAACGCGCCTTGAAGCAGCAAGGGATGTTCGCCACCGCCGCGCCACCGCGACTGCGTGCGTCAACCGGCAGTCCGCTCGGCAACGATACGGCGGGGTTGTTGCCGATCCCGCGCGAGTGGGACAACATCTTGGCCTGGAACATGGGAGTCGCTCTGCCGACGGAAGCGCAGCGCGACGTGTTGCCGTGGATCTCACAAGTGCAGAGCGCCGACCGCGAGCGGCATCGACCGATCATGCTGGATGTGACGGGGGGCGAGCGAATTTTTTCGCGGCATGCGTCGATGCTCGGTACGAGTCGGAATGTGCTGAATTCCGCGACCTCCTTCAAAACGTATCGCGAGTCGTTGGATCAGCACCGCAAGCTTGCTCGGCCGGGGACTTTCTTATTCACCTGGCTGCCGACGGAACCGTTGCCGGAGGTCGCTCAGCAGCGGCAGGCGGCGGGGAAGATTCCAATCATCATCGAGCCGGAACAAATCCGGTTGGAGGCATACAGCGCGTTGGCGGCGGGCTGTCGCGGGCTGGGGTTTTCGGTGAGCGAATCGTTGGACTCAACGGCCCCCGGAGCGGAAGAGCGGCGACTCGCCATCGCACAATTGAATTTGGACCTGGCACTGCTGGAGGACTTCCTGGCGGCAGGCTCGTTAGTCGAACAGCGTCCGTTCAAGATCACCGCGCCGCCCGGACGAGCCGTGAATTCCCATAACGTGGCATTTCGGAATTCGGCGATTTCGCGTGCGGACAATGAGGCGCGGCTCGCGGCACACAAGTCGGCGGTGCTCTATGAATCCCGCATTCACAGCGAGTTGGAAGCGGCCGTGTTTCGCACTGACAAGGCGACGCTGCTGTTGCCGATCTGGTACGAGAACGATGCGCAGTTCGTCCCCGGCCAACTCGCCGCGCCCGGTGCGACGATTGACGTCGCCAGCGTGTCGGACACTGCCTCGGCCTGGGAGGTCACGACCACGCGCGTCATCAACCTTTCCAGCGAACCGATCCCCGGCGGTCGCCGAGTCAAGCTGCCGACGTTCGACACGGCCACCGCGATTGTCGTCACCTCTGATCTCAGCGTGATCGACAATCTCAGACGCAAGATGGAAGCGATGCAGGCTCAGAGCGCACGGAACTGGATGGAGTTGGCCAAAGCGAAACTCAATCGCGTGCGCATCGCTGACGACGTCTTGACGAAACTCGGAGCCGGCCAGCCAGATGCTCCGCAGTTGTTGGATCGAGCGCGCCGGCTGATTCAAGACGCCGAGTCCATCTTCCCCGGCGAAGCGCTCGACCGCGCAATCGCGCAAGCTCGTGATGGGGGGCAACGTAAGTCGCCGAACTCGCCGGACGTTGTTCAACTGCGAAAGAAATTCGATGAAGCCACGCATCGCAGCCAGGCCGCGTTGCAAGCCCTGCGCATTTTGCAGAAGGCGCATTGGGAGACGGCGACGCATCGTCTGGCCTCGCCGGTCGGAAGTCCGCACACGCTCTGTTTTCAAACGCTGCCGGACCATTGGCGGTTGATCGAGAAGCTCGGTAAGTCGGCGACTCGCGGTTCTGAAAACCTGTATGCGAAAGGGAATTTCGATGTGCTCGACTTCCCGGCGTTGTCGCGCCTCGGCTGGCAACAGACGACCCCGCCTTCCGGAGTGCGTGCCGCGGTGCAAGTGCTCGCCGCGACCGGACGTGAAGGCCGCTGCTTGCGACTCGTGGCCACACCGGAAACCAACAGCGATCCCCCGAGTGTGATCGACACACCGCCCATCACAGTCACCGCGCCGCCAGTGGCAGTGCGAGCCGGACAAGTCCTGCATGTCAGCGGCTGGGTGCGGCTCACTTCGCCGATCACAGGCAGCCTTGATGGCGTGACGCTTAGCGATAATTTGACCGGCGGCACTGGATCTTGGCACTGGCGTGAGAAGCGCGAGTGGCAACGCTTTGAGATGCTGCGCGAAGCTTATGCCGATGGTCCCTACGTGCTGACGATGACGCTGCATGGGCTCGGAGACGTGCAGTTCGATGATCTGCAACTGATCGCTCACGACCCGCCGGGCGAACCACAGCTCGCCGTTCACACCGAAGCTGCCGCCGATTTGGAACCGAAGCCCAACCGCTTCGAGTTCTGGCGACGCCTGCCGAAATCTTTGCAGCGTCCGAGCAAGCCAACCGAGACGAGCCCCAGCGTGCCGTAGCACGCTCATCCGCGGCGGGCGCCTCAACGTCTTGATGCTGGCCCCCAATCACCAGTACGCTGAGCCAAACGACCTCACAGGGCGAAGACTTTGACGGTCGCGCATTGGGGGCGTGTCCTTCAAAATTGAGTCTTCGATGACCGCGCTGGTCTCTCCAAAACTGCTGCGACAGATTGCCGAACTGCGGTTCTGCATCAGCGAACTGCATCGCCGTCAGCAGACCGATCGGGGACGTGCGTGGCTGTGGCAATTGAAAGAGCATGCCGCTCGGCAAGCGCTGGCGATGTTGCGGTCGCAGGTTGACGGCGAGGTCGTCG
Source organism: Planctomyces sp. SH-PL62 (assembly GCA_945905295.1). Lineage (GTDB taxonomy): Bacteria > Planctomycetota > Planctomycetia > Planctomycetales > Planctomycetaceae > SXKJ01. The sequence goes on along the minus strand of CAMDPX010000272.1, from coordinate 1,504 downwards.
AACTGCCGTCGGCCGAGCAGCGGAAGCTCATCGCCAAACATTGGCTGCTGCAAGACCCGCGTGCGGCCACGCGAACCGCGACCATTCCCAAGTGGCGGCGCGAACTGCAAGCTCGCGCGCGGCAGTCGCTCGAACAATCCCTCCATGAACTTCAACAACGACGCGATACCTCGTATGGTTCATCAGCCGGAACGCGCTAGCGTCCGGTTTCCCGATCTTTGTGCGAACCGGACGCGAGCGCGTTCCGGCTGATTTGTCCCCAGGAGTCCTCTCGATGCCCAACGTGCTGATCAATCTCTACAGCGACACAGTCACGAAACCCACAGCCGCGATGCGCGAGGCGATCGCCCGCGCAGAAGTCGGTGATGACATGTCTGGCGAAGATCCAACGGTGAATCGCCTGGAAGCGCTGATGGCCGAACGGCTGGGGCACGAAGCCGCTGTCTTCGCCTGCTCGGGAACGCAGTCGAATCAGATGGGAGTCCGCGTGCATTGCGTTCCGGGAGATGAACTCCTGATCGAATCCGCGGGCCACATCGCCTGCTTCGAGGGAGGCGCTCCGGCCGCTCTGTCCGGCGTGACGTGCCGGCAGATACCCGGTCAGTTGGGGATGTTGGACATCGCCGACCTCGAAGGCAAAATCAAAGCGGACAACCAACACCTTTGCACCACACGACTGCTGTGCTTGGAGAACACCACGAACGTCGGCGGCGGCCGAGCCTGGCCGCTGGAGCAACTCGCCCGCGTCTGCGGTTGGGCACACGACAACGGATTGAAGACGCACCTCGACGGCGCGCGGCTGTTCAATGCCTGCGTGGCCGGAGGCTATTCGGCTGCCGATGTAGGCCGGAACTTCGACACGATTTCGATTTGCTTCTCGAAGGGACTCGGCTGCCCGATGGGTTCGGTCCTGGTCGGCAACCGCGAAGACATCCGCAAGGCACGCCGCATCCGCAAGCTGTTCGGCGGCGCATTGCGTCAAGCTGGCATCGTCGCGGCCGCTGCCGTGTATGCGATGGAGAACAATGTCGAACGACTGGCCGTCGATCACGAAAATGCCAAGCTGCTCGCACGAGAGATCGCCCAGATCGACGGCCTGTCGATCTCGGTCGAGGACGTCGAAACCAACCTCGTGTTCTTCGAGGTCGATCCGAAGCTCGGCAACGCCGCGCAACTCTCCGCCGCTTTGCTGGAGCGAGGCGTGAAAGCCGGAGCCTCCGGCGCGTACCGCCTGCGCGCCTGCACGCACCTCGACATCAGCCGCGACGATGTTTTGAAAGCCGCCGACGTTCTGCGGCAGACGGTTCGAGCCGGCTTCCGCAATTACAAAGGCTCGACCACTGGTCCGTATGCGCGAGCCTAAACAAGACTGGCGAGCGGGGCGGCGTCAGCCCCCCGGTGAGTTCGCCATTCACCAAAGAACCGGGGGGCTGACGCCCAATGGTGCTGACTTTGATTTTGCGTTGGAATTGTCCGGACCACGGCATGGGGTTTGCGCGTAGCT
>CAMDPX010000271.1 GCA_945905295.1 Planctomyces sp. SH-PL62 | reverse complement strand
CTTCCTTCCCGCCAATTCCGAAAAGCCGAACACCCGACCCCTCGCTCTACCGTGAGGAAGGATTTTCGGATGTCGCCTGATGAACTCGGATTTCTCTCGGCCGTTGAATTGGCGGCGTTGATTCGGGCGCGACGAGTTTCTCCGGTCGAAGTCATGCGAGCGACGCTCGCGCGGATCGAGCGATTCAATCCGGCGTTGAACGCGTTCGTCACGGTGCAGGCGGAGGAAGCGTTGTGCTTGGCGGCGAAGGCGGAAGAGGCGTTGAGATCTGGTCAGCCGGTGGGGCCGTTGCATGGTGTGCCGCTGCATGTGAAGGACAACTTGTTTGTCGCCGGTTCGCGCACCACGTTCGGCTCGAAATCGATGGAGACGAACGTGACCTCCGAAGATTGCCCGGCGGTCGAGCGGCTGCGAAAGGCGGGGATGATTGTCGTCGGCCGCACGAACTCGCCGGAGTACGGTTGGAAGGGAGTGACCGACAATCGCGTGTTTGGGATCACTCGCAATCCGTGGAACACGAAGCTGACTCCGGGCGGTTCCAGCGGCGGAGCATCTGCTGCCGTCGCGGCGGGCCTGGGACCAATCGGACTTGGCACCGATGGAGGCGGATCTCTGCGCATCCCAGCTTCGTTTAGCGGAGTGTTCGGATTCAAAGCGAGCTTCGGTCGCATCCCCAACTGGCCCGGCAGCGGCGGCGCGATGCTGCGACACATCGGCCCGATCACGCGCACTGTTTCCGACATGGCCGTGGCGCTCGACGTGCTCGCCGGCCCCGATCCGCGCGATCTGTTGTCGTTGCCGGCGTCCGGTGGGTGTTATTCCGCCAATCTCGACTGTGGCCTGCGCGGCAAACGAATCGCATTCAGTCCGAATCTCGGTTACGCCCGCGTCGAACCAGAAGTCGCCGCGATCTGCCAGCGCGCCGCCGAACGATTCGCGGATGCGGGTGCGAGCGTGGAACCAGCGCAACTCGACTGGCGCGATCCCTATGACGCTTGGAGTGTGTTCTTCTTCGGGACTGCGGCTGCGTCGCTCGAAAAGAAGCTGCCGACGCAAGGTGAGTTGCTCGATCCCGGCCTGCGGCGAGTCGTTGATATCGGACTCAAGCTGCGGGGTGTGGACTTCGCGAACGCACTCGCTGCGCGGCACGACTTCTGGGAGCAGGTGCGGCGCGTCTATGAGCGGTTCGATCTGTTGCTCTGTCCGACGCTGCCCGTGCCGCCGTTCGCGGTTGGACAGGATGACGCCGATCCATTCGATGGCGAGAAACTCGGACCGCTGCAATGGACTCGGTTCACATACCCGTTCAATCTCACCGGCCAACCGGCTGCCAGCGTTCCCGCCGGCTGGACGAAAACCGGATTGCCGGTGGGGCTGCAAATCATCGGCAACCGCTACGCGGATTTGCTGGTGCTGCAAGCTTCTCGTGCATGGGAGCAGCTTCAGCCGTGGAATCACAAGCGACCGACGTTGTCCGAGAAGTCACCCGATGCGTGAGCGATGAAGCCTGAGTTGGTATTCATTCGCGCTCCACTTAATTCGCGCGGCTCTTTGTTTTGGACCGCGCGAATTAAGTGGAGCGCGAATTTCGAGACTTCTCGCCGAAGCCGACAGCTTTATTTTTAGAAAGGCTGAAACTGACAGAAAAATGGGGGCAGAAAGATTAGGACCACTTTCGATCGCCGGCTTCTGATGGTGCGCTACGATCCTTCCGACGACGACACTCATTCCCAACTTTTTCTGTCCCCATTTTTCTGCCAGCAATCCGAAGTGACGACGATGTGCTGTCGGCTTCAGCGAGGAGTGTCCGAATTTCGGCAACGATTTGAAGCGGAGAAGTTTTCTCATGCTCACACGTCGAAGTTTTGTGAGGCTCACGGGCGCGACCGCCGGAGCTTTGCTGCTGCCTGAGTTCTCGTTGGCGAGTGAGGATTCCCAGCCGCCGAAGGGGGCAATGCGTTCGATGCGATTGTGGCGGCGGCACTGACGGCGACGATTGCCGCTCCGTATCAGGCGGGCATCGGTGGCTATGGTGGCTCGGCGATGTTGGCCACGGCGGGCGGTAAACGGATTACGGCGATTGAATTCAATTCGATGGCTCCGTCATGGACGCCGGAGTGACTCGCACTCATGCGCGACTGGAAACGTTGCGGCTGGCGTGGCGCGATCGACTGACGTTGCTCGGCGATCCCGACTTCTCGCCGGTGCCGACGGCCAAGCTTTTGTCCGCCGAGTACGCTCGCGAATGTGCCGAGCAAATCATGGCTGCGGTGAATGGCGGCAAGATTCTGACTCACGACATCACGCCGAAGCCGCAAGGGGGCACGATCAGTTTGAGTGCCGCCGATCGCGATGTTCGAGGTGCTCACGCAGTTCGTGTTGCTGGGCCGTCCGTTGGCTGAGTCTTTCGCCGCGCCTCGATCACACACCGAAGGGAACACGACGCTTGAATTCGAGAAGCATTGGCCGGAGGCAGACCTCAAAGAACTCGGTCAACTCGGCTACACCACTCGCACCGGCGGCAACGCGACCTTGAGTGCTATCGCCCAAGAAAACGGCCAGCTTTGTGCCGCGATGCGATGATCCGCCGGGAGGACAAAGTCATCCTCTTTGGGGTAGCCCAAGGGAATGCCCGTAGGACCGGCATGATTGGAAAACTCACAATGACCATTCTTGCCGGTTGAGCCGAATGCGGCGCGATCGCAGGACTGGTCGTGACGATGATTTTCGCAACTCCTGCCGATGCACCGTGGCGAGCGCGGGAGAACAGAAGCGACTGAACAGGAAAGAAGGCCGGCTCATGAGACTCGCTCGTTGGCTGCTGTTGGCGATTGCGATGATCGCAATCGGGGGTGGTGAAGTGATGGCTCAGACTCCGGCCCCGTTGCCGGGGGTGAATTTGGGAGCCACCAGCTTTCTGGATGGTGCTCCGCCAGCCGGACCGGGACTGTATTTGAGCCAATACGTGCAGTATTTCACGTCGGATGAGATCAAAGGCTCTAACGGAGGCACACTCCCTTTGCCAGGGCCTCAATTGGACGTGTGGGTTTCGCTGACGCAGTTCATCTACATGTGGGAATACGAACTGCCAGGTCATTGTCATCCGGCGCTCGATGTGTTGATTCCGGCGCTGTCTGCGGACTTCGATTTAGCCGCGCCGGGGCCGCCGGGCCTCTCGGCGGACAATGGCGGGCTGGGAGACATCCTGATCGGTCCCGCGTTGCAGTTCGATCCGATCATGGGGGACAACGGCCCGTTGTTCGTGCATCGCTTCGAGGCTCAGTTCATCATCCCGACGGGCGAGTACGACCGGAATCACATCCTCAATGCCGGATCGAATTACTTTTCATTCAATCCGTATTGGGCGGGGACGGTGTTTCTCACGAACAAGACGACGGCGTCATTTCGCGCTCACTACCTGTGGAACGCCGAGAACAAAGATCCCTGGATTGGGGCGGGACCAGGGGTCACCGATACGAAGGCCGGTCAGGCGTTTCATATCAACTTCGCGGCCGAGCACGAGGTCATCGAAAAAATGCTGCGAGTCGGCATCAACGGCTATTACTTGAAGCAAACAACGGACGCCCAGGTCAACGGCGCCGACGTCTCCGGCACCCGCGAGCAAGTGCTCGGCATCGGTCCCGGAGCGATCTTGAGCTTCTCGCAGAAGCAGCATGTCTTCTGCAATCTCTATTGGGAGACTGAGGCCGAAAACCGTGCCGAAGGGTTCCGATTGAATTTACGCTACGTGCAAAAATTCTAATTTGCCGTTCGCCGTAGCCTGACTCTCCGAGGCTGTGAACTTTTTGGTAGCTGAAGTCGCCAGACTTCAGAATTCGCCGAGAAAACTGAACTCTGGCGAGTTCAGCTACCAATTCTTTCACAGCCTCGCCGAGTCAGGCTGCGACGACGCTACCAGTGCAGCGGACCGACGGAATTCCAATCGTCGTTTGTGGACGACAGAGCCTCTCCCCGCTCCAGGCGGTCCAGCTCCGCAACATCGCGAGGACTTTGCGGGCGGAGGCCAGCCAGTTCCAGAAAATTGTGCAGCAGCCGATGCCCACCGGAAGTCAGCACCGATTCGGGATGAAATTGCACGCCGAACATCGGCCACTCGACGTGCTCGAACGCCATCAGCGCGCCGTCGAGCGTTCGCGCCGTTGGCCGCAGGCAGGTCGGGAGTGTCGATTCCGGAACGATCAGTGAGTGATATCGCGTCGCGGTCAACGGATTTGGCAAGCCGGCAAACAATCGTTGCTCATCGTGCTCGACTAGCGACGTGCGGCCGTGAATCGGTTCGGCGGCGCGAACCACTTCGCCTCCCAGCGCGGCCGCAATCGTTTGATGTCCCAAGCAAACTCCCAGGAGGGGAATCGTCGATCCCAGTTGCCGGACGACTTCCAAACTGATCCCCGCTTCGTTTGGTGTGCAAGGTCCGGGCGACAACACAATCGCAGACGGTTTCAGGCGTGTGACTTCTTCCACCGTCAGGTGATCGTTCCGCACGACGGAGACTTCACAACCCAATTCGCGGAAGTAGCGAGCGAGGTTGAACACGAAGCTGTCGTAGTTGTCGATCAGTAGAATCATGGAGCAGATTTCCTTCGGGAGGGTGAGGCTCCTGCCGAGCCGCGGCGGTTGATTGGACGTCATCACCGCCTCGGCTCGGCAGGAGCCTCGCCCTCCCTTGAGGGATCTTTTCTTAACGCTCGCAGCATGCCTGCGGCTTTGTGGAGCGTCTCTTCGTATTCGGCCGCCGGGTCGGACTGAGCGACGATGCCACCGCCGACGCAGCATTGAATCCAGCCTCGCCGCACCGTGAAGGTCCGAATCAAGATGCTGCTGTCGGCCGAGCCGTCGAAGCCGACATAGAACAAGCTGCCGCAATACGGCCCGCGCGCGGCCGGCTCCAGCTCCGCGATGATCTCCATCGCGCGGACTTTCGGAGCGCCAGTGATCGAGCCACCAGGAAACAACGCCGCCAGCAAATCCCACGCATTGAGTTGCCGGCCGGCGGAGTCTCGATCCAATGTCCCGCGTACTACCGAGACCAAATGTTGCACCGTCTCATAAGTTTCGACCGCGCACAAACTCGGCACGCGAATCGACCCGGGCGAGCAGACTTTCGACAGATCGTTGCGCAGTAAATCGACGATCATCACGTTCTCGGCTTGATCCTTCTCGCTCTCACGCAGTTCGTCTTCGGTGAAGAGATCCGCTTCCGGTCGATGCCGTCGCCGCCGAGTTCCTTTGATCGGCCGCGTCTCGACCACGTTGTCCTGCACTTGCACGAACCGCTCCGGCGAGGCGCTCGCGATCGTCCAATCGTCGCTCGAAAAGTATCCCGCGAACGGCGCGGGGTTGAGCTGCCGCAGTCGCAGGTACAACGACAGCGAGTCTTCACGAACAGGGAACAGCAGCCGCTGCGACAGGTTCACCTGGAAGACGTCGCCAGCATGGATGTATTCGATGACTCGCTCGACCGCTCGAAGGTAATCGTCGCGTGAGAAGTTACTGCCGCCGCTGTCGAAAGGACTGCGTGTGAACGGGTGGAGCACGTTTTCAACGTGCTTCAACGAGCTGGGCACGTTGGAAACGTGCTCCACGTTGAGCCGAGCTATCACCGCCTGCATCCGCTCGGCCGCACGGCGTTCGCGTGCGGTTCCCTCAGCGGGAAAGCCGTGCGAGATAATCCACGCCGATCCGAGTTCGTGATCCCACGCGATCACCCAGTCATAAAGCCCGACCGCCAACCACGGCAACTCAAATTCGTTGATGGTTGGTCGCGGCAATTGTTCCCACGCGCCGCCAAGCTCATACGACAGCAACCCAGCCGCACCACCCTGAAACGGAGGTAACCCCGGCACCGTCTCGCAAACGAAGCGTTGCGACCACTCGCGCAACCGAGCGAACGGATCGACTCCGAGCGGAACGGTCGACAATTCCTCGAACTCAAACGGATCGGCGGCAAGAAACGAATAGCGACCCAACTCCGGACGACGCGACGCGCTGTCGAACAGCACGACGTTCGGCCAATCAGCGAAACGCCGCAATGTCTCGGCAACATCGGGCGGCGGATCGAGCGGGTGAATCAACGGCAGCGACATGGGTGCAAGCTCTCGGCGAAGCGAAGGGGTCGGGAGTCTTTTTCAGGCCGCCGTCACAGGCCATTGATTGTTGCGCCAACGATCGGCGGCCTGAAAAAGACTCCCGACCCCGTGGCTCACATCGTCGCGAGTTCAACGTCCGCTTCGCAACGGAACGTCACGGAGTTCAAATTCCAGCGGCACGTCGAGAATCAGCGTCGGGGCGACATACCGGAAGCGGTACTCGCTGGCCGGGAGCGGGAGTTTCTCGAAGCGATACGTCACCGCGATGCTGCCGTCCGGCTGGACGTCGCTGTCGATGTGCGTCGGCTTGAGCAAACTCAGTTCGTTCTTCGCCGTGGCGTGTACTGGCTTTTCGGTCGGCATCATGCCGGCTCGGACGAGCCCCGCGACGTTGAACAGCATCCACGAGCGATGCGACTCAAACGCCGGCCCGCCGGTGTCGTAGGTCACGAGCGAGGTGACTTCCAAGCCGTTGTCTTTCTCGCCACCGCCGGATTCCCAACGCAGCACTTTGACAGTCACGCCTCCGCGCCGTCGCGACACATTCCGAGCTTCCGCTCCCGCTGGGAATTCCAACGGCTCTTCGCCAGCCGCCGTTTCGATGTGCAACTTGCCGGACACGGACAACGATGTCCAATCTCCGTCCGGGCGTCGGAAGTCGAGCGGCACCGACATCTGTCGGTGCCCCTGCCCGAAGGTCAGTTCCAACTTCGCATCCGGTGAGTACGGTTGCCAGCGCAGTTCGTCCTTTGTGGCCTTTCGCGCGCCGCTCACAGCGATCTCCGCCACTGAGCACTTGAGGAACAACGGCCGCAACCGAGGTTCCGACATCACGTCCAATTCCAACCGCAGCAGCGGCCCGGGGTCTTGTCCGACCACCATTCGCTCTCGAACCGACTTCAAAGAAATGCGAAACGCTTTCGACTGAGTTGTCGCCAAGACTGCTCGCGGCGAGTCCTCTTTTGCCGAGGTGTTCATCGAAAACAACCGCAAGCGCGCTGGTGAGCTGGTGAATGACCAACTCAATTCCTGTTGTCTGGACGTCGCTTCGATCACGTCCCAGAACGTCGGACGTTCGGGCAACTCGACCGGCTGCGACAACAACTCTTTCGACACGTCATCGGTCACGACAACATTGCCGGTCTCTTTCATCAGTCGCTGCAACGTCTCTCCAACCAACTGCGAGCCAGCCGCAGTCATTCGAGTCGCATGAACCGACTCTTCCGCCTTCCGTCGTTCTAACTGAGCGCGCACGTCGCGAAGCGCCTCGATCGTCGCGCGGCTGCCGAGCGATTCCGGTTCCGGCAACCACTTCAACGCCTCCGTCCCCAGCTTCAAGAGTTCCTTTTTGGCTTCATCTCGGCCGGCCTTCCGATTCGAATCCAGTCGCACAACCCAACGCCGCACAGCCGACTCGTCAACGGCTTCGTCAGCAAACGCCCGGTCAATCGTGAGGCACAACAGGTTCATCGCCAACACGACTTGGAAAACCGAACGCATTCGCTGACGCACGACGCACATCATTGACTCGTAGGAAAAGGCCATTGGCGGAATACTCGCGGATTGGGATCCGACACTGCGATTCTAACACTTCTGCGCACGATCGCTCGTAGTGACCCGATTTATCGGGTGGGGCTCGACCCCATTAATGGGGTCACTACGAGCGAAAGTGCGCAGTCGAACTAATCAACGGCACCCAAGTAGGGTCGGCACCTGCCGGCCATTGGTGGATCGATTGCAGCAGGTAGGAACCTGCCCTACTCAACGGAAGCCAGCCGTGCGAATCAGACGTGCTTCGGAATGGTCAGAAACTCCACCTCGCGCGATTCCAAATCGAGCAGCGCGACGGTGAACTCGTTGGCTCGATGCAGTGCTCCGGGATTGATCCGTCGGACAGGTCCGTCTTGCCAGTCGTGACGCAGGTGGGAATGGCCAGACAAGAGATACTGCGGCTGAGCCTTCAGCAGCGGGCGCAGATCGGACGTCAAATGTCCGTGCGCGACGGCAATCCGAGTCTCTTGCACGGTGAATTCTCCGCCCCATTCCGGACAGGTGGCTCCGTATTCCGCCGCCGCCTTCCGTAAATCGGGAACGGTGTCCGAGTCGTTGTTTCCGAAGACGAAGTACAACGGCAATGCCGAACACTCAGCCAGAATGTCCGGCTCAATCCAATCCCCACAATGCACGAGAACCTCGGCCCCTCGCGACGCCAAGAGTTGCACCGCGTACCGAGTCCGACTGAGCCTGTCGTGCGTGTCAGAGATGATGCCGATTTTCATTTGGCCAGCGTGGAAGTGTCGCGGTGAAGATCGAGCAAACCGATGCGGCCCGGTACGTCATCAACGTCAAGCATTCCCAGACGATGACTTTTCGCGGAACGACCGCAACATCTTTGCCCACGGTAGTCCGCGCACCGTGGGCGGCAAACCTGGTCGGCCAACTCTTGGTCCGCGTCGTTTCTGTGGAATGATCGCAGGCAAAGCACTCAAGGAATTCGTGCTTCTGACACCAATGACTTTCGAGAGATCAACGCCGAATGTCTTTGCCATGCGATGTCCCTTTCGTGGCTAGTCGTCCGTCTGCTCCGCAGCCTTTGCGGCCAGAATGTCGAACTGAGAAACGTATCGCGGATGCACGCTTGCCAAGTGTTCGCGAATGTCCGCCACTCGGTCGGTATTCACTCGGATCAATTCCACGACGTCGCTTTCGTCGCGAGCACGACTGGCTGCCAGCTTCAATTCGATGAGTCGGGGCAGACTGATGTATTTCAACGTGCAGCCTTCACCACCCAGACGATCGGGATGCGGGATTGTGGTCGGAGCCAGTCGCGAGGCCGTGCCCGGAGTCGCTCCTTCCGGCAAGACATCGACTTTGATGTCCGATTCTTTGTGCCGCACCTTTGGTAAATTTCCCGGCCGAATCGGCAGGAGTTCAAAGCCGCCGAAGGCTGCCGCATTCAGGAATTCGTCGATTCGATCCGCCGGCAAAACAATATCCACATCTTCCGTGACTCGGCCGACATAACCATGCCGCCAAACCGCCCAACCATCTGTGACGACAGCCGGGCAGTCCATCGCTTGCAGCAAATGATCGACCGCGCGAATGGCTCGGCCAAATCGCCCCGGCAAGTCTTGTGGGTCGAGCATGTGATGCCTCCCGACTCGCATTTCATCGGCGAGTTCCAACTGTTCCGTCAGGTGATCGAGGGTCAGCGTAGGCATTCTTACTCATCCGACTCGCGCAGCTTGGCCAGCACGTTGTAATCCTCCAGCGTGGAGGTGTCTTGAGTTTTCTCGCGACCGGCGGCGATGTCGCGTAGCAGGCGACGCATGATTTTTCCTGATCGCGTCTTTGGCAGCGCGGCGGCGAAACGGATTTGATCCGGCGTCGCCAACGCTCCGATTTGCTTGCGGACGTGAGCGATCAACTCCTTCTTCAAGGCGTCGTCGCCGTCTAAACCTTTGAGTGAGACGAAGCAGCAGATGCCTTCGCCTTTAAGGTCGTGTGGGAAGCCAACGACGGCCGCTTCGGCGACGCGCGGATGCGAGACGAGGGCGCTTTCCACTTCCATCGTGCTGAGGCGATGGCCAGCGACGTTGAGGACGTCATCGACGCGGCCCATCACCCAGTAGTAGCCGTCTTCGTCGCGGCGTGCTCCGTCTCCGGCGAAGTAAGCTCCCGGAATCTCGCTGAAGTACGTCTTCACGAAGCGATCATGATCGCCATACAGAGTTCGCAACATGCTCGGCCACGGTTGCTTCATCACTAGCAAACCACCGTTCGTGCCGGGGACCGTTTGGCCGTCTTTCGTGACGATGTCCGGCACGACGCCGGGGAGCGGACGAGTACAACTGCCGGGCTTGGTCGGAGTGATGCCGGGGAGCGGGCTGATCATGATGCCGCCGGTTTCGGTCTGCCACCACGTATCGACAATCGGGCAACGCTCTTGGCCGATGATCTTGTGGTACCACATCCAGGCTTCGGGATTGATCGGCTCGCCCACGGTGCCGAGCAGGCGGAGGCTCGACAGGTCGTGGCGGTTCGGCCAATCGTCGCCCCATTTGACGAACGCGCGGATTGCGGTTGGGGCGGTGTAGAAGATCGACACGCGATACTTTTCGATCAGCTCCCAGAAGCGGCCTTCGTCCGGCCAGTTCGGAGCGCCCTCGTACATGACGGTCGTCGCGCCGTTCGCGAGCGGGCCATACACGACGTAACTGTGTCCCGTGACCCAGCCGATGTCGGCGGTACACCAATAGGTGTCGTCGTCTTTCAAATCGAAGACCCACTTCGAGGTCATCGTCGCACCGAGCAAATATCCGCCGGTCGTGTGCAGCACGCCCTTGGGTTTGCCGGTACTGCCGGACGTGTAGAGGATGAACAGCGGATGTTCGGCGTCGAGTTGCACTGGATCGCATTCGGCGGAGACGTCCTTCATCAAATCGTGCCACCAGTAGTCGCGATCGGGCACCATCTCGACCGGAGAACCGGTGCGGCGCACGACGACGACCTTTTGCACTGACGGAGACTTATCCAGCGAAGCATCGACGGCTTGTTTGAGGAACACTTCTTTGCCGCGTCGCCAGCCGGCGTCAGCGGTGACAACGACTTTCGCCTGAGCATCGTTATTGCGGTCAGCGACCGCCTCCGCGCTAAAGCCGCCGAAGATGATCGAGTGGATCGCTCCGATCCGAGTACACGCCAGCATCGCAATTGCCAACTCGGGGATCATCGGCATGTACAACGTCACGCGGTCGCCGGTCTGCACGCCGAGTTTTTTGAGCACGTTCGCGAACTTGCAAACTTCGCGATGCAGGTCTTGGTAGCGCAAGACTCGCGTGTCGCCCGGTTCCCCTTCCCAGATGATCGCGGCCTTGTTCTTGTTCGGGCCGAGCAGATGCCGGTCGAGGCAGTTATACGACAGGTTGATCTTCCCGCCGACAAACCATTTCGTGTTGGGCATCGCTCCATCGAGCACCTTATCCCACTTCTTGAACCAGTCGAGATTCGAGGCCATGTCCCCCCAGAAGCCGGCGGGGTCATCTTTGGCTCGCGTCCACATCTGCTGGTATTGCTCTTCGCTGCTGATATTCGCCTGGGCCGCGAAGTCGCTCGGCGGCGGGAATTTGCGACTCTCCTGAAGGACGCTGGTAATGGCTTCGGACATGCGAGTGCTCCTGTCGATCACGGGTTGAAACAAGCCGGAGCATGATGCCGTTTCACGAGCGAAGTCTCCAGTGATGGAACGGACTTATGGTGTGTTGGCGAGCGGGGCGGCGTTAGCCCCCCGGTGATTCGCATCGCTCGCGTAGTACCGGGGGGCTGAC
>CAMDPX010000270.1 GCA_945905295.1 Planctomyces sp. SH-PL62 | reverse complement strand
GCACATCATTGAGATCGGGAGCCGAGAATGTCGAAGCACAAGGTCGATGAGATCAGGAATGTTGCCTTCGTAGGGCACGGGCATTCGGGAAAGACGACGCTGGCGGACTTGCTGCTGTTCAAGTCCGGAGTCGGCACGCGAGCCGGTTCCGTCGATGACGGCACCAGCCTGCTCGACACCGACGAGGAAGAAAAAGAAAAGAAGCAGTCGATCTTCTCGCACGTCTGCCGCTACGAACATGCCGATCATCGCGTGAATCTCATCGACTGCCCCGGCTATCCCGACTTCATCGGCCAAGTCTGCGGCGCGCTGCGAGCCGTCGAGACCGCCGTCGTCGTGTTGAATGCCAATGCCGGTTTGGAAGTGAATGCTCGGCGGTGCTTTCAGATGGCGACCGACGAGCATCTCGCCCGAATGATCGTGGTCAACCGCGTCGACGGCGACAACGTCGATGTCCCCAAGCTAGTCGCGACCATCCGCGATCACTGGGGCAGTGCCTGCGTGCCGATCAATGTGCCCAATGGAACCGGAGCGAAGTTCACCGCGGTCCACAGCGCGCTGCAAATTAAAGGGGACGTGCCGGCCGGATTGCCGCTCAATCCCAAGGACTACCATCAGGCGTTGATGGACGCGATCGTCGAAGCGGACGAGGCGCTGATGGAACGCTTCCTCGGCGGCGAGGACGTCTCCGAAGACGAAATCATCCGTCTCATCGGCAAGGCCATCGGACACGGCACGCTGATTCCGATTCTCTTCACATCGGGCAGATCGGGCGTCGGAGTCCAGGAGTTGTGCGACGCACTGGCCGATTACGCGCCGTCACCGTTGGATGAAGACCGTCCCGCCAAGGACGAGAAGGGGGGCGACATCGTCATCAACCCGAACCCGGACGATCCGTTTGTGGCCGAGGTCTTCAAGGTTCGCATCGACTCATTCGTCGGCAAGATGGCGTATCTGCGAGTCTATGCCGGGCACATCGGCAAAGATGTGACTCTGCACAATCACCGCAGCGGAAAGCCGATCAAAGTTGGCCAAATGCTGGAGATGCAAGGTTCAAAGCACGAGAACGTCGATACGGCCACGTCCGGTGACATCATCGCCGTTGTGAAGGTCGATGACCTCGCTGTCGGCGACACGCTGTCGGCTCAGGGTGTGCATCTCGATCTGCCGGAACTCAAGTTCCCGCGTCCGATGGTTGGACTGGCCGTGACGCCGAAAACCGCCGCCGATCAGCAGAAGATTTCCATCGCTCTGCACAAGATTGAAGAGGAAGACCAAACCTTCCACGTCATGCGTGAGGCTCAGACACATGAAATGGTCATCCAAGGGATGAGCGACCTGCACCTGCAAGCGATCGTGCATCGGCTCCACAAGCGGGACAAAGTCGATGTCAACACGGCCATGCCGCGCATTCCCTATCGCGAAACCTGCAACATGAACGCCGAGGGGATGTATCGGCACAAGAAGCAGTCGGGCGGCTCGGGGCAGTTCGCCGAGGTCCACTTACGCATCGGCTCGCTGCCGCAAGGGATCGTGCCGGAGGAATACTTCATCAAAGAACGCTTTGAGAGCCTGCGATCATTCCACTATGACCCGGTTCTGAATTTCGCGTTCCTCGATTGCGTCAGCGGTGGCAGCGTGCCGAACAATTTTATTCCCGCCGTTGAAAAGGGGATCAAAGAACGCATGGAGAAGGGTGTGCTCGCCGGCTATCAGGTTCAGGACTGCTGGTGTGCGTTGTTCTTCGGCAAAGACCATCCGGTGGACAGCAACGAAACCGCGTTCAAAACCGCCGGCCGCCAATGCTTCAAAGAAGTCTTCGGCAAAGCCAAACCGGTGCTGTTGGAGCCGATCGTGAAGGCCGAGATCATGGTCCCCGGTGAGAAGCTCGGTGATATCACCAGCGACCTCAACACACGCCGCGGACGCATGGAAGGCATGGATACTTTGCCCGGCAACTTCACCGTCGTGAAAGCCTCCGTGCCGCTGTCGGAAATGCAAACCTATGCTCGGTCGTTGTCCAGCATCACCGGCGGCCAGGGTTCGTACACTTTCGAGACGAGTCACTACGAAGTCGTCCCCGGCAACGAGCAGCAGAAGATCGTGGCGTCGGCCAAGGTTCACGAAGAGGAAGAGTGACAATCTCGAATCTCGAATCTCGAATTTGAAATTTGAAATTTGAAATTTGAAATTTGAAATCGAGTCAAAAAATGAAGCTGCACGCCAACTCCGTTTCGCTGTTCCCTCAACTTTGGAGAACTCCCGTGACCCGCTTAACCCTTTTGCTAACAATGCTGCTGCCACTGTTTCTCACTTCGGTCCGCGCCGCGGACAACGATTTCAAACCGATCTTCGACGGCAAGACTCTGGCCGGCTGGCACAAGAACCCCGAACGCATCGGCCACGGCACCGGCGGAAGCTGGGTCGTCGAGGACGGGGCCATCTCTGGCGAACAAGACCCGCCCGGCAGCGGCAACGGCGGCATCTTGCTGACCGACGAGAAGTTCAAGGACTTCGAGTTGCTGATCGACCTGAAACCCGACTGGGGCGTCTGCTCCGGTCTGTTCGTGCGAGCCAACGACAAAGGCCAATGCTTCCAAATGATGGTGGACTATCACGACCGAGGAAACGTCGGACACATCTACGGCGAAGGAACTGGCGGCTTCAATACGCGTCCGTACGACATCTTCGGCGAAGAGAAAGACGGCAAGCTCTTGAAATTGTTCGCGAAGCCAACCGAGCCTGCTCCGACCGTCACGCCGACGTGTACCAGCGACGAATGGCTCAAAGCCTGGAAGGTCAACGATTGGAACACCGCCAAGGTGCGCGTCGTCGGTAATCCACCGCAGATCACCACCTGGATCAACGGCCTGAAGGTCAATGAATTCGACGGCACGAAGTTCGACGGCAAAGGCTACGACGCCGCGAAGGTCGCTGAAACACTCGGCCCCGCAGGTTCGATCTCCGTCCAAGTCCACGGCGGCAAAGGCTGGCCTAACGGAGCCAAGTGCCGCTGGAAGAACGTCAAAGTCAAACGCCTGTGATCAGCATATTGAGATGGGAGCACGAATCATGCTCAGTCTGCTTCGTAAGCTCCTTCCTAAAAATGGACGTGCCACGAAGAAGAAGTCGTTTTGTTCTTTTTGCCGCAAGAGCTACCAAGAGGTTGGACCTTTGGTTGAGGGACCAAACGAAGTCTACATTTGCGGTCAATGTGTCGAACTCTGTCAGTCGATCATCGAGCAGGAACTGTACCGCCATACCAAACACGAGGACTCGACTTCGCCCGGCTCAGAAACATGTTGAGTTGGGACTCGGCAGTTGAGGCAGATATGGCCTTTGAGATCCGCTATTCGCGCCTGGCTCACAGCCAACTCAAAGGCACCCGGGCTTTTGACCGAACGGCGATTCTCAATCAGATCGACAGCGTGTTGACGGCAGCACCAACCTTAACCAGCAAGGCTCGCGTTAAACGATTGCGACAACCAGCTCCGACGGACTACCGTTTGAAAGTTGGCGATTTTCGAGTGTTCTACAATGTCGCTGACGATGACAATGTGGTGCAGGTGATCCAAGTGCTGACCAAGAGCGATGCCCTTCTTTATTGCCAGGAGCTGCACGATGACTCGCCAGACGGTGACGAATCTGATGACGCCAATCGGTGACGTGTTGGCCGCGATGGGAACCGACGGCGTTTTGCTCGACACGGTCGGGCATGATCCTGTGGCCGTGTTGCCGTTGGACGACGAGTTGATTGATTACCTCGTCGAACGCAGTCCCAGAATGATTGCCGAGTGCCGACGACTGCGACGGGAAATGGAAGCCGGAGACTTCGTCACTCACGAGGAAGTGATGCGACTAGCGACTCCCACCGGAAACTGACACAGAATCAGAAATCGTGCGGTACGCGGCCTTTGCTTTTTCAAACGTGAGTTTCGCTTTTTCCCTTTCGGATTCGGCGATCACTCGTTCGCGGTTCTTCCACAGCAAGTCGATGACCTCTTCGCACCGGCGAGCGCTTTCGCGAGAGGCTCGAATTGGTGTGTCAGCGACTAACACGTTGACCGGGTTCGTGTGCAACTGTCGGAACTGACGTAGTGCGACCCAACTGCTCTGCGCGATGGGTATCTGAAACTTAAGGTCGTGAATCTTGCCGTCGGCCGGCACCTTGCGCGATGCAACCGCGCGGCCGTTGACGATGATCTCGATCAACCGCTCGCCCCCGGCGACGGCTTTGTCAGAACGGGGGCCGTGCAGCGTCTCGGTGATGCGCTTCAC
The DNA here is from genome assembly GCA_945905295.1 of Planctomyces sp. SH-PL62. Classification (GTDB taxonomy): domain Bacteria; phylum Planctomycetota; class Planctomycetia; order Planctomycetales; family Planctomycetaceae; genus SXKJ01. The sequence goes on along the minus strand of CAMDPX010000270.1, from coordinate 7,250 downwards.
GTTGGCCGCGAGCGGCTGGCCTTCGACCTCGCCGATCGGAAGAGTGACGGCTGGTTCGGCCGCGAATGCGACGATGCCATTCCACATCAGCAACGCGATCAAAACCGAGACGCGAAGAAATGCGTTCGTCAGGGCGTGCCTTTCAAGTAGACCAGTCACTCCGTGACTGGAAAATTCGAGTCACGGAGAGGCTGTGAAAGAATTGGTAGCTGAACTCGCCAGAGTTCAGTTTTCTCGGCGAATTCTGAAGTCTGGCGACTTCAGCTACCAAAAAGTTCACAGCCTCGGAGTGACTCGTCTACTTTTGTCTGCGGGCGTCACTAGGCCAGTTTGTCGTTCGCTTCCAGGATCAGCGATTCGGTCTCGTCCCAACCGATGCAGCCGTCGGTAATCGAAACGCCGTAATGCAGCAGCGACGGATCGGAGGTCAGCTTTTGGCTGCCGGGATGCAGATTGCTTTCCAGCATCAGGCCGATGATGTTCTGGTTGCCGGCGATTCGTTGAGCGATCACGTCGCGCCAGACATTGGGCTGATTGCGATAGTCCTTGTTCGAGTTCGCGTGACTGCAATCGACCAGCATTCTTGGTGACAGTCCGGCGGCGGTCAGTTTTTCCGCAGCGACTTGAATTTGATCCGGCGAGTAATTGGGGCCACCCCGACCTCCGCGCAGAACCAGGTGTCCCCACGGATTTCCGCGCGTGTTGACCACACAGGTGTGGCCGTCGCCGTCGATCCCCAGAAAAGCGTGCGGCGTACGTCCCGCGATCATCGCGTCGAGCGCGACCTGCAAGCCGCCGTCGGTGCCGTTCTTGTAGCCGACCGGCATCGACAGACCGCTGGCCATCTGCCGATGCGTCGGCGATTCCGTCGTCCGCGCACCGATCGAGGCGAGCGTCAGCAAGTCGGCGATGTATTGCGGCGTAATCGGTTCGAGCAGTTCCGTCGCGGCCGGCAAGCCCATGTCGCCGATGTCCAACAACAATTGTCTCGCCAACCGCAAACCGGCATGGATGTCGAACGAATCGTTGAGGAACGGGTCGTTGATCATCCCTTTCCAGCCGATCGTCGTGCGCGGCTTCTCAAAATAGACGCGCATCACCAGCAGCATCCGCTCGGCGACTTTGTCGGACAGCGCCTTCAGCCGCGCGGCATATTCGACCGCCGCCTTCGGATCGTGAACGGAGCAGGGCCCGACGACCACCAGTACGCGCTGGTCTTCGCCGGCGAGAATACTTTGGATCACCTCGCGGTTATTGAGCACCGTTTTGGTCGTGGCGGGCGTGATTGCCAATTCGGACTTCAGCACTTTCGGAGCGACCAGCGGCACCGTGCTGACAATGTTGATGAACTGCGTCGGTTGCATGAGAGCCTCAGAACAGATTTCCTATTTCGCGGGCGGGGCATGGTAGCGGCAACTCCGAGCGACGTGGAGCGCGTCACCGCCGAGTCGGCCGCAGCATCCGCCCCAAGTCCTCGCAGAGAATCTCCACGCAACGCGGGACCGAGACGTTCGATTCGATGTGATGCTCAGTTTCGGCCATGCGCTCGAAGAGGCTCATCACGAACTCGAAGTCCTCCGGCGAGCGGGCGTCGAACCGCCGAGCAAACGTCACCGCCGCCGGAATCGCCGTTCCCTCCGGCTGATCTGACAAATGCAGTGCGGCGGTGCGGAAAAACTCTAAGCCAAAACGGATGAGCCAGAGGGCGTTGTGCCGCTGCTTGGCCGCGTCCCCACCGATCGCTTCGATTCCGGAATTCAATGTCTCCGCCAACACGACCGAATCGAACTCGGCAGCAAGCTGCTGGTACAGCGCATCACGCAGCGCGCGCAGCCGGCGATTGAGCAATCGCTTGGCAATCGCCAGGCTGCCTCCGCTGAGTTCGGCCAACGCCGCAGCTTCGACGGGATCAGTGACCCTCTCTTGCTCGTCCTCTTCCTCGTTCTCCGGCTCTTGCTGCACGAGCAACTCGGCGATATCGCGAGAGGACAGCGGATCGAAACGAACCGTCTGGCAGCGCGAGCGGATCGTCGGCAGCAGTGCGTCGAGGTTGTCGGCAATGAGCAGCAGCAACGCGTGTGGCTGCGGTTCCTCCAGCGTCTTGAGGAACGCATTGGCCGACTCGGTGTTCATGGCGGACGCATCATCGATAATTGCAATTTTGCGATCGGCGTTCATCGGCAAGCGAGACAAGTCATAACACAGTCCTTCACGGAGACGGTTCTCCAGCGGGCCTAGAAAGACATCGATGGTCAGTTCCGACTTTCCTTTATGCCGGCCGACTTGATGCAAGTCCGGATGTGAGCCAGCCAGCACCTGCTTGCAAGCGGAACATTCACCGCACGCCAGCAACTCTTCGTTCGAGTGTCGTTGGCAGAACAAGCACTGTGCGAGCGTTTTCGCAAACAGCCGCTTGCCGATGCCGTCCGGACCAGCAAAGACGTAAGCGTGCGACAACCTGCCTCGGCGAAGCGTTCGCCGAAACCAGTCCACTCGCTCTCCATGCCCGCGAATTGAATCCCAAATCATTCGAGCCACCCCAACACGTCGTCCGTCACCACCACATCGTTCTCGAAACGGTCGATCCGCCGCAACTGTCCGCTCGCCGGAGCGGCGACATCAAACGTGATCCCTTTGAGCAACACCTCGACGATCGCTTCCCCGGCGACCACTTCTTCACCGATCTGCGTCAGCCAGGTGCTGACCCGGATTGGCTGATCGTTCGCGCCGAGATTGGGGAGCGTGATCGGATGCCAGTTCGACGAATCAGGCATCATGCCACGATCCCCGCTGCCATCTCGCCGGCATGATAGCTCGACCTCACGAACGGGCCGCTGGCGACCATGCCGAAGCCCAACCGCTTGGCCAACACGCCAATCTCGTCGAACTCTTCCGGAGGCACGAATCGCTCGACCGGAAGATGATCGGGAGTCGGTTGCAGGTATTGTCCCAGCGTCAGCATGTCGCAACCGACGGCCCGCAAGTCGGCAAACACGTCGAGCAATTCGTCGAGCGTCTCCCCCAGGCCGAGCATCAAGCCACTTTTGGTCGGCATGTCGGGAGCCTCGTCTTTGACTTGCTTGAGCAGATCGAGCGTTCGTTGATATTCGGCGTTGCGGCGCACGCGGTGATAGAGGCGCGGCACGGTTTCGGTATTGTGATTGAACACATCCGGCCGCGATGCGATCACTCGTGAGATCGCCGCGCGGTTTCCGAGAAAGTCCGGCGTCAGCACTTCAACTTTGGCTCCAGTTCGTTCGCGTACCGCCAGGACGCACTCGTAGAAGTGCTCGGCCCCGCCGTCCGTCAGATCGTCGCGAGTGACCGACGTGATGACGACGTACTGCAAACCGAGTCGCTCAGCCGCTTCGGCCACGCGAGCCGGTTCGTCTGCTTGCAACGTCTCGGTCTTCCCCTTCGGCACCGAGCAGAACCCGCACGGCCGCGTGCAGACATTGCCGAGAATCATGAACGTCGCCGTCTGCTTCGACCAACACTCGGTGCGATTCGGACACTTCGCACTTTCGCAGACGGTTTCCAGCCGGAGGTCGGAGATGACGTTGCTGGTGTAAGCCATGCCGGGCTGCGGCATCGGGCGTTTGAGCCAACTTGGCAAACGACGCTTCGCAATCGGCGGTGGCACGGTTGGGACAGGTTCGGCAGGCAGGATGTCTAAGGCGATCATGGAAGCCATCAGGATTTCTTGCGGCGTTCGCGAACGGCGGGTATCGGAGTTCTCGGAGCGGGAATTCTTGCGAAGCGAGCGTTACGTTACGCTGCGACACGAAGGCTGGCAATCGCTTGAAAGCCTCGAAGACCGCACCGCGAACGACATGATCTTGCCAAAGGATTCCTCGCCATGCACCGACTTGCCGTGTTCTTTTTAGGCACTGTCCCGCAAACCAGCCGCAGGGCGCTAGCCCCGGTTTGGATTGCTCGAACCGGGGCTAGCGCCCTGCGGCTGATCGGATTCGCCGTACAAAGTTTGGTCTTGTTCGCGGCCACGAACCTCCTCGCCGCCGAGCAAATGCCGAACGTCGTGTTGATCGTCGCCGACGATCTCGGAGCAATGGATCTGGGTTGCTACGGCAGCAAGTTTCATCGGACGCCGCATCTGGACAAGCTCGCGGCCGAGGGAATGCGTTTCACGCAGTCGTATTCGGCGTGCCCGGTTTGCTCGCCATCGCGAGCAGCGATCATGACCGGAAAATACCCGCAGCGATTTCAATTGACCGACTGGCTCCCCGGCCGCCCCGATCGACCGGACCAGAAGCTCAATCGGCCGACGCTACGAAATCATCTGCCTCTCGAAGAGAAGACGATTGCCGATCTGCTCAAGCCGAAGGGCTACGTCTGCGCCAGCATCGGCAAATGGCATCTCGGCGGCGAAGGCTTCGAGCCGACCAAGCAAGGTTTTGATTTGAACATCGCGGGAGACGCGGCCGGATCGCCTCAGAGCTATTTCGCTCCATTCAGCAAGCCGAACGGCAAAGCGATGCCCGGACTGAGTGAAGCTCCTGAAGGCGAGTATCTCCCCGACCGACTGACGACCGAAGCCGAGAATTTTATCTCCGCGAATCGCGAGCGGCCGTTCTTCCTGTATCTGCCGCACTTCACACCGCACACGCCGCTGAAGGCGAAGGAAGACGTCGTCAAAAAGTATCCGGCGGCCGAGACATTCAAAGGACAGCAGAACAATCCGATCTATGCCGCGATGCTCGAAAGCCTCGACGAGTCGGTCGGCCGAATTGTCGCGAAGCTCGATGAACTCAAACTCTCGGATCACACGATCGTGCTCTTCACGTCGGATAACGGCGGACTGGCGACGACCGAAGGACCGAACACCCCCGCGACCTCAAACGCTCCGTTGCGCGAGGGGAAAGGTTGGCTATACGAAGGGGGCATCCGCACGCCGTTGCTGGCGAAGTGGCCGGGCCACGTGAAGCCCAACAGCACCAGCGATGTGCCGGTCTGCGGCATCGACGTGCTGCCGACTCTGCGCGACGTTTGCGGAATCGAAAAGAATGAGACTCCCGGTCTCGACGGAGTCAGCCTGATCCCACTGCTCAAGCAGTCGGACACGATCGCACGCGACTCGTTGTTCTGGCACTACCCGCACTACGCGAATCAAGGGGGCAAGCCGGGCGCGGTCATTCGGTCGGGGGAATGGAAGCTGATCGAGTTCTACGAAGAAGGCCGCCGCGAATTGTTTCACGTCGCCAAAGACGTCAGCGAATCGCGCAACCTCGCCGAACAAGAACCGGATCGAGTCCGCGAGCTCTCCGAGAAACTCACCGCCTGGCGAAAGTCCGTCGGCGCACTGATGCCGACCCCGAATCCTGATTACACACCGAACGCACAAGCCGACAACGGCGAGATCCTGCTCCCCGCACGCACCGCCGACGTGCGCGGCGTGATGCTGCGGTACGAACCGATGCCGCATAAAAACACGCTCGGCTTCTGGGTCCGCGCCGAGGACTGGGCTCGCATCGAATTCACCGTCAAACAGCCAGGCAAGTTTCAGTTCGAAGCACTCATCGGCTGCGGCAACGGCAGCGGCGGCAGCGACGTCCGATTCGAGTTTGCTCCATCAGGCTCAGCGGCCGAACCGCAAGCGATCTCATACACCGTGCAGGAAACCGGTGGCTTCCAGAACTTCGTCCCGCGAATGCTGGGCGAAGTCACGTTCGACAAACCGGGCCGGTATGAAGTGCGAATCAAGGCAATTAAAAAGCCGGGAGTGGCCGTCATGGATCTGCGCCAAGCCCGGCTCATTCCGCAGAAGTGATTCATCGTTCCATCACCAAGAAATCAGGAAACGACCCATGAAGACGTTTTACCTCTGTGCGGCTTTGATGATTTTCGCGGTTGGTTGCGGTCAAATGAATTCTGCTCCAAGCGCTGGAACAGCCGAGGCCGTTCGATTCGACACCGAACCGTCGGCAGACGGCGACGTGCAGTTGGTCACGTTGAGCCTGCCGAACATGACTTGTCCAATCTGCGCCAAAGAGATCCGGAATGACCTTGCCAAACTGGATGGCGTGTCGGACGTCGAAACCGATGTCTCTGGGAAGTCCTGCAAGTTCAAGCTCGGCGACAAAGAGCTCGACCTGGAAGCCAAGCTGGAAGAACTCGCCGCCGACAACGAGAGCCTCAAGGGTTTCAAGATCGTCAAGAAATAACGCGGCGAACTCGTGGGGCACGTTTTCAACGTGCCCGTCACGAGCACGTTGAAAACGTGCTCCACGCCGCGAACTCGCAATGCGATCACAGCAAGCGGGCTTTCATCGAGGTATGCCCTATGGAATCCTCGCTCAACGACCTGGGACAACCGATCGGCATCCCGTTGGTGAACTGGGCACCGCCTCCTTTTCCGCCGCGTGAACCGATGCAAGGCCGCTTCTGTCGGTTGGAGCCGCTCGATCCGGACCGACACGCCGAGCCATTGTTCGCAGCGAATGCGGCCGACACCGACGGACGGAGTTGGACCTACATGGCCTACGGCCCGTTTCCCACGCTGGCCAGCTATCACGAGTGGATGAGCGCGTCATTCCTCGGCAACGATCCGCTGTACTTCGCGATCATCGACTTGGCCGACGGCCAGCCGGCCGGCGTCGCGAGCTATCTCCGCATCGCACCAGCCAGCGGTTCGATCGAGGTCGGACACATTCACTATTCCCCGCGCTTGCAGCGCCGCCCGGCCGCGACCGAGGCGATGTTCTTGCTGATGCAGCGGGCGTTCGAGTTGGGCTACCGCCGCTACGAATGGAAATGCGACGCGCTCAACGCTCCCTCGCGAGCCGCCGCGCAACGATTGGGGCTGTCGTTCGAGGGCCTCTTCCGACAAGCCACGGTTTACAAAAACCGCAACCGCGACACCGCCTGGTACGCCGCCATCGACACCGAGTGGCCCGCTTTGAGAGCGGCCTTCCAAGCCTGGCTCGCCCCCAGCAACTTTGACGCGAACGGCCAACAGCGAATCCGCCTGACCGATTTGACACACCCGATCCTCAAGCAACACGCGGAAAGCGTCTGAGTGTTCCACATTCGCGACCGTGAAGCTTGTGAGGACTTCCAAGATCGACTGTATGACATTCACATTGATGACCCCATCCGGCTTGGGGCCTGTCGGTTTAATCGGAAAGAAGCCCTGTTCAGTACATTTACACTAATTTGAATTTGGCACTTTAAGCGTCCGAATGACATTTTTTTGAAGTGACCTGCAATTTGGACGCTTATACGCGAACACG
>CAMDPX010000269.1 GCA_945905295.1 Planctomyces sp. SH-PL62 | reverse complement strand
CCCCCCGGTTAAATCACGAAGGCACCGGGGGGCTGACGCCGCCCCGCTCGCCTGGGGAACTTCTTACTCGCCCCACCCGTGAGCGTCACGCACCTTGATCATCGCGCCGAGGATCGTGTTCCAGGTTGCCGGATTCTCCAGCGTCGAGTTCGGAAACATGCAGCCGTCCCAGCAGAGATGCCGGATGCCACGATCCTTCGCCCCCTTGAGCCAGTATCCGGCGGTCGCGGTGATATCGAGCTTCCCGTTCGGGTCATCCGCTCGGCAGTGCCGTCCGGTCTTGTCGTGCGAGCCGGAGCCATGCACCGTGCCATCGTTCTGAGCGACATGGAAGTCGATCGTCCAGGGCCGCAGCGCATCGGTCAGCTTCGTGTAAGCCGCATCGAACTCGGCTTGCGAATAGCCTTCCTTCAGCAGCGCGTGCTCCGGAGCGTTGTAGCCCATCAAATACAAATAGGTGTGAGCCTGGTCCGCTTGGAATCCGACAGTCCCCGGCATGTCAGTCTGCTCGAGCAGATCGACCATGTTCTTCCACGAGTGCATTCCGCCCCAGCAGATTTCTCCTTCAGCCGCGAGCCGCTCGCCATGCGCCGCCGCCACGACACCCGCCTCGCGAAACGTCGAGGCGATCTTCTTCGTGTTGCCCACCGGATCTTCCAGCCAGTGGCTCGGCCCATCGGCCGCATCGATGCGAATGATTCCGTACTTTCTCACGCCATGCTCGTTCAAGATGCGAGCGATGCGGCACGCCTTCTTCACTGCCAGCACAAACTTGGCACGTTGCTCCGGCCCACCCATCGCGCTGTCACCAACCGTCCCCGGCCACACCGGAGCCACCACCGATCCGACCGCCAAGCCCTTCGACGCGATCTTGTCCGCAATCCGCTTGATGTCATCGTCCTTCAAGTCGATGCCGATGTGCGGATCGAACAGAAACAAATCGACGCCGTCAAATTTCTGCCCGCCGACGTTCGCCTGAGTCGTCAGCTCCAGCATCCGATCGAGACTGATAAACGGCTCCGCCCCCGGCGATCCCTTGCCCACGATGCCGGGCCACATGGCGTTGTGCAGTTTTGGAAAAGCGTTGCTCATGGTTGATCCTTCGCGAATTCGGAGACGGAAAAGAAAATCGAGGGGCGATTTGATAGCGATTCGCCCCGCTGTTCGCGAGCGTCCGACGAAAAGCCCACGACGAGCCAGTTTGTGAATTTGGGTGGCACGCTCTGACCATCGGGAAGGGCGTGGGAATCGCGACCAACCCCGAAATCCACGCCCTTCCCGATGGTCAGGACGTGCCACCCATGACATCAATCTCAACTCAGCTCAAACGTCTAGCCAACCGTCGAGAAAAGCCTCACGGGCCGGGCCGTGCTTGTCGTTGCGAGATGACATTCGCGATCGAACCCGATTGAATACCGCCACCGCATCAGCCACCGCGAGGTTCCCGTGCCGAATCACCGTTCCGTGCTCATCTGCGAAGACGAAGAGGTCATCCGCCGCTCGCTGGCCGAATTGTTGGCGAGCGAAGGCTATGTCGTCTCGCCGGCCGATAAAGTCGCCGACGCCGTCCAACTGGCGATGAGCCACGACTTCGATGTCGCCATCTGCGACGTGATGCTCCCCGACGGTGACGGCATCGACCTGCTCAAGCGGCTGATTCGGCTCAACCCGCGGACGTCGGTGCTGGTCATCACGGCCTACGCGACGGTCGAGAACGCTGTCGAGGCCTTCAAGGCCGGAGCGTTCGATTACCTCGTCAAGCCAGTCATCTTCGACGACTTGCTCAACAAGTTGCAGCGACTGTTTCAATTCCGAGCGCTCGATTTGGAGAACCAAGCCTTGCGGCGCGAACTCGCACGGCGCGAGGACTTCGATCAGATCGTCGGCTCCAGCCAACCGCTCGCCGATTTGCAGGACGCGATCCGCAAAGTCGCCAAGACGAACGCCAACGTGCTGCTCGTCGGCGAGTCCGGCACCGGCAAGGAACTGTTCGCTCGCGCGATCCACAAAGCCGGGCCAAAGAGCCACGAGAAATTCCTCGCCGTCAATTGCAGCACGCGGCCCGTCGAGTTGCTGGAAGCGCAACTCTTCGGCTCGAAGCTCGGCTCGTCGGCGGATCAAGTCGGCATCTTCCAGCACGCCGGCGAGGGAACCGTGTTGCTCGATGAAATCAGTGAGCTGCCGCTGAGCACGCAGGCCAAACTGCTGCGCGCGATCGAATACCAAGAGATCCTTCCGCTCGGAGGTTCCGATCCCGTGCGGGTCGCCGCGCGCATGATCGCGACGACCACCCGCGACCTCTTGCGAGAAGTCGCCGACAGCCGCTTTCAAGACGATCTCTTCTATCGGCTCGACGGCGTGAAGCTCACGATCCCGCCGCTGCGCGATCGCTCCGAAGACATCCCGGAACTCGTCGAGTTCTTCATCGGCCGGCATTCAAAAGCCATGAGCAAGCGCGTCGCCGGAGCCACCAGCGAAACAGTCCGCGTGTTGATGTCGGCCCAATGGAAGGGGAACGTGCGGCAACTCGACAACGCCATCGAGCGGGCGGTCCTGATGTGCGACGGCCAGCACATCCACCCGGACGACCTGCCGCCGGAACTGCTCGGCATCGCTCAACCGCTGCCCGACACCGACGACCTCCGAACCGCGCTGCGGCACTACGAACGGCTGCACATTTCACGAGTCCTCCGCCAATGGCCCGACAAACGTGAAGCCGCGAAACGCTTGAAGCTCGGCCTTTCCAGCCTGTACCGCAAGATCGAAGAATTAGGAATCGAGGTGTGACTTTCGTGGGGCACGTTTTCAACGTGCCCGTCACCAGCACGTTGAAAACGTGCTCCACGAAAATGGAGCCACTCATGCCAACACTCAACGACCTCACCCGCCGCCACTGGTTGCAAACTTGCTCCGCCGGACTCGGCTCAATCGCGCTCACGAGCCTCCTCGCCGACGACCAATCGCCGAGCGGTCAGACACACTTCTCGCCGCGAGCCAAGCGGATCATCTACCTCTTCCAATCTGGCGCGCCTTCGCAAATGGACTTGTTCGATCCAAAGCCAAACCTCGCCGATCTACGAGCAACCGAACTCCCCGATTCGATCCGCAAAGGCCAACGGCTCACCGGCATGACCAGCCGCCAAGCGAGCTTTCCGGTCGCTCCGTCGATGTTCAAATTCGCCAAGCACGGCAAAGGAGGCGCGACGATCAGCGAACTGCTGCCGCACACCGCGAAGGTCGCCGACGAACTCTGCTTCATCAAGTCGATGCACACTGAGGCGATCAATCACGACCCGGCCATCACGTTCTTTCAAACCGGCAATCAACTCGCCGGCCGGCCGAGCATCGGCAGTTGGTTGGCATACGGACTCGGCAGCGAGAACGCCGATCTCCCGGCGTTCGTCGTGATGATCTCCAACGGCAGCGGCAACCCCGCCGATCAACCGTTGTACGACCGCCTCTGGGGCAGCGGCTTTCTCCCCTCGAAGTATCAAGGGGTGAAGTTCCGCAGCGTCGGCGATCCGGTGCTGTATCTGTCGAACCCACCCGGACAGGATGCGGCGACTCGGAGGCGAGTGCTCGATGATCTCGCCGAGTTGAACCGCCTGAAGCTCGACGAGTATCGCGACCCCGAAATCGCCACGCGCATCAGTCAGTACGAGTTGGCGTATCGGATGCAAACCTCCGTCCCCGAACTGACCGACGTGTCGAGCGAACCGGAACACATTTTCGATCTCTATGGCCCCGACGCTCGCAAGCCCGGCACGTTCGCCGCCAACTGTTTGCTCGCGAGACGTCTGGCCGAGCGAGGCGTGCGATTCATCCAGCTCTTCCATCGCGGCTGGGATCAGCACCTCAACTTACCGAAAGCGATCCGCGGTCAGTGTCGCGACACCGATCAACCCTCCGCTGCGCTGATTCTCGACCTCAAGCAGCGCGGCCTGCTCGAAGACACGATCATCGTGTGGGGTGGCGAGTTCGGTCGCACGGTCTATTGCCAAGGCAAGCTCACTGCCGAGGACTATGGCCGCGACCATCACCCGCGCTGCTTCTCGATCTGGCTAGCCGGCGGCGGCATTCGCGGCGGCTACTCACACGGAGCGACCGACGATTTCTCCTACAACATCACCGAGAACCCAGTCCACGTCCACGACCTGCACGCCACGCTGCTGCACTGCCTGGGCCTCGACCACACGCGGCTGACCTTCAAATTCCAAGGCCGCTACTACCGCCTGACCGACGTGCATGGCGAAGTCGTGAAGCCGCTGCTGGCGTAAATGCTTCGCGCTCGTAGTGACCCGATTTATCGGGTCCGATCGCACGACCGACCCCATAAATGGGGTCACTACGAGCGCAGACACTCTTCCAAATCATTTCCCCATCGCCGCCAACACTTGCTCGGTAATCGCCTTCACCAACGATTCCACATCCGCGCCGCTGGTCGGAGCCGGTCCCCCCGCGTAGGTCGGCTTCTGTAAGTAGCCGGGGTAAGTCGGAGCCGGCTCGAACGCACAAGGCTGCGGCATCTCTTCCTTATACCCATCGCGATACGCGCCGTTGCCGCACAGATCGCAGTCCTCGACATGGAACCGCGGGTCGTCGAAGCCGAGCTTCTTCTTCAGATCGAGCAGCTCACGCGACTTCTGTTCGTTGAGGTACGTCACGCCGCCAAGCTGTTTCGACAGCAACAGAATCCGGCAGTACGCATCAAGGATTTCGGTCTTCCAATACGCCTGCTCCAACGTCGGCCCGAAGCTGATCGTGCCGTGGTTGGCGAGGATGATCGTGTTCGTCCCCGGCTTGAGGAACGGCAGCACGGTGTTCGCGAAGTCCTGTCCGCCCGGCGTCTCATACGGAGCGATCGGCACCTCACCCATGAAGACTTCGATCTCCGGCAGGATGCACTGCGGGATCGGCTCACGAGCGACCGCGAACGCCGTCGCGTGCGGCGGATGACAATGCACGCACGCCACCACGTCCGGGCGAGCACGCATGATCGCCAGGTGCAACAAGATTTCGCTGGTCCGCTTCCGAGTCCCCGCGATCTGCTTGCCGTCGAGATCGACCGCACAGATATCTTCCGGCTTCATGAACCCCTTACAAATCATCGTCGGCGAGCAGACCACTTCGTTCGGCCCAACACGCACCGAGATATTCCCGTCATTCGCCGCCGCGAAACCCTTCGCGTACACGCGGCGACCGATCTCACAAATCTCTTCCTTGATGCGGCGATCATGAATCCCGCTGTTCCAGTTATTAGCCATGTCGTCCCTTTGGAGTGCGGTGATTCATCACCGCTTTGGTTTGCGGCGAAGCCGCTTTCTTTGAATTTCAATTTTCAGATTTCAAATCTCAAATTCACTCAATCACGACGCGATCCAAAATCGCAGCGTCATACGCATCAATCGGTTTCATATTCGGAGCAAACGGCGCTGCCGCTTCCGCCCCCTCACTGACGGCGATCAAGTCTCCGCTGCCGGCTCCCAGACCATCGAAGATCACAATCGCCTCATTGCGGCCGGCGTCCTTCGATTTCCCGGCCGCGACGTTTTGAAGTCCTTCCTGAGTCAACGGCACACCAATCAACCACGTCGCTCCGCGCAGACTCGGATGACACACCGACAGCGTGCAACGTCCGATGACTTCCGCGATTCGCATAACAACTCACTCCTGCCCGGCCGATCGCCGTGAGCCGATGGCCGAAAGCCGAATTCCTTTTCCCTGACTTTGTTGAAAAAAGGATGACGGCCATCGGCTTACGGCTCTCGGCCGACGGCCAGACAACGAATCAACCTCGACCGAATTCCTTCAACAAATTCCGTAACTCAAAAAAGCTTCGCCCCGACGGCCTCACGACCATCAGGTTCAACTGCATGTATTGCTTGAGCGCCGGGATCAACTGCACGTCGCCGACCACCGCCGCGTTGACTCGTTCGCTGCGATTGGCTCGGCAGGCGATGAGTTCCGCGTGGTCGGCAAACACCGAGACGCCGCTGACTTCGCCTCGGTTGATTGCCCCCGTCGCCGACGTGATCGCTTCGTCCGCGCTGCCGAGCAACTCGTGAGACCACTGCTTGCCAAACGTCTGACTCTCGGCGTGCTCGATCGCCTGCAACACACCGGGCGTCGCCGTCACGATAAACGCCTTCCACCGAGTCATCGGCTTGTTCGGATTCGGAGCCGCCTCGGCCGTATTCCGATGCCAGACGATCTTGTGAGTCCGCAAGTAATCAAATGCGCTTGGCGTGATCACCGCCTTCGGACAAATCGCAACCTTCGCCCACTTCTGACCGTTCAATCGCGAGGCGAGCAGTTCAGCCGTGACGACACGATCAACGATGGCGAATGTGGCTGATGGTTGGGAATTGGCTGAGGGCTGAGTGGCGAGTGGCGAGTGGCGAGCCAGAGGCAATGCAGTGCGCACCGGTTGCGACGTCGGTCGAATACGAGTCATCACCTCGCCGACAATCTTCTCAACCAGTTTTTCGTCCAACACCGCTGCCATGACTCTTTTTTCATCCGTACCGCAACCGTTAGGGAGCGGCCTATGCCATCACCGTTGGCCACTCCCTCACGGTCGCGGTACGGCTATCGTTCTCAGTTCTTGTCGTCCGCAATCCCAATCACCGCCCACCGCACCGGAGACTTGTCGTCTCCCAACATCTGACTGACCGCTTTGCCGTCGCTGGTAATCATCACTCGCTGCCCGGCTCCCGCTCCCAAGTTGTCCACGACCAAGACCGGCTCTCCATCGGCTCCGCCCTTGGCATCCAGCGTCTGCACGACGAGCAGCTTCCAGCCGTTCATCGACGAGTGCTTCACCGTCGAGGTCGCGTGGCCGATCACTTTTCCAAGTTGCATGGCTACACGATCCTCAAATCATCAACCAAGGTGCAGCGTCGTTGCCGGGTGAACGTCAGCGGAGTCGTTACTCCCTCGCCCGTCGGCCCCGCGATGCTGAAGCTCAAATAACCTTCGCCGCCCAGCCCGAGGCCCGCTCCGCAGGGGCCGTTCTTGATGAACAGCGTCGTGTCCAATTCCTTGCCCATTACGGTCATGTTGCGGACGTTGCGGCTGTGGATCAGGCTGGTGTGACGGAAGCCGTGTTCGGCGTCCTTCGCCAAGCGGATCCCTTCGGCCACGTCGCGGACTTTGATGAACGGGACGAACGGCATCATCTGCTCTTCGGGGACGAACGGGTTGTCGACGTTGGTCTCGCCAAAGAGCAGCGTCGTGCCGGCGGCGACTTTGACGCCGATCTGTTCGGCCAGCACGCTGGCGTCTTTGCCGATGAGATCGCGGTTCAGGTGCCAGTGATCGCCCGGCTTCTCCGGCGGCGAGAACGCGACCTTCGTCATGCGATCCACTTCGGCGGCGTTCAAGCGGTGTGCTCCGGCGCGGCTCATCTCGGACATCAGTTGATCGAAGATCGTGTGGACGGCGAATACTTCCTTCTCGCCGATGCAGAGCAAATTGTTGTCGTAGGCTCCCCCTTGGATGATCGACTTCGCGGCGATTTCGAGGTCCGCCGTTTCATCGACGACGACCGGCGGATTGCCCGGCCCGGCGACGATCGCTCGCTTGCTGGCTTGCAGAGCGGCCTTCGCGACACCCGGCCCCCCCGTCACGCACAGCAGCCGGATGCCTCGGTGAGCGAACAGCGCGGCGGCCGATTCGAGCGTCGGCTCGGACACGATCGTGAAGAGGTTTTCGAGCCCCGTCGCTTCGTAGATCGCGCGGTTGATCCGCCGAGTCCCCTCGCACGCGATGAACTTGCCGCTGGGATGCGGATTGAACACGACCGTGTTCCCCGCTGAGACCATGTTGATCACGTTGCACGCCAGCGTCGGCAGCGAGTGCGTCACCGGCGTGACCGCTCCGATGACCCCGAACGGAGCCGCCTCAATCACCGCCAGCCCATGATCGCCGGAGAACACTTCCGACTTCATGAACTCCATCCCCGGCACGCGCCGCAGGATTTTCAGTTTTTCGATTTTGTGATCGAGCCGCCCGATCTTGGTCTCCTTCATCTCGGCGGTCCCGAGCTCGACCGCCTGCGACTCACAAATCTGCCGCACGCACTCAATCGCCTTCGCCCGCGTTTCAAGCGTCGCGTTCCGGAGCTTCTGATACCCATCATTCGCCGCCGCGACCGCATCATCGACATTGGCAAACACGCCAAAGTCGCCGTTGCGCTGCTTCGACGGGGCGGTGAACCCGTTCCGCTTTTGGAGTTGAGTGAGGACTTCTTGAACGACCGCACGAATGGTGGCTTCTGTGGACATATCTCGTAGGTCAGGCTTTCTAGCCTGACTCCTTGGGGTTGGATGGGGGGCTTTCAATTCAACGTCAAACGCAACACAGGTCAGGCTGGAAAGCCTGACCTACGACAACAACCGCTGCTGGTCTTCCAGCCATCTCGCCAATTTGAACTTCGTGGGAAAGTGAATCGCCATGACCAGCAGCAGCGCTCCGACAACGGCAGGCGGAATCAGCGACTTCGTGACGATGAACGCGATCAAGTTGAAGAACGCCGCCCCTTCGACCAGAGCCAAGGCGACGATCATCTTGGTCTGAGCCACCGCCAGCAGCCGTCCAAACAATTCCTTCGGCCCGGTCGCGGTCCCATCCTGAGCCATCTTCGCCACGCCCTTCACTCCCGCCGCCGAGATCAGGTTGGGCACGACAAAGCTCATTACGACTGCTCCCGCAGCGAACGCCATTGCGAAGTACATCAAAACGTTCGGACCTTGCGCCGGGTTTCCCGGCTGAGCTGCCGGTGCTTGTCCGAAGACAATGAAACTCGCGACGCCCCCGAATGTCACGACACCGGCAATCAGCGCACCCGCAATGATCCGCATCGTGAAGAGCGCCTTGTCGGGCTCTAACGCTGCGTATTGCTCAGGCGTCATTTCGCTTTGCTGGGGCATGATCTCGCTCACTCGTAGGTTGGGACTCCGTCCCGACCATCTTCACCACACGGTCGGGACGGAGTCCCAACCTACTCACTCCGCCTTGAACACCGTCTTGCCGTGAACCTGAACCGTGTCGACGAGGCCGATGACCGTGCAGTCGATCGGCAGCGTTTTGGTTTCCGGCGTGAACCGAGCACTCGAACCTTGCACGCACAACACGACCTGCCCCTCGCCGCAGCCGAGCGGATCGACCGTGATAAACGTCCGCCCGGTCGGCTTGAGGCCGCTCTGATCCTTTTCATCGACACGCAACGGCTCAACGATCAGCAGCTTCTGGCCGACCATCGACTCGACCTTCTGCGACGAAACCAAGCTGCCCGTGATGCGTCCGATGAACATGCCCGAATTCCTCTCACCCCACCGGGCTTGCCCCGGTGGCTCGCGGGCCTTTGCACTACTTTTGTTTGAGTAGTGCAGAAGCCTGGAACCACCGAGGCAAGCTCGGTGGGGTGTATTCATTTCCGAGTAACCGCTTCCACGCTCTGCCGAGCCACGACGATTTCCTCATTCGTCGGCAGAACCCAAATTTGTGTCTTGCTGCTGTCTGTCGAGATCTTCGCTTCCGAACCGCGAGCAACTTTCGTGTTCGCGACCTCATCCAATTCGATCCCGGCCCAGCCCATGTTGCGGCACACGCCAGATCGAATCAGCGAACTGTTCTCGCCGATGCCGCCGCTGAAGACGATCGCATCCGCTCCGCCCAGGATCGTCAGATAGCCTCCGAGGTAATGCCGGATCGACGCGATAAAGACATCGAGCGCGAGTTTCGCTCGCGCGTGACCTTTCGCCGCCGCGTCTTCCAAGTCTCGTGCATCGCCACTGAGTCCGCTGACTCCGAGCAGTCCGCCTTTGCTCGACAGCTCTTCGAGCACCTGCGCCAAGGTCTTGCCGCTCTTCCGCAGGATGATCGGCAACGCGAACGGGTCGAAGTCACCGACTCGATTGTTGTGCGGCAGCCCAGTCTGAGGACTCATGCCAAGGCTATTCGCGAGACTCTTCCCGCCTCGCGCCGCACACAACGAATTACTCCCACCGAGATGGCAGGTGATGACCCGTAGGTCAGTCGTTCCACGACTGACATTCGCTGTGCGATCGACGTCCGCCGCGCGCTCGGAATACGAGTCGCGGAGCGACTCGCCTACGAGTTGTGCCACTCGCGTGTTGAGATACCGATGGCTCGCCCCGTGAAAGCCCCAGCGTTTGATCTCGTACTCTTCGGACCACTCGTAAGGGATCGCGTAGAGCCGATTCTCCGGCGGGATCGTTTCGTGAAACGCCGTCTCCAGCGCGGCCACGAGCGGAATCTCCGGAAACGCAGACCGAAGCTGTCTCATCGCCTTCGCATACATCGGATTGTGAGCCGGAGCGATATCCGAAAAATCTTCCATCTTGGCGAGCAGTTCGTCCGTGACGATCCGCACACCGCTGAGATTCCCCGCGAACACCGCCTTGAACCCGATCGCCGCGACCTCGGACACCGACTTCAAGCAGCCGTACTCCGCATGCGTCAGTTGGTCGAGACACATCCTCACCGCCGCCGCATGATCGCCGACCGGCAGAGTTGATTCCTCGCGCCGCCCACCGATCTCGACAAAGCACGCGCTCGCCGGTTGCCCGATGCGATCAATGCCTCCACGAGCAAGCTGCGACTCGTCCGACATATCGAACAGCCGATACTTGAAGCTCGTGGAGCCAAGGTTTGCGACGAGAACTTTCATGGCCTTCGGGGTTGAGGGTTGTGGGTTGAGGGTTGAGGGCAAGACGCGCCCTTCATCACCCTCAACCCTCAACCCTCAACTCTCAACCTCCTAAACAAAGTGTTCCAACAAACTCTCGCCCGGCCGAGCGATTAAGTGAGCCGACACGAGTTCGCCCACCTTTGAGGCCGCTGCTGCTCCCGCATCGACGGCCGCTCGCACCGAGCCGACGTCGCCGCGGATGATCGTGGTGACATAAGCCCCGCCGATCTGGATTTGCTTCACCAAAGTGACGTTGGCCGCCTTCAGCATCGCATCCGATGCCTCGATCTGTGAGACCAAGCCCTTGGTTTCAATAAGTCCGATTGCTTCACCCTTCATGACGTTTTACCTGCTATGAGATTTGAATCCTGGCCCCACCGAGCTTGCCTCGGTGGTTTCCAGGCTTCTGCACTACGTCGCGCGACAAGCCCTAGTGCAAAAGCCAACGAGCCACCGAGACAAGCTCGGTGGGGTTTGCGTTCACACTAGCCCGCTGACTTCCCACCCGCTTTCGGTCCCGGCAGAACCGCGGCGAGTTCTTCGTGCGGGCGAGGAATCACCTGCACGCTGACGACTTCGCCGATCTTGCTGGCGGCGGCGGCACCGGCGTCGATCGCGGCCTTCACGGCGGCGACGTCACCGGTCACGAACGCGGTCACTAAACCGCTGCCGACTTTGTCCCAGCCGATCATCTGCACGTTGGCCGCTTTCAACATCGCGTCCACCGCCTCGATCAAACAGACCAGACCTTTGGTCTCGATCATCCCCAACGCTTCTGAAACTTTCGCTGCCATGAATTTTCTCCCGTAGAAAAGACTGCCCCTCAAAACTCAAAACACTTGCCCTCTGGCGAGCGGGGCGGCGTCAGCCCCCCGGTTGTTCGTCACTTTCAATTCGGCGGAACCGGGGGG
>CAMDPX010000268.1 GCA_945905295.1 Planctomyces sp. SH-PL62 | reverse complement strand
GACATCCCCACGCTGCGTGAGGAAACCTCGGCATGGTCCACCGACGTCAACTCCACTCAACGCGGAGTCGACTGGCAAATGAAAATCGACGACGCCAGATGTAAGCTCACCTCGGTCTACCCGAAAATCAAGAAGTGACGAAGCACTAGCCACCGGTAATTCGGGATCGCCGTTGTTCGGCGAATTACCGGCGGCTAGCGCCGTGCCGCTCACAAAGCGAGTGCCATTGACCGCCAGCCGTCGGGCGACACTCAGCCGACAACTCCGAGACAGCCACCGGTTGCGGTCCAACATCATGAGCATCCCCCTCCACAAGTCGAACGTGACTTCATCATTGAGAAACTCCACCAAAGCAGCAAGCAGCCAGGGGTCGGGTGTTCGGTTTTTCGGAATTGGCCGGATTGAGCATCGTTTGCAAACAGGACTGAATCCGGCCAATTCCGAAAAACCGAACACCCGACCCCGACGTTGGAAAGGCCGATTCTGTATCGGTGCATCAAGAGAGGCCGATATATTGTCGTGAGTCCCAGATTGATTTTGTCGATTGATTGTGAAGGCACGCCCGGAGTTGTTGATGATCGTCCGCAGCCGATACCGCGAAATGCTCCTGCCTGTTGGCGTCTGCCTGCTCATGCTCGCCGCACGCTCGGCCTTCGGTCAGGCACCACCGGTGCTGAATACGGTCTATCCCGCGGGTGGCCAGGTCGGTCAGTCAGTCGAGGTGACGGTCGGCGGCAGCAACCTGCAAGGACTGCGGACGCTGCATTGCAATCGGCCGGGTGTCCGCTGCGAGCGGTTGGATCCGAGCCGCTTTCGATTGACGATTCCAGCCGACACACCGCCGGGCCTGTGTGACTTGTGGGCTGTGGGAGACAACGGAATCAGTGCGCCACGAACGTTTGCGATCGGCAATCGAGCGGAACAGTTGGAGATCGAACCCAACGAGTCGGCGGCAATGCCGGTTCCGTTGGACGTCGTGATCAACGGTCGGTTCGACAAAGCCGGCGACGCGGATCAATTCCGTTTCGAGGCAAAGCAGGGACAGCGCGTCGTCATCGAGTGTTGGGCCGAACGGATAGATTCGCGGTTGCGTGCGGTCTTGGAATTGTTCGACTCAACCGGACGGCGGCTGGCGGTCAACCGAGGTTACTTCGGCATCGACCCGCTGATCGACTTCCGTGTCCCGGCAGATGGCTCGTATGTCGTGAAAGTTCAAGACCTGATCTCGTCGGGAAGTGCCGAGCACTACTACCGGCTCGACATCGACACCGGCCCGCGAGTGGCGTTCGCCGTGCCGAGTGTCATCCAGCGCGGCAAGGCTTCGCGCGTCGCGCTCTATGGCTGGAACTTGACGGCTTTAGGCGAGCCGGAGGGCGTTAGCCCCCGGACGAAACTTGTCGGTGCCGAGACCAACAACCGAGATGTCCGGGGGCTAACGCCCTCCGGCTCACCTGGGGTGTTGTTTGATCGCATCGAAGTAGAGATCCCCGCGTCGCTCGCCGAGCCGTCGTGGCCGTTGCCCGTGCGCTTGCAGCCGGCACAAGTGGTGCTCGAAGGCGCATCGTTTCCGTTTCACCTTCCGGGCAGTCATGCGCCGGTGATCTTTGGCGTGACCGACGTACCGGTGGTGCAGGACCGCGACGACAATCACTCGCCCGCATCGGCCCAGGAGATCGTCGTCCCGTGTGAAGTGAGCGGGCAGCTTATCGCCGGTGACGAACGCGATTGGTTTACGATTCCCGCGCGGCGCGGCGCGGTGTTTTTCATCGAAGCACTCGGACAGCGCATCCAATCGCCGGTGGATTTACAGATCAGCGTGCTCGATGCGGCGGGACAACAAGAACTGGCGCAGTTCGGCGACGAAGTGCGAAACATCGGCGGCGCGTTCCCAACGAGTCATCTCGACCCGTCAGGTCGCTGGGTCTGCCCGGCGGATGGACGCTATTTGATTGCCATCCGAAATCTCATCGGAGGACTTCCCGCCGATCCGCGCCGTACCTATCGGTTGAGCGTGCGCCGTGAGGAGCCTGATGTTCGACTCGTCGTCGTTCCGCGCCGCGATGATCTCGGCGGCTTGAACGTGAAGCGCGGCGGTCGCGAGGTGCTCGATTTGTTCGCGTTCCGCCGACGCGGTTGCGACGAAGCGATTCGCGTCTCGGCCAAGGATTTGCCGGCCGGAGTGGAATGTCCCGATGTGTGGCTCGGCCCAGGCGTTGATCGAGCGAGCGTCGTTGTTGCGGCCGATCGAAACGCAACGGTCGTCTTTGGTGAGTTGAAACTTGTAGGATGGGTTTCCAACCCGTCCGTGGCCGACCAGGGACGGGTTGGAAACCCATCCTACGATGCTCGCGCGGTGCTTGGCGGCACGGTCGTTCGATCGGGAACACCGAATGGCTGGGGCCGCCTCACTTCACAAATTCCGCTGGCCGTGGCTGGCGACGCAGTGCTACGGATCACAGCCGATGGTCACGAGACGCTGGACCATCATCTCTACGGCAAGCTGAAAGTCAGGCACTCCCCCGGCGGAGTCTTGGACGTTGCCGTCCACATCGAGCGACGCGACACCGGTCATCAAGCGCCAATGAAGTTGATCGGAATCGGACTTCCAGATTCGATCCGCAATCAAACGGCCATCGTGCCGGCCGGGCAGCAGAAGGGTTATCTCAGTTTCTCTCTGCCGCCGACATTGCCCGTCGGTCGTTACTCGCTAGTCATTCGCGCCGAGACAACAGTGCCGACAGCGGACAATAAAACGGAAACGGTGATGGTCTTTAGCAATCCCATCACCTTTGATGTGCAGCCAGCCGCGATCCTCGTGGAAGTCGATCCCTTTGCGGTGACGCGAGCCAAACGGGGTGAAACGATTCAAGTCGCGTATTCGGCGAAACGCCTCAACGGTTTCATCGGCAAGATGCACACCGAACTGGCCGCACCCGGTCGCGTGACCGACATCATCGGCCTGCGCGGACGGGGCGAGACCTTCACCGGTCAGACCGAAAAGGGGACGCTGCAAATTGTGATCAATGACGACGCTCCCTTGGGGCGGCAATCCTTTTTGCGATTGTTTACCGTCGGCGTCGTCGAAGATGAGCCAACCTATTTCGGCAGCAGTTTGTTTCCGTTGGAGATTGTTGAGTAACCCCAGTCCAAAAACTCGATGAAATGTGCCCGACGAATCGAAGGAGACGACGAATGATTCCGCTGTTTTCAACATTCGTCGTCTCCTTTCATTCGTCGGGCTCATCTGTTCGTCGTTGAGCTCATCGCCGTCGCGTCAGGAATCCTTGCATGACCAACTTCAAACAAATCACTTGGCAACTGCTCCTACTGTTGGTTGCCGGCGTGATTTCACGAAACATCGCGTTCGCGGCTGATACGCCGAACGCCACCGTTGTTCGCTTCAGCACCGACGTCGTGCCGATCCTGACGAAGCTCGGATGCGACAGCGGCGGTTGTCACGGCAAAGCGACCGGGCAGAACGGCTTCAAGCTCTCGCTGTTCGGGTTCGAGCCGGAGTTGGATTACGACGCGCTCGTCACCGAAGCACGAGGCCGGCGGCTGAATCTCGCCGATCCGGATCGCAGTTTGTTATTGCTCAAGGCTACCTCTCGTGTGCCGCACGGCGGCGGACGGCGGCTGAATGAGTCCAGCGACGACTACCGGATCGTGCGCGATTGGATCGCGCAGGGAGCCACCGCGCCGCGCGAGGATGATCCGAAGTTGGTGCGTATCGAGCTTTTGCCGAAGGAACAAATCCTCCGCACGAATGCGACTCAACAACTGAAAGCGATGGCGTTCTTTTCGGATGGGACGTCGCGCGATGTCACACGTCAGGCGGTGTATCAATCGAACGAACCGGGCATCGCCGCCGTCGATGCGGAGGGACTGGTGAAGACCGGTTCGCAGCATGGTCTGGTTTCGGTGATGGCTCGGTTTGGAGAGCAGATCGCCGCGTTTCATTCGGCGGTCCCGTTCGCCGCGGACGAAGCGAAGATGGCCGCCGCGCAGGCACAACTGGATCAACTGGAATCGAAACTCGGCGCGTCCTCCAGCGACCGGCACCTGCTCCGTCAGTGGCGACGATTGGGAGTCGTTCCCTCCGCGCCGGCCGACGACGCGACGTTCCTTCGCCGTGCAACGATCGACATCTGCGGCACGCTACCGACTGATTTTGAAGTGACCGAGTATCTCGCCGACACGCGCAGCGACAAACGCGCGCGGCTGATCGACCGGCTGTTGGAGCGACCGGAGTACGCCAGCTACTTCGCGCTCAAGTGGGCCGACATCTTGCAGAATCGCGGTGCCGGCTATTCCACCAGTAAGCAGCGCGCGGGGACGACCCTCTTCGCCGCGTGGATTCGCGACTCGCTGGCAACCAACAAGCCCTACGACCAATTCGTCTCCGAGCTGCTCACCGCCAGCGGCAGCCAAAACGAAAACCCGCCGGCGATCTGGTATCGCGCCGTGCGCAAGTCGCCAGAATATGTCGAGTCGGTCGCGCAGGCGTTTCTCGGAGTCCGCATTCAGTGTGCTCAGTGTCATCACCATCCCACGGAACGCTGGAGTCAGGCCGACTATTATGGACTGGCCGCCGTCTTCTCTCGCGTCGGCCGCAAAGGAGGCTTCGCCGATGCCGAAGTGCCCACCGACGAGATCATCTATCTCAAGGAACGGGGCGACGTCGCGCATCCTCGTACCGGCGAGTTGTTGAAGCCGCGACCGCTCGGCGGGGCTGAATTCTCGTTGGGCCTGCACGACGATCCGCGAGGCAATCTTGCGCGGTGGATGACGCGATCCGACAATCCGTTCTTTGCACGCACGATGGTCAATCGCCTGTGGGCGCACTTTCTGGGACGGGGCATCGTCCACCCGATCGACGATGCACGCAGCACGAATCCGCCGAGCAATCCCGAACTGCTCGACGCGCTGGCTCAAGACTTCATCGCCAGCGGCTTCGACGTGAAGCAGCTCATCCGCGCGATCACCCGCAGCTATGCCTATGGCCTGGAATCGGCTCCTCAGCCCGGCAACACCGGCGACACACAGACGTTTGCGCGATTTTATCCACGGCGCGTGACGGCCGAGGTGTTGCTCGACGGCATCAGCCAAGTGCTTGATGTGCCGACCAACTTCCCTGGCGTTCCCGCCGGCACACGCGCGATCGAGTTGCCGGATGAAAACGTGGCAGCGCATTTTCTGGATGTCTTCGGCCGACCGGCGCGGATGTCCGCCTGCGAATGCGAACGAGTCGACGCGCCGGCTTTGACTCAAGCGTTGGAACTGGTGAACTCGGCGGAGATCCAACGGAAGCTGATCGACAAAACCGGCTATGCCCAGCGACTGGCCGCGAGCGACAAGTCACATGCGGATCTCGCGACCGAAATCTTTCTGCGCGTGCTGGCCCGACGACCGCGACCGGAAGAGTTGAAAGCCGCAGTCGAGTTTCTAGTGTCCGAACCTGATCGAGCGGAGGCGTGCCGCTCGTTGTTGTGGTCGCTGTTGGCGACCAACGAGTTCTTGTTTAATCATTGATCAACGTAGGTTGGGACTCCGTCCCGACCGTCCTCAAGAATGGGTCGGGACGGAGTCCCAACCTACTTTCCGGAGCCTCTCTCATGTCACGACTCACTCGTCGAAACGTGTTGCAAATCGGTGCCCCGCTGCTGGGCTTGGGGCTCGCCGATTTTTTGCGGCTTGAAGCGCAAGCCGCGGACGCGGGACGCCCGACGAGCCAGAAATCGCTGATCGTCTTCTGGACCGACGGTGGAATCAGTCAGCAGGACACCTACGACGTAAAACCCGACGCGCCGGCCGAGTATCGTGGCATGTATCGCTCGATCGGCAGCAACGTCCCCGGCCTCGTGCTGAGCGATCGGCTGCCGCTCCAAGCGCGCGTCATGGACCGGTTGTCGATCGTCCGCTCGGTGCATCACGAGAACGGCATTCACGCACCGTCAGCGCACTGGATGCAAACTGGTTACTTCGGCCCGACGCTGGCTCGCAACGCCGCACAGAAGCCGTCGTTTGGCTCAGTCATCGCGCGTGCGATCGGGTCGCGTCAGCCGCCGATGCCCGCCTATGTGTCGGTCCCCAAGTCAGAAGCCTTCGGGTATCAGGGAGCGGTCTATCTCGGCAAAGCGTTCAATCCGTTTGAAGTGGGTGCCGATCCGAACGCCGCGGACTTCAAGGTGCCGAACTTGTCGCTGCCGACCGGACTCACGGCACGCAGCGTCGATTCGCGACGCGCGTTGCTCAAGACGTTCGACACGCTCCGCCGCGACATCGACGACAGCGGCGTGATGGAAGGACTCGACACGTTCAAAAGCCAGGCGTTGGAGATGGTCGCCGGAGACCGCATGCGTGCGGCGTTCAATCTCAACGCGGAAGACCCGAAGGTCCGCGATCAGTACGGCCGGCACCGCTACGGGCAGAGTGCCTTGCTCGCGCGACGATTGGTCGAAGCGGGGGCTCGGTGTGTGAACATCAACACGGGGAACTGGGACCACCACAACGACATCGCCAAAGGGTTGGACGAGCACTTGCCACCACTGGATCGCGCGATTGCCGCGCTGGTGGAAGATCTCGACGCGCGCGGCCTGTTGGACGAAGTCATCATCTACTGCGTCGGCGAGTTCGGTCGCACTCCACGCATGAACGGCCACGCCGGCCGCGATCACTGGTCAGACTGCTTCAGCGTGTTGCTCGCGGGGGGCGGCATTCAGGGGGGCCGAGTCATCGGTGCCAGCGAGAAATGGGGCGGTGGCGTGCGCGATCGGCTGGTGACGCCGCTCGACCTGCTGGCCACGATCTATCACACGCTCGGTGTTCCGCTCGACACCCACTACGAAGACGCCAGCGGCCGTCCCGTAAGCATCGTCGGCGGCGGACAGCCGATTCACGAACTGCTGTGAACGACGACGATCGACTGGAGACCTGCGTTACATCCGCAGTTCGGCTCTGCCATCCGCAGGAAGATGAAATTCGGAGACTGAAGATGGCAAGTCGGATCGCAATCGTCGGGTGCTGTTTGGCCGTCATTGCGTCGAGCCTGCTGGCTGCGGAACCGGTCTCCGGTTGGCGCGGTAACGCCACGGGACTGTGGCCGATGTCAAAGGCCCCACTCGAATGGCAACGGCTGGGTCATGGAGCGTTGGAAGGAATGCGAGCTCAGGCCAATCGGCCAACTCAGGCTGGTGCGAGCGATGCTCCGGCCGCACCGAAGGGGCTGATCGCAGAGTGGCTGGTGCTCGGACCATTTTCGGTGCGCGATGCCATCGAGAACTTCGATGACGATCTGCTCGGCGGTGAAACAAAGGCATCGCCGACTGTCGGTGAACGCACTGCGGAACTCGAATGGCGGCGAGTCGCCGGCACGCTCGATGATCCGATGGTGTTCGGCACGGCCGGACTGCCGTGGGTCGAACTGGCAAAGCCCGACCGCTTCGAGCGCAATCGCATCGGCTACGCACACGCTCACATCTATTCTCCGCGCGGAGGACGGACGCGAGCCGTCGTCGAACATTGCTTTGGACTCAAAGCGTGGGTGAATGGTCGCGAGGTCTATCGCTCGGCCAAGCGACAAGGGGGGCTCGGCGGTTATGAGCCGATCAGCAAGCAAGAACTGGCTCACACCGAGGAACCCGCGGGGAGATTCGAATTCGATCTGCTGCCGGGATGGAACCGTCTGCTGCTCAAGCTGAGCAGTTCGAATCGCGACGACTGGAAGGAGATGAATTTCTGCCTGCGACTCATGGACCCGCCGAACGTCGAGTACGAAACCAAAAACATCCGCTGGATGACCGAGCTACCGGGACGCAGCACCTCGACCCCAATCCTCGTCGGCGATCGCATCTATCTCGCAGCCGAACCGGACCTGCTGGTCTGCGTGGACAAGACGACCGGCCGCATCCTCTGGTCCGCGCAGAACAACTACTACGAGGCCCTCACCAGTCAACAACGCCAAGCCAATCCCGCCTACGCCACACGCGTTGATCCGCTGATCGCCAAGCTGAAGTCAGAACCGGATCGCACGGCGCGGCTCCCCCTGCGCCGCGAAATCCAAGAGACACTCGTGAGCCTCGACCAACCGCGCTTCGAGTTGCAGTACGACGGACACTTCGCCGCCCACTTCGGCATCGTCGGCTTTTCGATGCCCACGCCAGTCAGCGACGGCCGGCACGTCTATGTCTGGAACGGAATGGGCGTGGCCGCGTGCTACGACCTCGACGGCCAGCAGCAGTGGATCACGCGCGTGCCGACGGGTCCGCTGGAATACGGCTCGTCGCCCGCTCTGGCGGATGGTGTGCTCGCAGTCTTTCTCGGCAAGCTGCACGGCCTGAACGCGAAGACGGGCGAGCTGCTCTGGACGCAACCAAGGATTCACAAAAACATCGCCGCCGTCATGGCCACGGCATTCGCAAACCAACAAGTCTTCGTCTCGCAACTGGGCGAGATCATTCGCCCCTCCGATGGAACGGTCCTGTTCCGTCCGCGCAATCCCATCGACGGCGGCTGCTGGGCACCGCCCGTATTGCTCGGATCGCGGATGTACGTCGGCAAGTACGGCGTGAAGCAACTCAGCGTCTTCGACTTTCAACGAGTGACCGCAACCGCTGCCGAGCGTTGGGAACCTGAACTGCTCGCGACCATCGACCTGACACTGCCCAAGGAACACAGCCTGCGCCCCGACGGAAGCTGGCTCGACCGCTCGACGGCCGGCTCGCCGCTGGTGCATCAGGGCTTGTCGTACTCAGTCGACATCTACGGTTGCCTGTATGTCCGCGATCTCGAAACTCAAGCCACGGTCTACTACCACGATTTAGAACTGGACGGCCTGATGCACTACAACGCCGTCCCCGTCGCCGCGAGCCCCACACTGATCGGCGACCGAATCGTCGTGCTGGACAATCAAGGCACCGCCGTCATCCTCGCCCCCGGCCGCGAATTCAAAGTCCTCGCCCGCAACCGCATCGAAACGCGATTGGACCGAGTCTGGCCGCTCCCAGCCCAAGAGACGCTGGCCTACGCCCCACCAATCGCCGACGACAACTGCCTGTACCTGCGCGGCGAACGTTTCTTGTACTGCATCGGCGAGAAGTAGCACGGCGTTACCTTGGATCAATCGAAAAAGAGTGATGAACCGATTCGGAGCATGATGCCACTTCACGTCAGTCTTCCGGATACAGTTTTTGGCCGCATTCACGAACGTAGCTCAGCAGCGATACGCCAGAAACGCCACTGAGTCACGTCAGAACGGCAGACCGTCGTCGGGGAACTCGTAGGGCATCTCTGGGTCGGGCGGCGCGAGGAAGTTCTTCAGCTTCGCCGATAAGTCTCGGCACTTGGCATCAAGATCCGAGCGCGTCGTCGCGACTGCATCAAGCGTTTCGGCGAAGCGATCGAGGACCGGTTCCACCAAGCTGGCAGACAGAGCTGCATCGGCACCGGTCAGAACTTCGCGGAGGTTGCCGAAGTCGCGATTGAGCTGGTCGATCAGTCCGCCCGTGGCCGACGAAGCGGCGGCATCAAATGACTCGCTTCCCTTCGGCGGTTCGCGCAGGTCGGTGATCAATTCGGCGAGGTGCCCACCAATGCCGAACAAGCGAATGCCCAGCGGCACTTCGGGAGAGTCCGCGACGGAGAAACTGCTCGACCAAACGGAGCCGGCGGGGTGCTGCCCTTCGGCCGGATAGTCGACACCCAGCCGACGGCGCTCGGCATCGCGAGCATCGCACTTGCGGCTGAACTCTTCCCAGTCCCGTTGTTCCGCCTCCCATTCCTCACGAGTGCGGCGGTAGATGTCGAACGCGAACTCCCCCCAATCCATGCCGCTCCCATCGAGATGCCAAAACGTCGGGCCGGGCATGTCCGCCAACATCTGGCAACAAGGGCAATCGGGATCGACCATCGCATCGTGACCGGACATCCCTTCCGGAAGCCGTTGCCGTTCGCGATCAATGATCGAGCGCGGCGTGCGGAAGTGGCATTCGGGATCGGGCGTGACAAACCATTCCTCGCGGACCTGCTCCAGTCGGGGCACCTCGGCCGTCAGAAAATCTCCCAGCGTGAGCGACTCCGGCCGCTGCGAAACGTTCGGCGATTGAGCCAACTCGGTCAGCCGTTCCCAACAGGACCACAATAACTCGCGGACGAGGTCGTAGTACTTGACCAACTCATGAGTGCCGAAGCCGCCGAACTGAAACGCATGCGATGTCGTATCCAACCCGCGCGGGCAGAAGTCCAACCGCGACCATTGTTGGCAGCGCGAATCCAAGTCCCACGAAATGTGATCGTGCTGCGCGAGCATCACCTCACGCGGGATCTCGCCGCGCAGATCGTCACGCGGAGTCATCAGCCACGCGACGTGAATCTCTTTCAGAGCGTCGTAGAAGAGACTCGCATAACGCTCCTGCCCCGACGATGTCGACGGTGCGAGTTCCTCCAAGGCCATCGTGTCGAAGCAGGGATCAGCCCCATAATCTTGCAGCACGCGATCCGGCCAACGAATGGCTCGCTCCTTGGCCTCGGCGATCCATTTCTGCCGAGTCACTTCCGCAAGTTCCTCACGACGACCAAACGCGGCGAAGCATTCGGACGCGACGAATTCCACCAGCGGCCAGCCGAACAAGACCGCCCGCGCATCGAGCGGCGGATGAGCCGCACGTTCGCGCCGCCGCTCCTCCGCCAGCTCTCGCCAGTTTTCGATGTCGGACGAAAACCGCCACTCGTCCGCCAATTGATAGCGGATTTGAGTGTCGGTGCAGCACGATCCGTCGTGATACCAAACCGACCCCTTGCGGCCGGGGGACGAATACGACGATTCGACCACCACCAACCGCGCCGCCAAGTCGATCACGACCAAACCGGCGTCATACGGTTCGTCGTCCAGACATCCGTCAAAACAGCGAAACCAACGGCCATCATCCCCCGGATTCATGAACCGCCCGATCGCGACTTCCAGCTCCTCAATCGTGACCGGATCGGCACTCAACGCGGCCACCGCTCGATCCGCACAACTCCCATGCCAATGGGACGAGACCTCACGCCGCGCGTCCCGCAAGATGAATTTCACTTCGCTCATGTCACTGACTCCTGACGTGGACAAAGGATGGACGGACTCGATTCAGCATATCCTTTTCGCCGTCAACGGCCAGTACACGACTGCCTGCAAAGCCGTGGGCGTGACACCGCATCCTGCGCGGAGTGCATTTGTCCAGCCGAAAGCCAAATTCTTGGAGCGACGCGGCTTTGCTCGCACACCGAACTCATTCAAAGTCCGTCTTCGTGCAATCAAAGCCGAGTTCGGCATAGAGCATTCGCAGCCGAAGCATCTCGGAATCATTCAGCGCCAGTCGTTGGACAGTGGCTCGGCCGCAAGGCGTCTTGCCGATGATCTCAAACGGCGCATCCACAGACCACTGAAAATGATCGTGCCAACTTTGAGTGCGCGGATTGAACAACGTCACGACTTCTCCGGTGAGGGAGTCTTGCCCGTCAACGTGATTCAGTTTGCAGCCGTTGCACATCAAGCAAACATTCTGCTCCGAAGATTAAGAGGGATGGACCCTCTGAAGTTCAACCGGTAGTGTCTGTTTCGGCGTTGCTGAAGCTCGCCGATTGGATGGTTCAGCGTATCGCGTATCAAGGAGGAGTTCGATGCAAGGCT
>CAMDPX010000267.1 GCA_945905295.1 Planctomyces sp. SH-PL62 | reverse complement strand
CTGGTGGCCTCCAAAACCGTCACCATCGACAAGTACCTCCAAATCTACAACCGAGTCCTCAGACCCGAATTCGCCCACATCCACAACTCAACACCCTCGCTCAAAACTTGACACGCCATGTCTGACTTCCTTGGATCAAGCAGGCTAGGCACGAACCAACCAACGAAGACACACATCATGCCCCACGACATGACAACTCACCGTTCGATCATCGTTTGTCTGCGAGCATTCCTCTTGGCGGTGTGTGTCTTGGGAATGACCACTGGCTGGGCTCTGCAAGCCGACGACGAAACAGCGCTGCCCTACGACGTGAAAGCGGAACCGGTCTTCCAGGAACTGACTCCCGCGTTCTGCTGGTTTCACCCGCGAGTCGCTCCGCTGCCCGGCTACGGAAAGGAGGGCCAACCCGCAGTCGTGATGACCATTCAAAAACATCTCTCGGCCTCCGACCACTACTCCGGTTTGTACTTCCTGCGCACCGACGACTTGGGCAAGACCTGGACTCGCCCCACCGAGATCCCCGAACTGGCGTGGCAACCCGGTGAGAACAACGAAACGATCGCCGTCTGCGATGTGACTCCCGGTTGGCACGCTCCCAGCGGCAAGCTGCTCGCCATCGGAATCAAACTCCGCTACAGCCCGAAGGGGGCTCAACTTCTCGACAAGCCTCGTTCTCATGAATGCGCTTACGCCACTTATGACCCCAAGACTCTGAAGTGGACTCCGTGGAAAATGCTGGCGATGCCAGAGACCGACGGGAGATTCTTTCTCGTCTCTCCAGGTTGCGTGCAGTGGCTGGCGAATGCGGCTGGCACGCTGTTGATTCCCACCTATTTCCGTGGCCCCACCGGCAACGATTACATCACGACCGTGCTGCACTGCTCGTTCGACGGCCAGGAACTCAAGTACCTGAAGCACGGCGATGAACTGGCAACGAAGGGAGGCCGCGGCTTCGTCGAACCCTCGTTGGCACTGTTCCAAGGAACGTACTACCTCACGCTGCGAAACGATGCGGCCGCATACGTCACCACCAGCAAAGACGGCCTGCACTTCCAGCCGGTCAAGAAATGGACCTTCGACGATGGCCTGGATCTGGGCAGCTACAACACTCAGGCCCACTGGCTCGTCCACAGCAAGGGACTGTTCCTGACCTACACACGGCGCGGAGCGAACAACGACCACATCGCGCGGAACCGAGCACCGATCTTCGTGGCTCAAGTCGATCCCGAAAAACTCCAAGTGCTCCGCAAGACCGAGCGAGCGTTGCTGCCCGAACGAGGCGTGATGCTCGGCAACTTCGGCGCGACCGCCATCACGCCGACAGAATCGTGGGTCACCGATTCCGAATACATCCTCACTGGCAAGCCCCACGCCAAAGGAGCTGACGGAACGACGTGGTTGGGTCGCGTTCAATGGTCGCGACCGAATCAGCTCGTGAAGTAAAGGTGCCCGACGAATCGAAGGAGACGACGAATGAACGCAGCCGCCTCAGCATTCGTCGTCTCCTTCGATTCGTCGGGCTCGTTCCCAGCAGATTTCATGAACGCGAGAACCTAACGAACGAACCAACGAATTGCGTAGTGCGATACGTGGTCGGAGAACTTGAGCGTGTAGGGATCGCATCGGCGATAGACGACGTGGCCGTCGCTGCGCAGCATCAGCCAACCGAAATCCCAACCGCGGCTCGCGTACCGCATCGGCACGCCCGGCCGGACGCGGACCAGCGGATGCGAGCCGATGATGAAGAGCTTCTGGTCCGTGTAGTAATAGGCGGAGCCGCCATGTACGAAGACCTCGTGGTCCGACGTGCTGTCCGGGTCGGCACCAAGATCCGCACAGAGATTGCCGATGCCGAGTTTGATCGCGCAGCCGGTCGAGAACGCATCGACCAGTTCGCCGAGCGATCCGGAAACCACCGCGCCGTTTGCCGAGTGACTCAGCACCTCGCGCCACGAGTCGTTGACGCAGTAGCGAAACCGATCGAAGTCATAGACGAAGTTCTGGCTGGGGGCGTTCGTCCCCACGTCCCAGTTGTCGAGCAGGTGGTACTTGGGCATGTTTCGCGGCGGCTGTGGTGGCGATGGTCCGAACGTGGCCTCGGCAGGGCCGCCATCCAGGTGCGGTCGCGCGATGGCTTGCGTGCCGTCCTGGTTGTACAGGAAGAATGACATCGAAGAACGGGGACCGAAACCGACGGGCAACTCAATCGGCTGTCGCAGGCTCATGATCCCCGCGACCCACTGCTGATCGACACGGTAGGTGACGCCGAACTCAGCGACCTCGCGAATGCGCTCGCGGCTGGGCGAGTCGACGTCGATGTGTTCGTTGTGCAGAAACTCGGTGTAGATCCGCAGGTCGGCCGCGCGACCGATCGCGTCCGCCAAGTCCGCTGTGCTACCCGCAGCGACGTTTCGTTTCGCGTCGAGCTCAAGAGCGCATCGCCATGTCGTCATCGGTTGCCTCACTTGGGAGGGCGAGGCTCCCGCCGAGCCGCGAACTCCGAAACACATGGCTCGGCAGGAGCCTCGCCCTCCCCGTCTACAAACAGGTCCAGCCGCCGTCGACCATCAGGTTCAGGCCGGTGACGTAGGCGGAAGCGTCCGAGGCTAAGAAGACCACGGCTCCCTGGATGTCGTCGTTGCCCAGCATCCTGCCGACGGGTACGCGGCGGCAGTATTGATCGACGAACGGTTGCGGCTGGTCGTCGAAGTAGCCGCCGGGGCTGATGCAATTGGCTCGCACCCCTTGCTTGCCGTAGTAGCACGCCAAGTATTGAGTGAAGTTAATCATGCCCGCTTTGACGAAGTTGTAGGTCGGCGGTTGGACCATCGTTGTCCCTGCGTAGATCGTGGGGTCGTTCGAGACGACGCCGTAGATACTGGAGATGTTGATGATCGACCCGCGTCCCTGCCTCACCATGTCGGGCAGGAACTGCTGGCAGATCAAGAACAGACCGGAGAAGTCGCCGCCTGCGGCCTTCATCCAGATCTCCGGGTTTTGATCTTCCAAGCGACCCGCGTGGCCGTCGCGTGTGAGGGCGCTGTTGACCAGCACGTCGAGCCGGCCGAAGCGGTCGATCACGTCGCGGTGCAGTTGGCGGATCGAATCGGGATCGGACAGGTCGAACTGCATGCCGTGCGCGTCGTGGCCAGCGGATCGCAACGATTCGGCGAACTGCTGGTTGGCCTCCAGCGAACGAGACGCGGTGATGACGGTCGCTCCCGCCTCGGCCAGAGCTTGTGAAATGCTGCTGCCGAACAACGGGCCCGCGCCGGCGGTGACGAGTGCGATGCGGCCCTTGAGAGAGAATCGGTCGAGGATGCTCATGGTCGATTTCCTTCTGGCTTGTCGTGACCCGATTCATCGGGTCGGGCTCGACCCCATGAATGGGGTCACTACGAGCGCTATTCCTGCGGATTGAACTGCACGCCGCGTTGTTTGAGGGTCATTTCGATTTCCACTCGGTCGATCTTTTCCGGGTCAATGAGCGCGGTGAGCTTGCCCTCTTTGAAGCTGCTGGTCGCCATCTCGACTCCCTTGAGCCGATAGACCATCTCGTAGACGGCGAATGAGCAGGCTTTGCAGTCCAGCCCAACGATCGGGATCTCGACGAGCTTGAGCTTGTCCTTCTCGATCGTCCGCAGCGGCTTCGCTCCGAACGTGTGCCGCGTGGCGTTGCGCAGTTCGTTGTCGAAGCGCTCGATGATCTGTTCGGGCTTCGCGCCGGGAAAGATTTTGGCGGGGTCGTAGTCGAAGCTCGCTTCGGCATTGTTGAAGTCGATGCTGACCAGCTTGAACTGCGGGAGCTTTTGCTCAAAGACGTCCCGTAGATCTTTCTCTCGATCCGGCGAAAACAGTCCCGTGATCTGATGCTTGATCAGCTTTGGTTCTTCGGCTGCTGCCGGGGACAGAATCCACAATGGAGACAAAATCATGATCACAAAATCATGAACTGCAAAAACGCGACGACGTCGATGACACATAACAAACCTCTCTGACTTTCTTGTCTTCATGATTTTGTGAACCATGATTTTGCCAGCCTGCTTTACCGATTTTGAAAGAGCGGGCTTTGCACAACTTCGTGAATGAGAGTCCGAATACCGCCACCCTGCTTTTGCGTGGCAGCGACAATGGCGGCAAGCTGGTCCCGGTCGCTGAACGACGTATCTCGGCCGGTGGCGTAGATCATCAGTCGCTCGGCCAAGTTCATCAGCAACCGGTTGGAGTCCGCAGCAATCAGAGTTTGAAACTCAAGCACGTCTTTGAAAGAACGCCCATCGGGCAAGACTCCCGTCGAATCGACCGGCGGTCCGAGCTTGAAGCTGATTCCGATAAAGGGGTCGATCGCGCCGCGTGGTGCCGGTTCGCCGTCGCCGATCGAGCGGTAGCGGGAGCGGGGTCCACCGATGACGTCAAAGGCTTCGAGCGCGAAACCAGGCGGGTCCATCTTCGCGTGACACGACGCACAAACAGCGTTGTCGCGGTGCTTGGCGAGTTGTTCGCGGATCGTCGTCGCACCGCGCACGTCGGGCTCGACGGCGGCGATGTTCGGTGGCGGAGGATCGGGCGGCTGGCCCAGCAGGCGGTCCATCACGAACGCACCGCGCGGGACGGGTGAGGTCGTCGTGCCGTTAGCCGTGATCTTGAGGATCGACGCTTGAGTCAGGAATCCGCCGCGCGGGCAATCTGGCGGCAAGGGGACTCGGCGAATCTGCGAGCCGGTCACGCCAGGAATGCCGTAATGCACTGCCAGCTTCTCGTTGAGCATTGCGAAGTCGGATTTGATGAGATGGCTGGCGCTCAGGTTCTGCTCGATGAGTTCGCGGAAGTAGGCCCGCGTCTCGGCGACCATCGAGTCCTGCAAGTACGGGTTGAACTCCGGATAGAGTTTTTTATCGGGGTCGGTCGCGGCGATCTGTCGCAGCTTCAGCCATTGGCCGAGGAAGTCGTCGATGAACCGCTGCGACTTCGGATTTTTCAACATGTCGTCGACTTCCATTTGGAGGAAGCGTGGCTGTTGCAGGATGTTCCTGGCCGCGAGATCCGTGAGTCGTCCGTCTGGCATCGAGTTCAAGAAGAAATACGACAAGCGGCACGCGAGGGAATAGTCGTCAATGTAGGTTGGGACTCCGTCCCGACCCTTCTCATTCTCGCGGCCGGTCGTCGAGGGATTGGAAACACGGGTCGGGACGGAGTCCCAACCTACGTGATACAGAAAATCGGGCGAGCACAACGCGGCTCGATAAGCCCAGCGCATCGCGGATTCAAAACACTCGCCGGCCTTCAAGCGTTCATCGACTTGGGCGACGTAGACCTGACGTACCTCGGCATCGACCGGTCGGCGAAACGCACGCGGTAGAAATATTTTGAGCAAGCGGTCGGCATCGACGAGCGGTTGTTCGCTCTGAACGGTCCACAAACCTGGAGCCGGATCGGGGCGGTTCTTGCCGGCACCGAGTTGTCGGACTTGTTTGCGTTGCGGTGGCCGCACGCCGGGATGATCGGCCGCTTTGAACTCGACGAGCGGCAGCTCGCCGAATAATGCGATATGGCTGAACGGCGGCCAGACGTTGTGCAACGGGCCTTGAATGTCGAGCCAGTCGCAGGCGATGCCGGGTCCGGTGAAGGCCATCGCTCGGCCTTTGCGGTTGTAGTTCGCGACCGGTGCGAGCGACGCGACGTTGAAGCCGATGAGCTCGTTGTGATTCAGCCAGGTGACGAGTTGATGCTCCTGCGCCTCCATCGACGGCGCATCGAAATAGCCGAGCTTATAGCTCGGATGCTGCCCGCCTCGGCCGTCGCCGGTCAGTTGCACGACCGACAGCCGAGCGGCTTCCGTCCCGCGCGAGGGGAGTACTTGGCCCTTGTCCCATTGGAAACTCCAGAGTGATGTGCGGACTCGGTAAAGCCCCGGATAGATCGTGACGTGCTCGATGAAGTACGGACTGAGCGATTCGTCTTCGTGCCGGAATAATCCGACCGTGGATCGGTTGTTGAAGGATTCCATTCGCTCGTGAGCCCCTTCGTCGATGTGATTCTGCTCGGCGGCGGGAGGGAAGTCGGGATCGGGCTTCTTGTCTTTCAACAAGACGCCGTCCCCATTCATGATGACGTGAGCGACGAACCCGCCGCTGTTCGCCAGCGAGATGCGTCGCGTCGTCACCGACGGAGGGTTGGGCCGAGTCGCGATCGCGATGTTGAGCACATGCTCGGCCGCCTCAATGTACTTGGCGAGATTGACGTGCGAGATATCGAGCGCGTCGCTGTTCTTGTCGAAGCCATGTGCGGAACCATCCGGCGGAAGCTCGCCCTGCAACGCGATGCCTGGCATATCGAATAGGTCGCGAATCGTGTTCTCGTACTCGGCCCGCGTGAGCCGCCGCAGTCCGGACCTGGGCTCGGATTTGAACGTGTCTTGCTCGACTTTGATGAGCGATGCTTTGAGCGACTTCGTCACCGCGTCTTTGTCGGCGACGGGTGGGCGAGGCTGAGCCTTGGGGGGCATCTCGCCGGACTCGATGCGGTCATGGATCCTGACCCACTTCACGAAGTTCTCGGCATTCGGCGACTCAAGCTTGGTGAGATCCAGCCCGGCCTGTTTTGAGGCAGAATCGTGGCATTCAAAACAATGCTTTTCAAAGAATGGAATCGGGGCAGCGGAAACAGGGAAAGGCAAAATCATGGAACACAAAATCATGAAGACAATGAGACTGCCACTTCCTGTCTTCATCATTTTGTGAAACATGATTTTGCCTGTTACTTCCGTGTGATTGTTCTGAGTTCGATTTTGTGATGATTCAGGTTGATCCATTGGATGGCTTTCAACGGGGTGTGCGCGAGGAAGCGTTGCTGGTGATCGAAGATGGCTAATGGATGATGTGTGGCGGCTGTGACAGAAAACGCGATCTCGTTCGTCAGCAGACGCATCTCTTGGGTGCCGATGACTTCTCCGTGAGAAGCAATCGGGACTTTCCGAACGAGCCGTTCTTCGCCCCCGAGAAAATGCGTCAGAGCATCTCGGTAGAGGATCGGATCGAGAAAGGCTCCCCATTCGGCCAGGCAGCGATTGAGGTGATGTTTCAATTGCTCGCACTCTGGTGACTGTGGTTTCCAATCACGCACGTCGAATTCGTATCGCAGACGATCGGCCATTGTCAGCCGGGTCGAGACAAATTCGTGCTGCACTCGATCCGTGCGGAAATTGAGCAGCGTGCCGTGATGCAGGCCGCAGAGGAACAAGTAATTCAACGTCTGCCCGGTATGGGCCGGGTCCAGCGCGGCGACCGCTTTTGTTTCGACGATCGCTCCTTGATTCACGAGCAGGTCGGCAAAGTATTTCTTAGAGAAACCGTCCAGGCTGGCGGTCATGTGTAGCTCAGGATCATGGATCACTTCCAAACCGGCACGCTGACAGCGCTTCGCAAGTTCGGTTTGATAAAGTTCCTCGTCGAGATAGCGGCCGAACTCATTGTGAATGTCGAAGGCCAGGCCGGTCACTTGGCGGTCGATTTGGTGATAGGTTTCTTGGTCGATGACTGTGATTGGAGATGAAGTCCAGATGGGCATGACGAAGGGCCTTCCATCGGAGGTATGGCAAAATCATGTTTCACAGAATCATGAAAGCAGAGAATCAAGTCATCTCTAGTCCGCGGAACGTGCCTTTGCCGGTTGAGAACTCGTCGGTCTCGATGCCGAGACGTTGCAACATCGAGACGAAGAGATTCGTCAGCGGGTAATTGTTCTGCTGGTCGAAGACGAGATGTTGGCCGTGCTTGAAGCCTCCGCCAGCCAGCAGCGCGGGGAGATTGACGTTCGAGTGCGAGTTCGCGCTCCCCATGCAGGTGCCGTAGAGGACCATCGTGCGATCGAGCAGCGATTGGCCTTCTTCCTTCGTCTCGCTGAGCGTTTTGAGGAAGTCGCCGAGGGCTCCGAATTGGCCCTCTTCGTGGCCACGCAGCTCGGCCAGCACTTCGGGGCGGTTGCCGTGATGCGTGATGTTGTGAATGACCGTCGTGTCGATGAAGAATGACATGACACGCGACGAGTCGGTTTCGAGAGCCAGCTTGACGACGTCAAAGAAGAGCCGCGTCCGTTGGACGAAAGCTTTCGGGTCGTCGATGTCTTCGGGCGGCTTCGCGGTGACGACGGGCTTTGGTTTGTATTCCCAGGACTCCGAGGTCGCGAGCCGCTGCTCCAGATCCCGGACCGCGGTGAAGTATTGGTCCATGCGATTCTGGTCGCTCTTCGAGAGCGAACGATTGAGTCGTTTGGATTGATCGCCGACGAAGTCCAACAAGCTGCGGCCCTGCTTCAGAGCTTCGACATTCGCCGCGACCTCAGCCGGATTGCCCTGCACGAAGAGTTTGTGAAACAGCTTTTTGGGACTTTTTTCGGACGGGATCGGCGCACCGCTGCGCGTGTAACTGAGCGTTGAGCCTTCGTTGCTGTTGGCCAATACCAACGACGGATATCGCGTGCGATTGCCGATCAACTCGGCCGCGTATTGGTCGAGCGATACGCCGTTGCGAAAGCCGCCCCGCTCGGGATGCGGCGTGCCGGTGAGGAAGCACTTCTCGGCCGCGTGAGCGCCGGCGACTCCGGGATGGCTCGTCCCGGAGAAGACGGTGAAGTCATTCCGATTCGCGGCGAGTTTTTGCAGATACGGAGACAGCTCGAAGTCCCGTCCCGCTTTCTCTGGGAAGAAGAACTGCGGCAAGATACCCATGTTGGTTTCAATGGCGATCATGCGGCGCGGAATCGCCTTCGCGTCGTCGGCTGAGAACGCGGGACGCATGGCATCAAGGAAAGGGAGCGCCATCGCGACTCCTGCGCCGCGCAAGAACGTACGTCGGGACAAGGGGCCGCGAGTCATCGAATTCTGAGAGGGCATGAAGGTCGTCCTGCTTCGTGGTTGGAACGGTTTCAAGAATCATCTTTGCCGCCGACTGGGAGCTTAGCAAATCCGCAGCAGAACAACTTCCGCGAACCACAGGAGGTTGCGTCACTCTCGCCGCCTTCAAATACTGCGACCGCTTGCATCTCGGAGATGCCCCGATCATTCTCGCAACACTCCCTCTTTCCCATTTCTGTTCGATGGATGCCGCCACCATGAACTCGCAGATTCGTGTTCCCATTCGTCGTCTCCTTCGATTCGTCGGGCTCCTGATTACCCTCACCGCCGCCCTGCCCCAAGGCACACGGATCAAAGCCGACGATCAGCCGATCAACCTCGCGCCTTCCGTAGCGGGACACGTTCATCCTTCAATCTGCCGCACGAAGGATGGGACGTTGATCGTCGTCTACAAGGGAGCCAATGTGCTCATGTGGACGCGCTCGATGGACGGCGGCCAGTCGTGGGAAAAGCCGGAGGCGATCGCGACATCGGCGAAACGTCCAGACGTGATTCGCGAGGTCAAGATCTTTGAGGTTTACCCCGGCACCGCCGACGTGCTGCCTGATGACCGAGTGGTCGTGACTTGGAACTACATCGCCGACGACAAGGCGAGAGACGGCTACTACGAGCGGGCGTTGCTGTACTCGATCAGTTCGGATCAGGGCCGCACCTGGAGCGAGCAAGCATTGATCGGCCCAGTCGATGGCAAGCACTTGGGGGCCGTTCGACACAACGTGCTCCCGTGGAGCGAAGGCCGTTGGCTGTTGCCTCTGCGAGCAGGTCCGCCACGATTGTTCGATCCCAAGACTGGCGACGTGACAGTGTTTCCGCTGACCGGTCCCGACAAGAAGCAGCATTCGTTTCAGCAGATCGTCCGCACGCCGAAAGGGACGCTGCTCGCGATGGGTCCGGTGATGTTGCGTTCGACCGATGAGGGCCGCAGTTGGGCGACCGTCGAAACCTTTCGAGCCGTCCCCGATATCGACACCGCCGAGGGACGTTATCTGACAGTGTTGGCTGACGGTCGCGTGCTGGTGACGTTCGGCGTGGGCACGGCCAATAAGGGACTGAGTTACAACTTCTCCGCCGACGATGGTCTCACCTGGAACAACGACAACACGGCGCTGCTGCTGCCGGAGACCAACGTCGCGGCCCGTTACTATTCCGCCCGCACCGTGCAAATTGACGGCCAGCACATCGGGACGGTCTTCGTTCACGGCGGCGTCTCCTACTTGAAGGTGAACTTGGACCGCGTGGCCAAGTAGCGCGGAAAGGGGTCGGGAGTCTTTTTCAGGTCAGACGAATGGCCATTGAACGCCGGATTGCAAACCGACTTCCTCAAGCCAACCGCCCGACCTGAAAAAGACTCCCGACCCCGTTGTGTGCCACCACCAGCCGTGCTGTTCCAAGAGCAGCCCGAATCGGTCTAAGCTGTCGAGCATGAAGCCAGTCCACTCCGCCGCGCTTTCGTTGAGCCTGCTCGCGCTAATCTCTGCGCTGGTCGTATTCCCTTGGAGTTGGTCTCAGCCTCCACCGACTGGCGGGCCGCAACCAGCCAGGGCGGCGACCTCGAAGGCTCTCTCCCGTGCCGATCAGACAACCATTCGAGTCGCCGTCACGCCGACGCCGCAGAAGCAAATCGAACTGTCGATCGACGGGCCGTATCAAATGCGCCCCGTCGGCAGCGACAAAGTCCTCTCGCGCGGTCAGCAGTTGGCCACCTGCAACGTCACGGCCACCGGCAGCGGATTCAAAATCGGCAAGTCGGAGTTCGCGGTGACTCGGCTGGAGATCGTGCCGACGCAATCGCCGGCGGTATGGGTCAACGGCCACGAGTATCGCGGCAACGTGCGGTTGTTCCGGCGCTCGGGCGGCAGCATTCTGGCGGTCAACGTGTTGCCGCTGGGGGATTACCTCGGCAGCGTTGTCGATAGCGAGATGCCGTTGTCGTTCGGCGAAGAAGCTCGCAAGGCGCAGGCGATTGCCGCCCGCACTTATGCGCTGGACGTGATTCGCAGCGGCGAGGGTGATGGAGACTTCGATCTCTTTGCTTCAACCAGCAGTCAGAAGTATCTCGGAGTGCAATACCGCGACGGCTCGCGACGCTTGGCGGGCGAGAGTGAAGCCAGCCGCCAGATCGTGCGCGAGACCACGGGCATGGTCTGCACGTTTCAAGGTCGGCTCTTCCGGACGTATTACTCGGCCGCCTGCGGCGGGCACACGACTCAAGGGAGCGCGGTCTTCTCCGATGCGGTCGCCGCGCTCAAGAGCGTTCCCTGCGATTACTGTCGTGATGCCAGGCTCTATCGCTGGGAAGCCGACCTGCCGAAGTCCGATGTCGAAGCGAAACTCAAAACGTACTTTCGCTCGGAAGGAAAGACCTTTGAGAAGCTGCAAACGATCAAGCTTGTCAGCGGCAGCACGGATCGCGGCACCGAAGTTCCGGAGTTCGAGGTCCGCGACGGCAAACGCTCGCTGCGAATCTCGGCCGCGACGCTGCGGCGACAAGTCTCCGTCAGCACGCTCTACAGCCCGTTCTTCACGATCACGGAAAAATCCGGCACGCTGCACTTCGACGGCCGAGGCCACGGACACGCCGTTGGACTCTGCCAATGGGGAGCCCGCGGTCAGGGGTTGGTCGGAAAGACCTCGAACCAGATCCTGCGCTACTACTACTCCGGCGCGAGCATCGTGCAGTTGCAGTGAGCGGTGTCGAGCCGGCGCGGGCCGTGATAACATCGCGGCCGAAAAGGGGTCGGGTGTTCGGTTTTTCGGAATTGGCGGGAGCAAACCCTGGATTGCAATTGGTGCTCAACCC
>CAMDPX010000266.1 GCA_945905295.1 Planctomyces sp. SH-PL62 | reverse complement strand
ACACCGTTTGCAGAAGCCACCCCGTACGCGACCCGCAACCACAACCAACTCAGTGATCTGTCACCCAAATTCGTGAGGACCAAAACTTCCAAAATTCCTCACCGCGTTCGCGGTGCGCTCTGTTGACAGAGTGGGGCCATATAGATGTTTGATCGCATCATCCACCAGTTGCATCAGCGCTGGTGGAAGTTCGCCGAGGTGTCGGTCGATGCGTTCGTCGCTGACCGTTACCAACTGCGAACAATTGACGACCGAGTTCATCCACAGGCCGGAGGCTTGGCCGTCAGGTGTCGCAATATCAATGAGAACGTGGCGCGGCTCGCGTCCCGCCAGGCGCGTGTTCTTCGAGATCATCGCCACGACCGTCGTTCCCAAACGGGAATTGTCCGGGTTGGATTGAACGACGACGGCTGGGCGGAACTTCGACCCACTCCCTTCATGGAATGGAAACTCGACCATCAGCACTTCAGCCCTGCGAACGTTCATGCAGGCGTCCTCGGTTGTCGGGAAGTGTCCAGTCTTCGTCGTCGAGGAGTTCGGCCATCAACGGCAGAAACTCGTCGGGATGACAAGTGCCAAGTTGCGTTTGCTCGGCAAGCTGCCCGAGTTGGTCGCTCCGCAGCAGCAAGCACTCGACTCGCGATTCCGGAATGACATACCGAACCAACCGGCCGCTTTCGACCGCGTTTCGTTCGTCGATGGAAAGTTGCATAAGTCACCTCCGCAACGATTGTGGCCGCGAACTCCGAACGCGACAAGACGAAGGACTCGACCGCTCATCCCAGAATCTCGTTGACGACGCGGCCATGCACGTCGGTCAGGCGATAGTCGCGGCCTTGGAAGCGGAACGTCAAGCGGGTGTGGTCGAAGCCCAGGCGATCGAGCAGCGTCGCGTTGAGGTCGTGGACGTGGACTGGATCGCGCGCGACGTTGAAGCTGTGATCGTCGGTCTCGCCGAAGGTTTGGCCGCCGCGAATGCCGCCGCCGGCCAGCCACATCGAGAAGCAGCGGCCGTGATGGTCGCGGCCGTAGTTCTCCGGAGTGAGCTTGCCTTGGCAATACACCGTGCGGCCGAACTCGCCCCCCCAGACGACCAGCGTCTCGTCGAGCAGGCCGCGCTGCTTGAGGTCTCGGACCAGCGCGGCACACGCTTGATCGACGTCGCCGCATTGCAGACGCAGGTCCGACGGCAAGTCGTAATGCTGATCCCAACCGCGATGATAAAGCTGCACGAACCGCACGCCTCGCTCGACCAACCGCCGAGCCAGCAGACAATTCGCCGCGAACGATCCGGGACGGCGAGCGTCTTTGCCGTACAACTCAAACGTGGATTCACTCTCGCGAGACAGGTCGGTCAGTTCGGGGACGGCGGTCTGCATCCGGAACGCGGTCTCGTACTGCGCGATGCGCGTTTCAATCTCGGTGTCGCCGAGTTTCTCGAACCGCTGCTGATTGAGTTCGGCCAGCGTGTCGAGCATCCGTCGTCGCGAATCGGCCGACAGTCCGGGAGGGTTCTTGAGGAACAGCACCGGCTCGCCATCGGTGCGGAACTGCACTCCTTGATGCTGCGACGGCAGGAACTCCGCGCCCCACAACCGCGCGTACAACGGATCGGCCGGCCGAGCGGCACTCCCTCGCGAGAGAAGCACGATGAACGCCGGCAGGTTGTCGTTCGCACGGCCAAGTCCGTGACTGATCCAGGCTCCGAAGCTTGGCCGGCCCGGCTGCTGATGTCCGGTCTGCAAGTACGTCACCGCCGGATCGTGATTGATCGCTTCCGTCGTGACGCTGCGGATCACGCACAGGTCATCGACGACACCGGCCGTATGCGGCAGCAACTCACTGACCCAGGTGCCGCATTCGCCATGCTGAGCGAATCGAAACGCCGACGCCGTGACCGGCAGACTCGCCTGTCCCGACGTCATGCCGGTCAGTCGCTGAGTCCCTCGCACCGACGCGGGCAATTCCTGTCCGTGCCATTCGCGGAGCATCGGCTTGTCATCCAGCAGGTCCACTTGC
This sequence comes from Planctomyces sp. SH-PL62, assembly GCA_945905295.1. Classification (GTDB taxonomy): domain Bacteria; phylum Planctomycetota; class Planctomycetia; order Planctomycetales; family Planctomycetaceae; genus SXKJ01. The sequence continues at coordinate 9,695 of CAMDPX010000266.1, read as the reverse complement.
GAAGGACCACCGTGCATAAACAGCGAGATAATGCTGCGAGCTTTCGGCGTTCGATGCGGCGGCGCGGCGAAGCCGTCGTCGGCCAACATCGCGGCGAGCGCGGTAGATCCGAAGCCCAAGCTGGATTGCTTCAACCAATCGCGGCGAGTGGCTTCGTGAGGCATGGGTGATTCCTTGTTGAACCAAGAGGGCGAACACGGATTTCACGGAGGACGCGGATTGAAACTGATTCGCGGCGTGAATCCGCGTTCTCCGCGTAATCCGTGTTGAAATTCAACTTTGACAGATCGCGACGTAGCGCCGCACGGCATCCGACATGCCCAACTCCAGCGCGTCGGCGATCAGAGCGTGACCGATGGAAACTTCTTCGACGTGAGGGACCGCTCGCAGGAATGGGCCGAGGTTGTTGAGATTCAGATCGTGTCCGGCATTCACTCCGAGACCGACCTGTTGAGCGGCTCGCGCTGTCGCCGCGTACTGCGAGAGCGATGCGTCTCGTTGTGAGGTTACGAAGTCACGAGCGTACGGTTCGGTGTAAAGCTCGATGCGATGTGCTCCGGTCGCGAGGACGAGCGGCATCGCTTCAGGTGTGGGGTCCATGAAGATCGAGACACGGATGCCGGCGGCTCGGAGTGGTGGGACGACTCGTTTCAAGAGTTCGGATTGAGCGACGATGTCCCAGCCGTGGTCTGAGGTGCGTTGATCGGGAGCGTCGGGGACCAGCGTGCATTGCTCCGGACGAACGGCGTGAACGAGGCTCAGAAATTCGTCGGTTGGATAGCCTTCGATGTTGAACTCGACGTTGAGCTCGCGGGTGAGTTGCCGGAGTTCATGCACGTCGCTGGGGCGCGTGTGGCGTTCGTCGGGGCGGGGATGGACGGTGATTCCGGCGGCTCCGGCGGCGACGCACATGCGAGCGAATCGGCACACATCGGGCAGGCCGTTGTCGCGGGTGTTTCGCAGCAAGGCGACTTTGTTGAGGTTGGCGCTGAAAGCGGTCATCGGGCGGGCTTTCGTGGGACTTGCGTGGAGCACGTTTTCAACGTGCTCGGAATCTGGTGTATCGGGCACGTTGAAAACGTGCCCCACGTCAGCGTCCTGTCGCGGAGCGACAGGGCTACGGAGGCGATATTACCGGCCTCATTGGCGGACGGTGAGCGACGACGGGGCGGTCGCGGAGTGGTCTCTGCCCGGCTGAGTGGTATCATGGTCGGCCGTTTCCGTCGTTTTTCGGTGAAGCGACGTATTGGCCGGCGATCCAGCCAACCCTGTTTTCGCCGTGAGGTGCCGCATGTCTCAGACCCTCGATCAACTGGAACTTCCCGCCGTGCAACCGTCATCCGCCGAGTCAAACTTTGATGAATTCGCTTACAAGCCAATTCCCCCGCTGGCTCCGGTTTCGGCCTTGTTGGGGATCTGTGCGTTGTCGGGGTTGCTCAGTCCGCTGGGGGTGGTCTTCGCGGTGTTTGGTTTTGTGCTGGGCTTCGTGGCCTTGCGACAGATCGATCAATCCGACGGCGGTCTTGGAGGTCGCAAGATCGCGATGGCGGGAATGCTGACGTCCGTCGTGTTGCTCCTGAGCGGCACAGCGCTCCACGTCTATTGGTTTCAAACGGAAGTCCCTCCGGGGTATCAGCGAATCAGCTTTGGAATGGACATCTCGAAGAAGGGATTCGTGATCGAGGAGGGCCAGGGCCGAGTCCATCCGGACATCGCCGCGCTGGAGGGAAAGCAACTTTTCTTGAAAGGTTACATGTACCCCGGAACTCAGTTGGATGACCTGTCGACGTTCCTGCTCTGCCGAGACAATGGCGACTGTTGTTTCGGAGGACAGCCGAAACTAACCGATATGATCAAAGTGAAGATGACCGGCGACCTGAAGGCGCATCACATGCAGCATCTGGTTTCGGTGGCCGGAGTTTTCCGGTTGCGTGATTTGCGAAAAGCCGGCAACCTAGAACCGGCCTTTGAATTGGAAGCCACTCATTTTGAACTCGCTAAGACGTCCTATTGATCAAGTCCACGGAGCCTCGCGATGACTCTCTGCCCCAAGTTGGAATGGATGCTGGTGGCGGGAGTCCTGTTGATCGGAACGCTCGCTGGATGCGGGCACGGGGAAGGGGAAGCGGCGAGTTCCAGTTCGACCGCGACCGTGACGCTTGGTTCGCCAGCCGACGAGCCTGCCTCGAAAGCCGAGCCGACGAACGTTCAACCCGCGTCAGCCAGTCAGCAGGTTGCCTCCGAGTCGGGGTCTGCTAACGGTCAGCCCGACGAGAAGAAACCACTCGCGGCCTCTGAATCCACCAACGGGACTCCCGCAACGAACCCGCCGGCGGCCGATGAGTCACGCTCGTTCAAAGTCGAAGGACCGGACCAGGCGATTCGAGTCAGCTTCGATGACGTCGATCTGCTCAAGGTGCTGAACCTCGATCCGGTCCCGGCGGATGCTCCGGAGCGGTTGCCGAAGTGGTTGAAGGCGCTGGACGGCAAGCGGATTCGAGTCCGCGGGTTTATGTTCCCGCCGTTTCAAGACACCGACATTCGAGGCTTCGTCCTGGCTCGAGACAATCAGATCTGCTGCTTCGGGCGGACCCCCAAAGAATATGACTTGATCGACACCTTCATGCGCAAAGGGGTGACGACTCATTACATTCAAGGCCGCCCGTTCGACGTGGTGGGCGTGTTCCACATCAAGTCAGACATCGAGAAATACACCGCGATGTACGAACTGGAAGACGCGGTTGTCATTGAAAAGTAGGTCAGCCTTTCCAGGCTGACTCGCACGTGATTGCGACCATCAATCGTTACCTGGGTCAGCCTGGAAAGGCTGACGTACTTGGAGCCTCGCCATGAAATCTCGCCTGCTCTTCGCTCTCGCTTTCACTCTGTTCGCCGCGCAAGTCGCACTGGCCTGTCCGTTCTGCGCTGCTCCGTCGCTGACGCTCAGCGAGCAATTGACTCAGGCGGATGCGGCGGTGCTCGTGAAGTGGGTTGATGGCAAACCGCCCACGGAGAAATCTCCCGTTGGGTCGACGACGTATTCCATCGTCGAACTCGCGCGCGGGCCGAAGGAGTCGTTGAAAAAGGACGACAAGATCACCGTGCCGCGCTTCCGAGCCGGCAAGAAGGACGACCTCTTCCTGCTCTTCGGGACGAAGGACAAAGAGATCGACTGGTCCAGCCCTCTGGAAGTCACCGAGGTGACTTACCAATACATCAAGCAAGCTCCGTCGCCGGAGTCGCCGACCACCAAGCGGCTGGAATACTTCCTCAAGTTTATGGAGTACCCCGATCAGCTCGTCTCGAACGATGCCTACGGCGAATTCGCGAACGCTCCGTATGAGGACATCGTCAAAATCAAAGACAAGATGGACCACACGAAGATTCTCAAATGGGTCACCAGCAAAGAGACCTCGCCAACGCGACTGGGCTTGTATGGATTGTTGCTCGGCCTGTGCGGCGACGATCAAGACGCGGCCGTGATGGAGAAGAAGATTGAAGAGCAAACCCAAGATTTTCGTTTGGGCATCGACGGCTTGATCTTCGGCTACCTGCTGCTGACCGGCGACAAAGGTTTGGATCGCATCGACCGCAGTAAGTTTCAAGACAAGAAGGCTCCCTTCAGCGAGACCTACGCCGGCATGCAAGCTCTGCGGCAAATGTGGACCTACGGCAACGGCCGCATCAGTAAAGAGCGGATGCGGCAGTCGATGCGCGAATTGCTCGACCGCCCGGAACTCGCCGACCTCGTCGTCGCCGATCTCGCTCGCTGGGAAGACTGGACCGTGCAAGATCGCCTGATGAAGCTCTACGGCGAAGGGGAGTACTCGCTGCCGTCGATCAAACGCGCGATCGTGCGCTATTTCTTGACCGCCGCGAAAGTGCAACCTCCCAAGACCGACGACACGAAAACGGAAGTCTCCAGCAGCGCTGAGCCAAAACCGGTCGAACTTCCGGCCTCTGCGGTGCAAGCCCGCGCGAACTTGGAAAAGCTCCGCGAGAAGGATTTGAAGACGGTCAAAGAAGCGGAACGATTTTTCTTCTTACAGTAGCCTGACTCTCCGAGTCGGGATGTATACGCGGAAGTCCCGACTCGGAGAGTCAGGCTACGGCATACCTTCGGAGACCAATCATGATGCACCGCCGTCTTATCGCCGTCGTCGGCGTGTTTGTGATGGCTCTGTGCCTTACGTCGTCACATCGCATCTCCGCCTGCGAGTACTGTGGCGGTCCTCGCCAGACGCTCTCTGAGGAATTCGCCAACGCGGATGCCGTCGTGCTAGTGCAATGGAAAGCAGGGCGAGCGCCGGCTGGGATGCTCGGCAACACGACGTTCTCGGTCATCGAGATCGCGCGGGGGCCGAAGGACGTCTTGAAGAAAGACGACCAGATCAAGATCACGCAGTACCGAGCCGGCAAGAAGGGAGACTTGTTTCTGCTCTTCGGCACCCAAGACAAAGAGATCGAGTGGAACAATCCCTTGGAGGTCTCCGAGACGACTTATCAATACATCGCTCAGGCTCCGTCGCTCAAATTGCCGACGCCCAAGCGGTTGGAATACTTCGTGAAGTTTTTGGAGTCCTCCGATCAACTCGTCTCGAACGACGCCTTCGGCGAATTCGCGAACGCTCCTTACGAGGACATCGTCCAGATCAAGCACAAGCTAGACCGCGTGAAGATTGGGAAGTGGCTCGCCGATCCAGACACCTTGCCGAATCGCCTCGCCTTGTATGGCTTGTTGCTCGGTCTGTGCGGCAACGACGACGACGCGCGAATGATGCTGGCGAAGATCAATCAACCGGCCGCCGGATTTCCTTTTGGCCTGGATGGCCTCATCTCCGGTTACTTGGTGCTGGCGGGCGAAAAAGGATTGGATGCGATCGACGCGAGCAAACTCCAAAACAAACAAGTTGAGATCAGCGAGATCTATGCTGTCATGCAGGGGGTCCGGTTCCTGTGGTCCTACGGCAACGGACGCATCAGCCAGGATCGCTTACGGCAGTCGATGCGCGGACTTCTTGACCGTTCCGAGATTGTGGATCTGGTGATCGCGGACCTCGCCCGGTGGGAGGATTGGTCGGTGATGGACCGGCTGATGAAAAGCTACGGACAAGGGGACTACGCGCAGCCGGCGGTGAAACGCGCGATCGTCTGCTACATGCTGGTGGCCGCGAAAGCCAACGGTCAGCCAGCCGAGCAAGCCAAGGCCAACTTGGCGAAGCTGCGCCAACAAGACCCCGCTCTGGTCAAGTCGGCCGAGCGATACTTGCTATAGCTCTGTCGCCTGACGGTTGGCTCGAAAGGGGTCGGCTGCGACTTCCAAGGAACTGAGGCGTTGACGCACAAACTCGCTAAGTCGTCTGGTGACGGTCCCGCGTTGTCAGCTCGGAAGCAGCCTCGCGGGCAAGGTTGCGGGGGTTGTTTCGCGTGGCTCTTCGCGGTGATGTTTTTGGGTGCCGGCTGCGCGATGTTTTACTACATGGCACTGCGGCCGTGGTACTCGATGCTGCAAGCGCAGAGTTGGGCCGCGACTCCTTGCACCGTGATTTCCAGCGAGTTGAAGGCCAATGACGAGACGCAGCAACTGGTGGTCGTTTTCAAATACACGGTCGCTCACAAGGATTATCAGTCGGACACCTACTGCTTCAGTTCGATGTCGTCGAACACGGCCAACAATTGGAAGCGACGAGCGCTCAGAGATCATCCTGCCGGCAAGCAGACGAACTGCTTCGTCAATCCGAGCAATCCGGAGGAAGCGGTGATCGAGCGCGGCTGGGTTCCCGACATGTGGTGGGGACTCTTTCCGGTCCCGTTTCTGCTGGTTGGCGGAGGTGCGTTGCTGGTGGCCGTGGGAGTGATTCGCTTTCCACAATCAAACGCCACGAGCCGTTGGCAACCGGCCAGCCGTGTCAGCTCCGCGCCTGTGGCCTCGGTCGAATCCAGTGATCTGTCGGATTCTGTGGACGGGCCAGTGACATTGAAGCCCGCCTCGACGCCGCTGGGCAACTTGATTGGTTCGCTGTTCTTCGCGGCATTCTGGAATGGGATCTTGTCGATCTTCGTCAGGGAAGTGATTCAAAAATTCCGTCAGGGCCAAGTCGTCGGCTGGGGCTGGTTCGAGGTCGTGTTCCTGATTCCCTTCGTGTTGGTTGGAGTGGGCTTGATCGGCCTCGTGTTCTACTCGCTGCTGTCGCTGCTCAATCCTCGGCCGACGCTGACGATCGACTCGGCGGCGATCCCGCTGGGAGGATTGTTGCGGCTGAGTTGGAACCTGACCGGCCGTGTGAGTTCGATCAACCAGTTCAGGATCTTTCTCAAGGGCGTTGAGCAGGCGACCTACCAGCGCGGCACCGACACGACCACCGACACCGAGAAGTTCGCCGAGATCCCGATCTTCGAGACGAACGAGATGTTCGAGATGTCCGAAGGCTCGGCCGAGGTCGTGGTGCCCGGCGATTCGATGCACTCGTTCGACGCATCGCATAACAAGATTCAATGGACGCTGGAGGTTCACGGCAACATCACGCTGTGGCCTGATGTGTCGGCCTCGTTCCCAATCACGATTCTGCCGAAGCCGCTCCGGGAGGACGTATGAGTCCGCTGGCGATTCAGACCTGCGACGGCCGCACGGCGTTCGACCCGGCGGAGACCATCACTGTCGAAGTGCAATGGGAACTCGCTGCCGAACCGGAAGCCCTGGAAGTGCGGCTGGTCTGGAACACGTCGGGCAAAGGAGACACGGACATCGGCGTCGAGCAAACGATTTCGATCGACGCGCCCGGTCTTTCCGGTTCGCGCCAGCTCGATGTGGACTTGCCCGCCGCGCCGTACAGCTTTTCCGGAAAGCTCGTCTCTTTGATCTGGGCCTTGGAATTGGTCGCGAGACCGTCGGACGAATCGTGCCGCACAGAAATCACGATCGCACCCGGTCAACGCGAGGTGCTGCTGCATCGCGAGCCCAACGAACAACCTGCCGACGAATGAGAGGCGTATTGTGCGACGAGCACGCGACAATCCGTTCGCGGTCGAGCGAGTGCTGCGGCTTAGATATCGATTCCGCAACGATGACTGGTCCGCGTTGTTGGATCGACTGCAATCATTGAACTACCGAGCCGCGATCATCGGCCGAAAAGGTTCCGGCAAGACAACACTGTTGGAGGAATTGGCCGAGCACCTCGAAGCGCGCGGCCTGCGAATTCATCGACTGTTTCTGAACGACCAAAGCCGAGCCTATCCCGCAACCTTCCTTCGGTCCGTGCGCGATTCGCTGGGCGAACGCGACGTCATCCTGTTCGATGGCAGCGAACAACTGAGCCTTTCCGCCTGGTGGCGATTCCGATGGGAAACGCGCCGAGCCGGCGGATTGGTCATCACGAAACATCGCGCCGGCCGATTGCCCACGCTGATCGAATGCCAGACGACTCGCCAATTGTTTCACGAACTTGTCGGCAGCCTGCACGATTCAAAGACGTTGGTTCCCGACACGCTCGACCGGTTGTTCGAGAAACATCACGGCAACCTGCGCGACGCGATTCGAGAGCTATACGACATCGCTGCTGACCCCGGCTCGGTTCCAAACGCGGCAGAACGAGCCGAATCAAGTTCGTGAGCCGCGAGGCGCTAGCCGCGGGTCGATGAACAACGACCCGCGACTAGTGCGTACCGGCTGATGTGCCAGCGGACTCATTCCGAATCATCCGCCTCCGCCAGCGAAAGCGTCGGCAGGTTTCCGCCACCTTCGAGCGAATCGCCAGCCGGAGCCAGCTTGCGGCCGTGGCCGTTCGACCAATTCGGGGAGAGCCACTTCGGCAACCACTTCGCCTTGTGAGCGCTGATGAGCATACCGATGAGTAACGTCGCGACGCTCCACGACAACGCGGTCATCGCCTCGCGGCCGACCAGCGACGCTGCTCCGCGAAAGCCGAGCATCATCAAGCCGTAACCCAGCACCGCCGTCGATCCCGTCGAGGCATACAAATACCACTTGCTGCGCCCCAGCGTCGCGCAGGTGAAACAGATCGCCGTCGCTCCAAAGACATACAACAGCTTCCAGGCGATCGGCACGTCTCGCGCCAGGTAGCCGCTCATCATCGACAACGATGTCAGCGGCAGCCACGCCGCTCCGACCAAGCGCAGCAGCGTCGAGAAGCGGTCACGAAAGATCAGGCCGAACACGACGCAGCAAGACAGCAACAGGTGATAGCAGGTCGTCATACGAAACGCCGCGAGCGGTGTCGCTGGCATCACCAGCCACAATGCGGAAATCAAAATCGCCGACGCCGCAAAGCAACCGGCAGACGACTTGCGAATCGCCGCCGCAATCGCCAGCAACGTTCCAGCCACGAACAACGGCGCGGGATGCGGTACGCCGATCGTTCGCAGGCTGATCGTGTCGGCTCCGACAAACGCCAGCAGTGCGATCATCGACACGAAGCCGACGCTCGCACCGGAGACCTTTCGCAACACCCCCCAGCCAAAGAACACCAGCAGCATCAGCATCGTCCACCACAACGGCGAGCCAATCGTTGCCGTCACTTTGCCGATGAGGAATGACTCAAACGCCCAACCGCTGCTCCACGGCAGAGCAAGCAGAAGCAAACTCGGCGAGCACAGCATCGTCTTACGAGCCACAGCATGATTGCCGGCCGCGAGCGCTCCCTCGAACAGCAGCACCAGAATCGACAGCCCGAACGGAATCAGGAAGTACGGTCCCCAAATCGTGTCGAACACGATCCCCGATCGAGCTTTGATGTCCCCCCAAATGGGTCCAGTCTGCCCGAACGTCATCGCCAGCGCGAACGACCGAATCACCACCGCAACGGCGATCACGCCAAACGCCGTCCAGGGAAACCACGGCCAAGGCCACGGCGTGCCGTTGTTCGCCACTCCCTTCGCGCCGCGTCGCACCGCTGGCAGCAACGTGAGATTCAACAGCGCCGCCACCTGCGGAAACAGAAACACGGTCCAGTTCAACAACCGAGTCGCTCGCGGATGCAACTCCGGAGAACACCACCACGGCGTCGCGAAGAACAAACCCAGATACAAAACAAACGGCACCGCGTATTGCCAGCCGATGCGGATGCGCAATCCCCACAACACTCCGGCCGACACCACCACCGAGAACAAGAAGCCGCTGGCGAGCAACGCGGTACCCTCCCCTGGCGAAGCGGCCTTCACAAACAAATCATCCGCGCTGATCGACACCGCCAAGAACAGCAACAGCAGCAACAACAAGATCGACCGAGCGTCCTCCCAGACTCGGCCCAACCGCACAATGCACACGCCGACTCCCGCCAGCAGCAGCGTGTACGCCGCCAACACCCCCATCATCACCCAGCAGTTGATGGACCCGATCTGGAGCTCTCCATACCCCGCCCGCACGGCATACAGCATGAGCGCCGCGCTGATGGCATAAAACGGATTGTGCGTGTACAGCCAACGCACCAACGACGAACGCGGACTTGGCTCTGACATGGCCAGTCTCCCTGAAAAAGAGAAATGAAAAACGAGAAAGACGTGAAGGGGCCGAACAGCCCGCAGCCGGCACCGAGAGCGCCGACCGAAATGATGCTGGGATTCTCTCACCGGCCGTCAAAAAGTGAAGATGCGTTTGTGGAGAGAACCGGTCGTTATGCTTATCGCGTGCAGAGAAATTGAGCAGGCGAGCCGGCGGGCGTTAGCCCCCGGACAAGAAC
>CAMDPX010000265.1 GCA_945905295.1 Planctomyces sp. SH-PL62 | reverse complement strand
CGGAAACCGACACGCCAGCCTGAGGTGGGCCGGCGCTCGAAGCGAGCTTGTCCCACCCTACATTGGGTTGTGGCTGAAAGATCTCATTCATCTCCGCTGGTTGTCGCTGGAGCGTTTAGCGGGGCGATATTTGCATTCGCGGCCTTGAGTCCAGGCGCACCGTCCCGTTGCAGCGGGTAGATGACAATCGCTTCGGCAGCGAGATTCGCGGCGGGATACTTCTGCCGAGCCAGTCCCACCGCGCGGCCTTGAGCGTTGTCGTCCTGCTTCACTTTCAAGTGTTCCGCGTTGTGGAACTCGGCGCGTTTCTTGTCGCCGAGTTCCTCGTAAATCTGATGCAGGTTGTAGTGTGCAGAGACGTTTTCGCTGTCGATCTTCAGCGTCTTCTCAAACGTCTTCGCCGCTTCTCGGAGCAGCCGTTCCCGTTCGGGGTCGCCGTCCCCGCGTACTCCTTTGGCTTGCTCGAACAGCGTCTGGCCGAGCAGGTTGATGACCTCGTAGTCGCCGCTGAAATCAAAGTTGCGTTCCGGCACTCGGTCTTCGAGCACGCTGCGAAGACTGGTTTCCGCTTCCTTGAGCCGGCCTTGCTCGCGATTGACCATGCCGATCAACCAGTTGAGCGTCCAGCGCGGCGCAGGCTCGTCGCCTTCCTTTTTGCCATGTTGAGCCGCACGGTTGAGTGCTTCGACCGCTTCGTCCAAGCGCCCCTCGCGGTGCAGCACCCGCGCGAGGTTGAGCGGCCCGTCGTAGCGGCCGAGCTTTTCGACTTGCTCAAACGCAGCAATCGACTGACGCAGTTCGGCTTTCCCTTCGAGGAACAGTCCGATGCCGTAATCGTTCCAGCGCTGCCAGGGCGGAATCTCACGCTTCTGTTCGGCGATGTCGGCGGTCACTCCTTCAATGGACAGCGTGACCGAATCGGTTGCCATCGTGACGATCGGCAAATCGTTGAGGTATTTCTCACCGGGTTGGTGCGACTTGATCGGCTTATCGCCGGGCTTCGCAGTGCGGGTCACGAAGTCCATGTATTGCTTGTCGAACTTGCGGTACTGCAATTTGACGTCCACGGTGATCGGTGCGGCGATGTCGCTGGGAACAGCGAACTCGTAGTGCGCGACTTGGCCTGCTCCTGGCGGCACCTGATGGTTGTAGAGCGGCGTGAAGATGTCCTGCGGGTTGCGGCGGTCGATGCGGTTCCCGTCTTTGTCGAGCATGAAGACGTTGATGAAGTGGGAATACGGATCGACTTCGCGGTCAGCATCCAGTCCGCCACTCTTGCCGATCACCTGGCCACCCGACGTCAGCGTGACCTCCAGCCAAACCTCGTTGGAATCGACAGTCCCCTGCGTCAGGTGATGCCCGATCTTCAACGTACGCACGACCGCTTCGAGCAAATATTTCTCGCCCCGCTTGAGAGTCGGGATGTTTGGTCGAATCGGTGCATGGAGCTGACCGTCGATTGCCCCTTCTTCTTTGATGCCGAAGATGTCCACGCGCGTGATCTCTTGCAGAAACTTCTGATGAGCCTCAATGACTTCCGGCTTCGCGTCGCGCATCCAGGCCAGCCCCGTGTTGGCGGCGGGGAAAAGGTGATTGTGAATGCTCAGCTTCTTGGCGTCGGCGAAGAGCTTTGCTCCGAAGTCGTTCGATTCCTTCAGCGGCATGTGACAGCCGGCGCAGTTCGAGATCGCCTTCGGCGGGAAGTAGAAGCTGCGTGCTCCGTGACCGGCTCCGCTGAGCCAGTACGAATCGAAATGGTTCTGGCCGCGCAGGAAATCCTTGTAGTGATTCAGGGCATACGGCAGATGCACCTTGTGGCAGGTCGAACAGAATTCGGAGGTCTTGTGCAGGTCTTTCAGGAAGGTCTTCTTGTGGAACGACGGCTTCGCCTTCACGAGCTGTTGATTGACCCATTGCAGCGCCGCGTTCTCGCTGAAGGCGAACGGGTAGTGCGTCGGCTCTTCGATGGTGAAGTCGGCGTTGCCGCGCGTGCTGTTGACGTTGGTGATGGCGTGACACGTCGTGCAAGTGATGCCGGCGTGAGCGGTCGGATGCTTCTGAAGATCGAACTTCGGGTCATCGAACGCACCGCTGAAGAACGGCACCGGATCATGACAACCGGCGCACCAGCGCGATGCCTGCACGTTGCCGTCGCGCTTGAGGCTCACTTCGCGCGTCTCGCGGATCGAAGCCAGGTAAGCCGGGTTGCTGAACGAACTGAAGCGATGCGAACTCTCGGCCCATTGAGCGTGTGAGTCGGGATGACACTTCTGGCAATAGTCGTCCATCATCAGCGTCTTGGCCGGGATGAAGTTGCCCGACGCCGTGCGGGCGAGGCTCGGCTCGAAGTATTTCGTCCCCTCCTTCGGCCCGGCGACATTCCACTTTCGCGGGTCTTGCGAGTGCATCATCACCATCGCAATGACGGCGGCCCCAACCACGGCCAAGTAGCTCAGGCCGATTCTCCATTTGATGCGCGGACCGCTCAGCCGATGCAGCCAATACAGCCAGCCTGCCAGGACCGGCGTGACGACGTGCAGCCAATAGACAGTCGACCGTGCTAGAGGCAGCTTCAGCTCAAAGCTGCTGATCCGCATCAGCAGCAAGCCGCTGACCAGCACTGTGATCGAGACACCGAACAGGAAGTAGCCAACTCGGACCGCTCGGCGATTGCGGCGGTTCTTGGCATACAGCATGTGCAGAGTGCCGAAGACAACAAACGGTCCGATCAGCAACAGGCCGAGCACCAAGTGCCCCAGGAACATCAACTGATAGAAATAGTTTTGATACGTCTGCTGTTTGATTGCTTCGAGCGCCGTGATCGCCACGAGGTACAGCGAGTTCGCTCCGAGCAACGCCAACAGTCCGAAGACGACATACAGCAGCTTGCGCAGTCCCGGCGTGACGGCTCGAACATAGAGCTTTCCCGTTGGCACGGTTGGCGGAGTGACGGCAGGCAACGGGGCGAGCGGCGTTGTCTCGGAACTATTCGCGGGCGAATCCATGTGTGACCTCCACCTGATTTGTAGTGGCCGCAGCCATGCGACGGAAAGACACGCCTCAATCAATCGGGTCACGACAAGCTCGCTCGGACGATGAAGAGTTCGGAGCGTAGATCATCGAGTCGCGGATGTGCGTCGAACCGTGATCGCTGCTGCTCGTCGTGCCCAAGTGATCGCCGAGTTTGCAGGCGTTCCACAACATTGACTCGCAGGGTGGAATTGAGATCGAGCAGCCGTTGAAATGGAAACGTTTCGTAGGCACGGGCGGCTCGCCTGTGCCTTTTGTTTCACATTCGACTCACAGCACAGGCGAGCCGCCCGTGCCTACGAAAGGTGATCTTCATGTCGATTTTGTCGGGCCAAGTGGCCGTTGTAACCGGAGCGAATCAAGGGATCGGCAAAGGCATCGCGCGAGCCTTGGCGAAGGCCGGCTGCCGGTTGGCGATTTGTGCTCGCAATGCCGCCAAGCTGTCGGCAACCGCCGACGAGTTGCGAAGTGCCGGAGCCGAAGTCCTCGCCATGCCAGCCGACGTCTCGAAAGAAGCGGACGTCGTCGCGCTCTTCGCCGCCATCGACCAGCAGTACGGCCAGGTCGACGTATTGGTCAATAACGCCGGCGCGTTTGACGGCGGACCGCTCGATGAGTTGTCGATGGAAGCGTGGAACAACGTCATCGGCGCATGTTTGACCGGAGCGTTCTTGTGCAGCCGCGAAGCGTTCAAGCGCATGAAGCCTCGACGCAGCGGACGCATCTTGAACATCGGCTCGATCTCGGCGCAGCGTCCGCGTGCGGGAGGCGTGCCGTACGCAGCGGCAAAGTTTGGAACTACGGGACTGACTCAAGCCGCCGCGATCGACGGCCGCGACTTCGGCATCACAGTCAGTTGCCTACATCCCGGCAACGTCCAGGTGGAACGCCGGACCGATAGCGGACTCAAGAGCGACGACGAGCCGATGATGAGCATCGAAACCATCGCCAACGCCGCGCTGGCGATGCTGAGCGTACCGCCCGACGTGAACTTCCTCGAAGCGATCGTGCTGCCGCGCAATCAGGAGTATCTCGCTCGCGGGTGAGGTAGGTTGGGACTCTGTCCCGACCATTCCGCATTGGGTCGGGACGGAGTCCCAACCTACTCTCAAAACCATCGCGCCTTATCAACGACGTTCAGCAACGGTTCGTCCGCCGCAAACCGGCGCGCGTTCTCGAGCAGCGTGGCCAAGTGCCGTTCGGCAATGCGCGGCGATGCGCCGGCCACATGCGGGGTGAGGATGACGTTGTCCATTCGCCATAACGGGTGTTCGGCCGGCAGCAGTTCTGTTTCAAAGACATCCAGACCGCACCGGCGATCACTCCGGACTGCGAAGCGGGGTCAGGTCAAAGAACGCCGCTTCTACGACATCGGTGTCACGCGAGCCCTGTTCCGCAAGGTATGGGGCAACCTCCCTGAGTCCACGCCGTCAAGAGTTCTGCTCAAAATGTTCGATGAACCATCTATCGCTGTGAGTGATTGGCAAACCGTTTCGGATCCAGTCTCCCAACTCCCCCCGTTTGAAGTTTCACGAGACATAGACTCGTCATTGAGTAGCCGTCTCAGGCTTTCAGCAGCGGCGGAACGAAGTCTAGGGTTCGACGAGACTGCACTTGGCCACTCTCAGCACTTCTCCACGGTTGGCAACTGAGCGCAACGTCCGTAGCATCATTCCCGACGCAAACCCCTCTGCGAGAGCTGACCAATGCCAACGATCATCGACGCATTCGCTGACGAGCAACTCGATCGGTTCGGTAAGTTCATTGGAGAACACGCCGTCGAACGGCTCGATGAATTTCGCGAGTTGCTGGACGGCCAATTGATCGAGGTGAAAAATTTTCAAGGGCTAACCAAACGTCGGATTCGTGCGATGTGCTGGCACGACGATTGTCTCGTCCTGGCGAGCCATTGCGGACAGGTCAAAAAGCTGAATCTCGACAGCGGCTTTCAGGACAGTGACGAGACGAAGCCACCGGTCGCGTGGACCTATCCCAAACAGGGAACGCTGCCCTCACGCTGTTTGGGGTGCGCCATTGGCCGTCGGAATGGCAAAGTGGTCGTGCTGGTCAGCCTCGAAGCCGGCGGTGTCCATATCCTGGATTTCAAGACCGGAAAATGTCTGGAGGAAATCGCGATCGATGCCAATCTTTCGTCGATCGCCAGCTATCCGGATCCGAATTCCGAGTATGCCGACAAGTTCGCTGTGTGCTCGACAGGCAAGCGCAAGCTGTATGTGTTCCGCACCTACTCCGAGGCGACGCGCAAGGCGGAACTGATCAGCACGATTCAATTCGAGGAGAGTCCGCGTTCCTGCTTTTGGGCTGAGGGGCCGAATGATCGTCCGGCACTCTTTGTGTTTACAGCCGACGGTGTCACGCGAGTCTTCGAGTGCGCGGACGCTCAGTTTAAGGAACTCGAAGACTACTTCGCGAAAAAGAATGTCGTTCGTGCCGGTGCCGAAGTATTTCATGCCGTACTGCTGGCGGAACCCAGCGAAATCAATGGCGACGAACTCCAATTTCTAGTTACTTCGCAGCCGCCCGTCGTGGCGACCATGCACTCCTGGTCGGGAAAGGGGGCCACACAAGAGTACTGGCCCCATCTTGATGACGACCGCTGCTATGTCGCGGCGTCGATTCGTCACTTGGATCGGGTTGTTCTGGGAAGCCGGAACGGCGACTTGTGGATCTATTCCCACGACGGTTCCGCACTGGCTTGGTGGCAGGTGTCGATGCCGGCTCGCGCTGCCTGCGCAATCCAGACCAACGCTGGAAAACTGGGAATCGCCGTCGCACATGGAATGGGGGAGCTAACGATATTTTGGTGTCCGAAAGTTGAGGGCGAAGGTGGCCTGCTGGACCAAGTCATGAAAGAGTTCACTGACATTGAATTGCGGGCAAAAATGGAATCGACTCCGATCTTGGCCCTGCTGCGCGCAGATGTCCTCAGCGAAAAGTACCTCAGCACTCGTCCAGTGACCGCGAGGATTCCAGCCAAACTCGATCGCGCGGTGCCGGAGAATTTTCTGCCCGGCTTCTTCAGCGTGGTTTCAAGTTGGGTCTCCACACATTCTCGCGAAGTCGTCCAACTTTGGCCGTTGATCCAAAGCTGGTTGAGAGTGCAAACGATTCCCGCCGCCTTGCAGCGACTCGCACAAACGGAAGGTGACGCAATCGGCAGCCTCTTGCCGGCGGGGTTCGGAGCGGCCTTCCGTAAGCTTCTCAATGGATTGTTGCCACCCGATGAACTCCCTGACGAACGGTTGAGAGTCACCCGAGCGCAGGCGGCTCAACGGGCCGGGGACTGGGATCTCGTGGAACAATTGCTGTCGCCAGTCCGCAACTACTTCAAACAAGAGCTCGCCGCTCAGGAATACTGGGAGTACCTGGGAAGAGTGGACTTGCCCAGCGCAGTCGAGGGAATCGTCAGCTCTCCGGAAGTCATTGGCCGTGTCGCAGTGCTCGTGGCCGATGGTGCCGTTTACGATCTCGTGCTGCGTCCAACACTCGGCATCGTGGATCGGTTGGAGGCGGAACCTTTGACACTGACGTTGATTCCCAACGACGGACGAGTGGCAGGTCCGAGCGCCGTGGGCCTCACTGCCGAGTCGACCGTCGTTGTTTCCGGCCGAGGCTTCTGCACCACGACCCACCACCTCACGGACTCGTCCACAACCACCGAAAAGATTATTGACACCGGAATCACCGGCATGGCTGTGTACGGTTCCCAAAGAATCTTTGGCACCGTTGACGGTCGTGTTTTTTACCAAAGTACTCCACAGAGTCCGGCAACTTTGATCTACGAGAGTACCTTGAAAACCCGCATCCGTGGGATGGCGCTGGGACGATTCCGTCGGCGTGACACGCTGGAATTCGCGGCCTTCCAACAGAGAGGTAATCTCATTGTTGGTCGAGTTGATGGCACGCATGTTGAAGAGTTTGTGGCAGGAGTTTTTTGCCCCGATCACGTCGTCAGTGCCGACTGCACGGGTGACGGTTTGGGCGAGCTTGTCTTCGTCGACCGACCGGAACACACGGTTTGGATTCATGGTTGGCAAGACGCTCAGCCTTCGCACACTCCGACGCAACGGGTTGTTGATCAGGCGATTTCCGCCGCGCTCGTGTTTCGCGCGGAGGAGCAGCAATCGGCCGCGATCGCGGTCGGAACTTCTTCCGGAGAAGTACGTTTCTCAAAGAGTCCGTGGAAAGTATGGACGAGACTGTCTTTGGGATACCCCGCCAGCAATCCTGGCAACGACGCGGGTTTAGGCCGCGTTCGTCAACCTCGTTCGCCGGCGCGACGAGTCACTGCATTGGGGGGAATCCGACGCGAGTCTGACACGGTTCTGGTGACAGCGAGTGGCGTCCATGTCGACTTGTGGCAGTCAGTTCCGCGCGCCGAAATCGACATGATCTCGAACGTCCTCAATGTCAGCGAGCCTCCACTCCGCCTGCCCGAATCACAAGAAGAAGTCGCCACGCCTTCGATCAAAGCCGCGGTTCAGGAACTTCAGAAACACTTCGGCACTGCCAACAATCGAGTGGCCGTCCTTTCGTCGCTGCCGGGGGCAGGAAAATTGGTGGTTCTCAAAAACATCAGATCGAATCACAGCCACAACCTGTTCGTCGCGCGGGTCTTGCTGGAACCGTCCGATCTCCACCGGCGGTTGGTGGGACGACAAATTATTCGAGCGGTGCGTCAAGTTTACTCCTATGGAGTCCAAGCACCCACTTGGGACCTCGCCGAATTGGGAAACGAAAGTCATATTCAGAGCGTGCTCTCCCAAATCCGATCTTGGCTTTTGCGAGCGCCAATCGGCCCGCAGCGTGGTCGATTGATTGTGGCGTTTGACCGGAAGCAGCCTCATGGACCATTGCTGGACGATCTGATTGAGACCGGCGTGGGAACGGAATTCACTCGTATCCTCGAACAGTGGGCGGCCGAGTTCGGACCGGAAATCCAATTCGTTGTTCTCAGCGATCGTTTGGAACAAGGGATCGCCCGTTGGCACGACTCCGGTGGCGCGTCGCTGCCACAATTCATCTTGCCGGGCCGGCTCACGGATGCGGATGCACAGACAGTTCTGGAATCCTACTTTCCACAACCTGGTGTTCTCGCGACGCGGGCGAGGCAACACCTGCTGGCTCAGGCGGACTGGAGTTTGATGGTCCTCGGAGAGTTGTGCCGTCGGACGGCGATGAAGGTTCGGCACGTGTCAATTCGTACGATTACCGAAGAGATGGTACGCGAAGTGTCTGGTGAGATGGCCCTGTATCGCGAGGAACCCTTCAAGCGGTTGTGGCAGCAACTTTCCGAGGGCCAACGCGTGGCCGTTGCTGTAGCGGCCCATTTGGACCGGCACTTTGAAGAATTCAACCAAGTGGATTTCGCTTCGTTCTCGGTCCTTGCCGACTGGATTCGAGATCGAGCTCAACTGAGTGATGATTGGGAGCGTCTGACGAAGTGGCAAGTCCTTGATAAATCAGCACTCAGACAACGATATCGGTTTGTTTCCCGCCGATTTGCGGCTTGGGTACGCACCCAGGAAAAGAGTTTGTTGGGCCTGTTGCTTCGGCAAAAATCGGGACACCGGGACCAAGATCAGTTTCGTTCCGTCCCCATTCGGCTTGACGAATTACGACGGTTCGACGAGGAACTGAAACTTCAAGGACAACTCGAAGAGGCGCTCCAGTTGTTGACGCTGGAGGCAACTCGCTGGAAGCAACTCGTCCAGCTTTCGGCGCTCTATGAGATTGCGGCGAAGTCCACGCCAGGAAGTGGTGGGGTGAGCGAGTTCCTGACGCAGTTCTTGCGATCGACCTCCTGCCAACACGATGAACTGCACTCGTCGCCAGACAGTGATCTGAGTTGGACGGTGGGCAACCTCCCGGTCGCCATGGCCGTTGCCGAGTATCCCGTGGTGTTTTTGGCCTGCAGTGGAAGACTCTTGTCAAAAGCCCAGCTCGGCCGAGCTCGGGAAGAATTCGAAACCGCGCTCCGCGAAATTATCGCCGATGGTAAGGTCCGAGCTGGTTCCTCGCCAGAGCCGAACTTCCTGATGCTCCTGGTGTGCGGCTCGCTGAGCAAAGACGCCCAACGGTTTCTCAACGAATTTCCTCGGCAAATGGAATGGCTCATTCTGGACCAAGAGAAACTTCGTGAAGTCGTCTTTTCTAACAAACCGGACTCTGCGATTCGACGGTCCATGCGGGGCTTGGATGTCACGCGAGCGGTTCCCAATCCGTTCTTTTTCGAGGGACGAGTTCGGCAACGACCAATGGCCGTACCTCGCCGGAGCCTCGGTGGCCGTCTGGACTTGGCCGCCGTCATCGCTTCGGACTTTCAGTCGTACAAAATTGTCGGGTCGAGACGAATCGGCAAAACGACGTTGCTATTTCAAATCCAATGGCAACTCGAAACCGACTGGCAGCATCCGACCTGTCTGTGCAGCTTTGAAACCGTGCTGCACGCCACGGCAGACCAGGCTGAACAGCAGACGTGGATACTCTTAGAGATCGCCGTCGTCGAAATGGCGACGAAGATCCGCGTGCGAGCAAACGATTTTCCACAACCGGATGGTCTCCGGTCGCCCGAAGATTTGGCGCGTTGGCATGTCGCGCTCCGAGCCAGTCCGTACCGGGTTACGCTTCTGCTGGACGAGTTCGATGCGATCATCAAACACTCCGAGACGAAAGCCTTTCTGGCCCAACTCCGTTCGGAGATTCTTGCGCCCGATTCGCGAATTCGCGTCGTCCTCGCCGGCTGGAGCAATTTGGAGCGTGCGGTGCGAACGGGCGACAGTCCCGCAGCCAATTTCGGTGAGAATGAACGCCTCTTGCCATTGGACTTGGAGAAGGCAAGAACTCTCATCGTCGATGTGATGGAGGCAAACGGTCTGGAATATGCCGACCGTGAATCCGCACTGAAAGAAGTTGCAGGACAAGCATCTCTGCACCCTTCGTTCTTACAGTTGTTCTTGCGGCTGTTGTTTGATCGCGCGTTTCGCGAAAACGTCCTCGTCACGTCGGACCTGATCCGCGAAATTGGACGTACCGATGACTTCCGGAAAGAGGTTGTTCGTACCGTCCGAGAAAATTTTGAGGGCTGGACGCTCTTGGCTTTCGCGGCACTCCTCAAGGAAAGTCATTCGCAGACGCGAGAGACTTCAATCCCCACGCTCCGCAGACGCATGGCTCAGTATTTGGAGCAGCAGTCTTGCCCGGTTCGTCAGGTTAGTCAAACAGAATTCGATCTCGCGAAAGAACTGCTCTTGAAGGCTACCGCCGCCGAGGTGATTTCCCGGCCGCTGATGGAAAACCGGATGAGTTACACATTTCCGAAAGCATTGACGGAAGAAGATGCGGAGACGCTGGCTGTCACCGCCTGCCAACACTTCAACACCTGATTCAAAATGAGTGCCACGTCATCGTTGGTCACTCTCTCAATCAATTCGAGTCCATGCTCCATTGACCTGATGCCACAACCAAAGGAACGATCATGGCAATTCAAGATCTGTTGTTCTCTTCCGCCGAGGAGGATCTGCAATGGTCGCCGGATCCTTCTGCTGGCCTGCCTCCAACCTATCTCAATCGAAAGGAGCATCTCGACAAAATCAGCTTGGCGTTAAAGGAAACGTACTCTGCCGTGATCACTGGCGACGCGGGAGTTGGCAAGAACTCACTCACTCGCAGCGCCATTCTTGGTCAGAAGCAAAGCGACCCCGGCAGTCGCTGGATCGTGTGTGAAATTGGTTACAAGGAATTGCTCTGTTCGCCCAACATGACGCAGTGTTTTGTCGAGACCGTCCGAAACACGCTGGGATCACACTCGGAATTGGGGCTTGGTGTGGATTCCGAATTGTTGTGCCGCCCGATTTCGAACGTGCTTGAGGCCTGTCGCTACTTTCGGCAACTCGGAACATTCCTCTTGGGGAAGCGGACGCAATTGGTGCTCTACTTCCGCTCGTTTCATCATATGTGGTGGGACGAGACTCTCCGCTCCGAGTATCAGTCCAGCGGCGGAACTAAGGGGCGGCTTTCCGATCTGATTTACCTGCTGGGTGTGATTCAGAAACCAGCGCTCGATTGGCGCGAGGATTGGGCGCGATCGTTCCGCTCCCTCATCGTGGGTCGGAACATGACGGATGTTGGTTTGACCTTTCAAACGGTTTCTGGATTTCGTCCACGAATCATTTCGATCCCGGCTTTGACCAAAGAGGAGCTCAGCCAACAGTTGGAACTGGGTTGGGGAGATTCCTGGAAGAAATTGGGCTCGGAGGACAAAGACGGCATTCAGACCATCGTGGCTTGCCACACAGCGCTATTACCGCAGTCGGTGCATGCCTATGGGTTCGAGATTGGTTGGCGACTCGAACAGTTGTCGCTCACGTCGGTGAAACAACTTCCGTTGGCCCCCTTCATTTGGGCCCCCAAGCACACGCACGAACTAAACGAGCAGACGGCCAGCATCGTGGCCGACGACGTCGAACAACTGCTTGATGTTTGGGCCGACGGGCTTTGGAAAATGCCACGTATTGAACGCCCGGACCTACTAGTGCCGCGTCACGACTAAAACTTCGGGTTGGAGTTTATCGAGAATTCGACGACTCTGCGTGTACCACAAGGAGGTGGTCTATGCACAAGAAATATGTAGTTCGATTGACGGACGAGGAACGGGGAGAGCTTCAGCTTGTGATCA
>CAMDPX010000264.1 GCA_945905295.1 Planctomyces sp. SH-PL62 | reverse complement strand
TTCAGAATTGGCGGAACAATGCGTTATTTCTCCTCAAACCTCAATTCCGCCAATTCTGAATTCTGCGGTGCCTGACCCCGGACACTCGACTTGATCGCCTAAGACTACTCTCAGGAACCCCACCGCTCGTGGCAAAGAAGAAACCGTCTGCGTCCGCAACTGCGAAGCCGTCCGCCAAGGCCGAGGTGCTCGGCGATCTGGAAGCTCGCGTCGAAGATGTGACGCAGGAGATCGGCCGATACCTCTTCGATCACCTGCATCGCCGCAAAGCTTCAATCTTCGAGAAGCGTTGGTGGGAAGACCGCATCCTGTCGTGGGCGATGGGAGATGAAGCGGTCAAAGTGCAGATGTTTCGCTTTGTCGATGTGTTGCCGCGGCTGAAGACGCATGCGGCGGTTGCTCGGCATTTGCAGGAATACTTCGAGGAAGTCAGTTCGCACTTGCCTGGAGCGGCGCGGCTGGTGCTCGATTTGGCCGAGCCGAACACGGTGCTCGGCCGGGCGCTGGCCGTGAACGCGCGATCGAATGCGTCGCGGATGGCTCAGCGCTTCATCGCCGGTTCGACCGTCGACGAGGTTTCCGCCGCCGTCGGCAAACTGCGGAAGCAACGCTTTGGGTTCACGCTCGACCTGCTCGGCGAGGCCACGATTTCCGAGGCGGAGTCCGACGCCTATCAGCAGCAGTACCTCAACCTCATCAGCGGGCTGGCGGCTCAGGCCAACGAATGGCTGGAGGATTGTCAGCTCGACAGCGATCACCTCGGTCCGATTCCCCGCGTCAACGTGTCGTTGAAGTTGTCGGCGCTGTGCAGTCACTTCCGCCCGATCGACCCAGTCGGCACGACCGATGAAGTCCTCTCGCGGCTGCGGCCGATCCTGCGAGCGGCTCGCGAGCATGGGGCCTACGTGCATGTCGATATGGAGCAATTCGCGTTCAAAGACCTGACGCTCGACATCTTCCAACAGGTTTTGATGGAGGCCGAGTTTCGCGACTTCGCCGACGTCGGCATCGTGATCCAGGCGTACCTACCCGACGCCGAGAGTGATCTGCAACGACTGCTGAAATGGTCGAAGAAGCGCGGCACGCCGGTCACGGTGCGGCTCGTGAAAGGAGCCTACTGGGATTACGAAACGGTCTCGGCCGGCCTGCATGGCTGGCCGGTGCCGGTCTTCCAGGAGAAGTGGCAGTCGGATGCGAACTTTGAAAAGCTCGCGCGGCTGTTGATGGAGAATTACCAACTGCTGCGACCCGCGCTCGCCAGCCACAACCTGCGCAGTCTCGCCAACGGCATCGCGTGGGCGAGACAGCTCAAGGTGCCGATCGGAGCGTTTGAAATTCAAATGCTCTACGGCATGGCCTCGGAGCAAGCGCAGCTCTTCGCCGAGATGGGACACCGCGTCCGCATCTACACACCGTTTGGCGAACTGATCCCCGGCATGGCGTACCTCGTCCGCCGCTTGCTGGAGAACACCAGCAACGATTCGTTCCTGCGACACAGCCTCGCGGAAAACGTCACCGTCGAAGATCTGTTTGCCGTTCCTGCCTCACGCGCGCTTTTGGCGAGCGGGGGGCGTCAGCCCCCCGGTTCCGTCGAACTCGCCATCGTCACTGAAAAAGACGCTCCACCCACCGGGGGGCTGACGCCCCCCGCTCGCCAGGACATTCTTATGTTCCACAATGAACCTCCCACCGACTTCAGCCAAGCCGCCAACCGCAAGGCGTTTCAAGAAGCGCTGGACGATGTCAAAAGCCAGTTCGGCAACGAATACCCGCTGGTTATCAACGGTCGAGTCGTGGAAACGAAAGGGGCGATCGTTTCGATCAGCCCGTCGCATCGCGGTGTGAATGTCGGCAAGGTCTCGTCGGCGACGAAGCACGATGCCGAGAACGCGATCGCCGCCGCCAAGGCCGCGTTCCCCGGTTGGTCTCGTGTCGAGCCGAAGTATCGGGCCGAGCACCTCCACATTATCGCCAAACAACTCTGCGACCAGCGTTTTGAACTGGCCGCCTGGATCGTCCACGAAGTCGGCAAGTCGTGGGAGGATGCCGACGGCGAAGTTGCCGAAGCGATCGACTTCTGCCGCTTCTATGCCGAGCAAATGCTGGCGATGTCGCAACCGCAGCGCGTTGATCTGGCGGGCGAAGAAAACGAATTCCATTACCGCCCGCGCGGTGTGGTCGCGGTGATCGCGCCCTGGAACTTCCCGCTGGCAATTCTGTCCGGCATGACCGTCGCCGCGCTGGCGATGGGTAACACCGTCGTGATCAAACCGGCCGAGCAATCCTCCGTCGTGGCCGCCAAATTCGTGGACATTCTGATGGAGTCCGGCTTGCCCGACGGCGTCGTGAACTTTCTGCCCGGCATCGGCGAAGAGATCGGCCCGGCGCTCGTGCAAAGCCCCAATGTCGATGTCATCGCCTTCACTGGCTCACGAGCCGTCGGCCTCGAAATCAACAAAGCAGCGGCCGCGATTGATCTGCATCAGCACGGCGTCAAACGAGTCATCGCTGAGATGGGTGGCAAGAACGCGATCATCGTCGATGACGACGCGGACCTCGACGAAGCGGTGCTCGGTGTGGTGCAATCCGCGTTCGGTTACGCTGGCCAGAAGTGCTCGGCGTGCTCGCGAGTGATCGTGCTCGCCGGCGCGTACGACCAATTCCTCGAACGTCTGGTCGGTGCGGTGCAGAGTTTGAAGCTGGGCCCGGCCGAAGACCCCGGCACGTTCGTCCCGCCGGTCATCGACTCCAACGCCTGCGAGCGCATCGCCGAATACATCGAACTCGGCAAGTTACAACATTTGGTGGCGGTCGAGAGCGAAGTCCCGCCGAAGCTCGCGAAGGAAGGTCACTACATCGCCCCGCATGTCTTCGCCGACGTGCCTGCCGATTCGCGGCTGGCTCAAGAGGAGATCTTCGGTCCGGTGCTGTGCGTCCTCAAAGCCAAGAACCTCGACGAAGCATTCGCGCTCGCCAACGGCACCGACTACGCATTGACCGGCGGCCTTTATAGCCGCAGTCCGCAGAACCTCGCGCGTGCCCGCCGCGAGTTCCAAGTCGGCAACCTGTATCTCAACCGCCCGATCACCGGCGCGTTGGTCAACCGCCAACCGTTCGGCGGCTTCAAGCTCAGCGGCACTGGGACGAAGGCCGGGGGAGCCGACTACCTGATGCAATTCGTCGTGCCGATCAGCGTGACCGAGAACACGCTGCGACGAGGGTTCGCTCCGAAGTCGGAGACGACATAGGGTCGAGAGAAGAGGTGCCCGACGAATCGAAGGAGACGACGAATGTTTGAAGCATTCGTCGTCTCCTTCCATTCGTCGGGCTCTTGATTCGCCACATCCATCACAGGACGAAGTGGAACGTCGTCTTGATGTATCGCCAGATCCAATCCCACGTCGAGCGTTTTCCAATGTGGAAGCGGGCGCGGCCACGCATTCCCGAACGCAGTAGCGGGATGTCTTCATCCAACACGACGGTCGTTTGATACGCGGCGCTGACCAGCCGTTCGCGGCCTTGATCGTCGCTGGTGGTGGGGACTTCGCCGCCGAGCTTGTTCGACAGCAGTTGCGGCACGAATTGCAAATCGCGGTCGGAGATCTTCTCGACCTTGCCGATGTAAATCTTGTCGGACAGGTGATCGAACTTCAGTTGAACCTCGTCGCCGACTTTGATGTCGTTGCGGTCCTTCTGATCGACCAGCAGTGTGGCTTGGAATTTGTTGTCCGGAGCGATGCTGCACACATGCGTGCGTTCTTCCAGGAAGCTGTCGCGGTTCTTCTCGGCGAGCGGCGTGCCGTTCCACGCGGCAAGTTGCACGCGGGTGGCGTCCGCTTTCGGTTCCGGTGTGGCCGGTGGAGCGACGACCAAGCCGCCGCACGGCGCGACAATCCGCAACTGTGACAGTTGGTGTTCGTACTCGGCCAGTTGTTCTCTGACTGTTTGCAGCTTTTGCTGAGCGACCTTCAACTCGGCTTGCGAGTCGTTGGCTTGATGCACCTTGATTTCTTCCAAGATCACCCGGCCTTGGACCTGCATGTCGCGCTTCTTGTCTTCCTTCTCAGGATTTTCGAGATCGACGATTGGTCCGCCCTCTTGGACGTGTTGGCCTTCCGCGACGAATTGCTCGCGCAGGAAGCCCGGCGTCGTCGAGTAGACGTGTTGCACGTCGTGCGGTTCGACGATGTACATGGCGTCGAAGTGCCACGGGACCGGCACGAACAGGCCCACGCCGAGAACAGTCAGCAACACCGTGGCACTCGCGATCATTTTGGGGCGGCTCATGGGTTCGATCCTGGGAGCGGTGATGATTTGGTAGAGGTTGAAGAAGAAGGAGTAGATGATTCCGGAGAACGAGCAGATGGCCAGCATGATGCCGAGGCTTTGCACGTCATACGGTTTCAGGACGGTGTAGAAAAAGGTCAGAATCGCGACCATCACGAAGAGGCGGTAGATGTTGGCCGTGATCGCGAAGACGATGAACCAGAACTTGCCGGTCTCCGGCATGAACGGATCGGGCCGGGCTTCGATTCCCAGGCAGTACCAGGCGAAGCTTTCGCGCATCAGCTTGTCGGCCTTGGGACGCATGTTGGGGATTTCCAGGAAGTCCGCCAGCATGTAGTAGCCGTCGAACCGCATCAGCGGATTCGCATTGAAGATGACCGTCGTGATCGACGTCACAAAGAAAATGTTGAGGCACAAGTGGTGCATCAACCCGGTCTCGGTATAGGCCCAGAAGAAGATCGCGACGCCGGAGATGATCGCCTCGATATACATGCCGGCCGCGCCGATCATGATTCTCTTCCACTTGTTCTTCAGCGTCCAACTGTCGGAGACGTCGCAATACAAGCAGGGGCTGAAGCAGAGCAGCATGACCCCCATTTCGTGGCATTCACCGCCGTAGACTTTGCAGCTCAGGCCGTGGCCGAACTCGTGACAAATTTTGCAGCCGGCCAATGTGACCCACAGGTACATCAGGTTCGGCCAGCCGAAGAACTGCTGAAACTCCGGAATCTGCGCGGTGAAGTCACTGAACCGAGTTCCCAGCATGATCCAGGACGCCACGCAGAACAGCGTCATCGTGATCAAGCCCCACGGCTTGAACAGCCAGCCGGCAATCGGATTCAGAAACGTCAGCGCATTTTCCGGATCCCAACCGGGCAGCCGCAGGTACAGCAAGCTGCGTAGCGTCTGCCAGACCTTCTTGCGGAAGTTGTCCTTCTTCTGCTTGAGCAGTGCGGCTCCCTGGCCCATGCGGTTGCTGTGGACCAAACCTTTCTCGTGGAGATCGGTGATGAGGTGCTGAATGTCGCTGAGTTGCAGACGCACGGTCGGCAGGATGCGGAGCAGTTCGTCGCGGACCTCTTCCAAACTGCGCTTGCCGTCGAGCAAGAAGAGAACTTCGTATTGCTCGGTTTGCAGTCGGTAGTACTTCAGCCCGACCGGTTCTTTGATGACCCAGTAGGCGACCCCTTGATAATCAATGCGTTCAATGACCAGATCGGCGCGAGCCTGAAGGGGAATCGGCCGTCGATTGGACGGGGTCAACGCGGATTGAGCGGGATTTCCAGCAATCGACATGGGAGGGCTTCTTCAGTCATTCGTCGTTAGGGACACAGAGCCTTTTTCGGAATGTCCAATTTCCAAGTTTCAATGACCAATGAAACCTCAATGTCCAAAACCGAAACGGGGCATGGAACGTGGACTCATTGGGATTTGGTCATTGGCCATTCATTGGCTATTGGGATTTGGACTTTGGACATTGAGTCGTCGCATCGCCGCCTCAAGTCATTCTCCACTTACTTGGTTCCGCTGGCGGGGCTGATGCCGGAGGGTCCGATCTTCGACGCGGCTTTCTTGGTGATGCCGCCACCCTCCTTGCGGCCATGCCGGATCGTCATCTTGGCATACAAGCCTTCGATCAAGCGTGCGGCGGGGTTTTGCACTTCGGCCCACACGCGAGCACCGTGCGTGACCGGGCTGACCGTCTTATCGATGAAGTACACCTTGCCCTCGAAAATTTCCTTTTCGATTTCCAAGTCCTTGTCCGGGATGTCGAGCTGCACTTCGACCGGATCTCCTTTTCGCACGCTATAAAAATCCTCGATCGGCAAATACCCCTCGACCCTCACCGAGCGGGTGCTGATGAGTTCCAGGATCGGCGTGCCTTGGGTGACCGCCTCCCCTTTGTGCTTGAGCACCTTGCGCACCTCGCCATCAAACGGAGCTTCGATCTTGTAGGTCTTCAACTCGGCGGCAGCCTTTTCCTTTTCCAGGATGGCCACGGCCTGCTCGTGCTCGGCCTGCTCGCCTTGCAGGATCCCCTTCTCGAAATTCAGCTTCGCGCGTTCGACTTCGGTCGAAGGAATTGAACCGGGAACCCTGCGGTTGCTTTCCACCATCTTCTTCCACTCCGCCTCGGCGACGGCGGCGGACTTTTCGGCGAAGCGTTTGTTGACGTCATTCTCCGCCTTCTGCTTAGCGACATTGAACAGGGCGACGGCCATTTCGTCTTTCAAAAACACGATCTCTTGGTCCTTGCGGACGATGTCCCCTTCCTTCGGTTCGACATGCGAGATCAGGCCCGGGCGGTCGCTGGCCAGCACCACGCTGTACTGCAACTTGACCGAGCACTTCGGCAACGTCACCGCGCCAGGTTCGCGAGTCACCTGCTCGGCCGGTTCCGTCTCATCAAGGCTCGGTGCCGCATTCGTTCGCGGCCGGGGATTTTGTGAGGAAGTCTGCCATGCCTGAGTGAGATTGTTGCCAGCGACGAGCAAACCAGCCGACAGGCCCGCGACCGTCAGACAAAACAATTTTGAGCGAGAAAACCGCATGGGAGACTCCTTCAGACCCGTGATGTCGAGAGGTTCATTCAATGGCACAACGGTCGCAGTCTAGCCGTGTCCCCGAAACGTGGGAACGCGAGGTTTCTTGCGAATGCTGGCGAGCGGGGCGGCGTCAGCCCCCCGGTTCTGGGGCGACGAACGTGGCGCGGCGACCAATGCACCGGGGGGCTGACGCCGCCCCGCTCGCCTGCACGCATCGCACGCAGGCTCATTTCTTCCCAGCCTTTTTCTCTTCCAGCTTCTTGCGATAGTCCGCGAGCACCCCTTCGGGATCGTCGTTGAACGCATCGCGGCAACCGGTGCAGCAGACCCAGTAGGTCTCCCCCTTGTGGGTGACTTTGATCGTCCCCTGGCCGCCAGTGACGACGCAGATCGGACCGGTTTGATCGGACTCCGCCAACCGAGTCCCTTCGCGGGTGTAGCCGACTTCCGCGATCCGGTTGAAGAAGTTTTGCCCCGCTCCTTTTTGCTCGAACAGCACCAGCGTCCGTTTCTCATTCAGTCGCGTGACCGTAATGCGGCGTCCTTCGGTTCCGTCTTTGGGAGGCGTGTCAAAAATCAGTTTGTTGCCTTCCGAGACACCCGTGTATTCGCGTGCGATGGTGTCGCCGGACTTCGTGCCGAGTTCCACCGTCTTCAATCGAAAGGTCTTGGTCTTCGGATCGAATGTCATCCAGGCGGATCTCAGCAGCTTCCCCTCATCGACAGCGTATTCCAGCGCGACGTTCTCGCCGTCGAATTTCCAACGCCACTCGGCTTTCTCAATCCAGCCCCCGGAATTGGAGCCACGTTTGGGCAGCGCCGTCCCGCGCCAACCGCCGACCAAATCTTGAAACGGAGTCAACGCTTCTTTGGCCACCGATTTGGTCACGGCCGTTTTCGGCTTCGTCTCTTCCGTGTGCGGCACGCCGCAGAAGGTCAGCATCAGGCTGAGACCGGCGGCCACACCGCACCAAGTCCATTCGCGGGGATTCTCTCTTGAGCAACGCATGGCATGAACTCCGAAACTTTTTGGTTTCAACTTCTTGTTGGGCTGCGTGAATTTTGTAGGACGGACAATCCTGTCCGTCGTGAGGTCTTGGGGACGGACAGGATTGTCCATCCTAAGCCTGGTTGGGCGAACGGCCAAACCTGTTGTCCGCACAATCGGTTTGACCGACATGTGCCGCAGGCGATCTTCCAAGATGTTCCGAAACTGAGCAATGCTGCTGGGAAAAACATTGCTTGTCAGCGGTCGCGACGGGTATTTTCACGCCCCTGCCGGCGCTCCCACTTTCACGTTCGCCTTGCCGTTCAAACCCTCAGCCCGCCATTATGCGCCGCGAATTCGCGCGGAGGACATGTCATGTCTCAAGAACCCGACTCGCCTCGTGCGGGAAGTTTGGTCCCCTCGAAGGGGATCGAATGGAGTTTTGTTTGGCTCGCCGTCGGGATCCTGGGCATGGTGTTTTTGTTCTTCACGTTGCTGGGCACGAAATCCGACGACAAAACGCCGACCTATGACCGCGACAGCCAAATCAATCCGCGACCGTCCCGCGAACGCGAGAACTCCGGCGGGCAGCCTGAAATCGGCGCTCCAGAGAACACCGAATCCTCATAGGCGTGGTTTCAATGCCAGATTGCGCCGTAGCCACGTTCGCCAGAACGTGGGGGGTTCGCAGGTTTGCCCACGTTCTGGCGAACGTGGCTACAAAGTGACCCATGCGACGTGATGGTTCACAAGTCGTTCATGTCCGCGAGTCCGATGCGGGACAATTGCTGGTCGCGCTGTTGCGGCGATTGCAGCCTGACGTGCCAGCGTCCGAAGCGACGCAACTGCTGCGCAATCGCCGAGTGCAGATTGACGGCAATCTCTGCGAAGACAGTCGCCGCCGTTTGAAGACGGGCGAGGTCATCAAGATTCTGCCGCACGCGATCGCCGCGCCGCCGACTGCGGACGATATCCACATCCACTTTGCTGATGAGCAACTCGTCGTCGTCGAAAAACCCTCCGGCATGACAACGATGCGACACGCTGACGAAGCGAACTGGTCCGCTCGCCGGCAACGGCGCGAGCCGACGCTCGAAGACGTGTTGCCCGATGTGCTCGCGAAGGGAGCGAGTTCCTCACGCGGCAAACATCGACGTCTCGGTCGTCCACCGCGAGTGATTCCTGTGCATCGACTCGACCGCGACACCAGCGGCCTGATGGTCTTCGCACGCACGACGTCCGCCGAACGGTCGCTTGTCGAGCAGTTTCGCGAACACACAATCGACCGCGCGTACCTCGCCATCGTGAGCGGTGAGATCACCGCACAAACCATCGAGTCATTTCTCGCACGCGATCGCGGCGACGGCAAACGGGGCAGCGTCACCGATCCGAATGCCGGACAACGCGCGGTGACACACGTTCGACCCGTGGAAGTCATCAACGGTTTCACGCTCGTCGAATGCCGCCTCGAAACCGGCCGCACGCACCAGATCCGCATCCATCTCTCGGAAGCTGGGCATCCCGTCTGCGGCGACAAAGAGTATCGCGGCCCGCTCGGTCAGAAGCCGAGCCTCGACCGCAGCAGCGCACCGCGACTGGCACTGCACGCGGCCGAGTTGGGCTTCGAGCATCCGCTCACCGGAGAGTCGCTTCACTTCGAGACGCGGCTCCCGCGCGACTTGTCCGAGTTCCTGCGACGATTGCGGCGAGAGACGCGGCCGTGAGTTCCCCGTGGAGCACGATGTCATCGTGCTCGGCTACGGGCACGTTGAAAACGTGCCCCACTTCAATTACGGCGTCTCGACTTCGCTCTTCGCGTCGGTGCCGGTCTCCAGTGCCTTCATCTCGACGACCGTCTGAGCCACTTGCTTGAACGCCGAGCGCAGTTCGTTTTCCCCTTTGCGTTCCATCGTCAGCTTCACCGTCCACTGAGCCATTCCGAACGGGACGTCATCGCTGCGCCACAACTCGGATTCGTGAACCGTGTGATTCTGCAAGTTCTCCGCTTCGTACTTCGCCTTCCACTTCTGAGCCGTCACCGATCCGATGCCGACGTCCAATGCTTCCGGTTCGCCTTCTTTCTCCAACGTCGTGTAATGCCGAAGCAGTGCGATCTTCGGGTAAATCTGCAGCACCGAACCGGTCATTTCTTCGACCGGCTTCTCGCCATCTTTTCGGAAGCCTTTCAGGATCGGCAGGAACGAAACCGGAATCGTCTCGTCATCCGCCAGCTTGCCGATCACACGACTCTCCGGCACCAGCACTTTGTAGATCGACGCGCCGACCGGACCGGGGTTGATCCCCGCTTCGCTCTTCTTGCCGGTCTGCACTTTGAATTCGAGCCACCGGCAGGGGACGGTCTTGCCGTCGTGCTCGGCCTCTTGCTGACCGACGGACTTGATCGTCAGATGCTGAATCCACTGGATCGTCAGATCGGTCCCGCCGGTGGTCGAGCGTGTCTCGATTTGCTGATACGTTCCTTCGTACCGAATCCAAGTGCCGTCGGCCGGCAGCTTCCAGATCAAGCCTTGAGCATTCGCTCGCGGCGCTGCGCCGAAGCCCAGTCCCATCACCAATGCGATCACGATTGTCAGCCGGCGAATCATCAACCACCTCGATGCCCGGAGGCGAAAAGTCTCGACGAACACCGCACGAATTCCGTCTCGGCGGCGACCCTCGACCAGAGTCTGGCACAGCTTGCCGAGAGTGACAAGACCGGGTTTTCCACAGTCAACGCATCATCGCATCTGCGTCGCCAAGCGCAGAAAGTGCCGTTGTGGCGATTCGAAAGGCAGGTCTATAAACCGCCGCGTTCGTTCGGCGCGGGTCTCCTGACCCCGCCGCAGCGAGACCGAACGTCGAGTCGCTCGGTGACAGTTTACTCACACGCGCATGCAGGGAGCCTTTAGCGTGAAGACATTCTTGATCGTCGGTGTTGAGACGGTGGTCGGTGCGAACTTGGCGGCGAGTTGGTCCGAACATGAACGAGTCATCGGACTCTCTGCAGACTCGTCCATCGGTCTACCAGGTTGCGAACGTGCGAACTTCGATCGCAATTCCGCCGATGGCATCCGTCAGTGTCTCCTTCAGACGCGAGCGACTCATGTGATCTTCTGCGGCGCGGCCGCCCGATCCACCTGGGAGTCAGCCGCCCCGTCCTTCGCGAACACAGACGCCGAACGCTGGGCCGCCGCCGCTCAAGCCGAGTTGCATTTCACCATGATCTCCTCAGACGCGGTCTTCACCGGACCGTGGATGTTCCATGACGAAAATTGCGCCACGCTGTGTCCGAGTGCCGAAGCGACCGAGATTCGCCACATCGAGACGCGCGTCCGTGAAGTTTGTGCGAAGTCACTGATCGTGCGCACGAACGCCTTCGGCTGGAGTCCCTCCGGCAAGCACGGTTGGCTCGAATCGGTGTTGTCGGCATTGGAGAACAATCGCGCCCTGGAACTCGATCCCATTTGCCATGCCACGCCGATTCTCGCCAGCGATCTGGCGGACTATCTCGCTCCAGCGCTGGAAGACGAACTGACCGGCGTGTTCCACATCGCCGGAGCCGAACGAGTCAGCCCGTATCAGTTCGCGAAACAGTTAGCGTCCGCGTTTGAGCTGGGCGCCCCCGCCTCGCGGACGATCCGCGAGCTGGCCGCGCGACCAACCGGCTTCGGCCGCGGCGAGGCATCGCTACAAACGCGCCGCTTCCGCGCCGAGTACGACTGCGCGATGCCCATGCTCAGCGAGGGACTCGCGCGACTGGTGGAGCAGCATCGTTCCGGCGGTCGCGACCGGCTGTGTGGTCAAACCGCTCGGCAGGGCAGGGCGGCCTAGGGTTGTCGGATCGTAGCCGCGTTCGCCAGAACGCGGGTGGTCCGATCCGAACTCTGGCAAGCTTGTTGAATAACCAAGTTTCATCTTCTAGTCAGGCTGCGCGCATTTCGTAGGGTGGGACAAGCTCGCTTCGAGCGCCGGCCCACCAGAAACCGGCACACG